>CAXTPL010000014.1:30185-32523 GCA_964246065.1 uncultured Acidobacteriaceae bacterium
GTCATAGGCGATGTTCTGCGGCCGGGCGGCATCCTGGTCGATAACAACGAGCGGCTTTCCGTCATCGAGGCGCTGTCGCTGGCGGGCGGGATGAACAAAACTGCCGCGCTCAGCAAGACCAAGATCATCCGCAAGCTGCCGACCGGACGGGAAGAGGTCGATCTCGATCTGAAGCACGTGCTCTATGGCAAGCAGGCGGATGTGATGATCGCCGACGGCGATATCCTGTTCGTGCCTTCGAGCATCGGCAAGACCTTTCTTTACCGCGGCATCGAAGCGGCGATCGGGCTGTCGACCAACTACGCCTTGTTTGTACACTAGGCCGGGAGCAGGAGCGATGAGCAGCGTAGCGCTCTTTAACGGCGAAGAGGCACGGCGCGGGGCGGCCGCGCCTCGGAGGCTGGGGCAGGTCTTTGTTCCCTCGCGGAACCTGTACGCGATCTACTTCCCATTGTTGATGCTGGCCGCGGCTCTGGTCTGCTGGGTGGTCGAGACCGACTTCATGCTCATGGTGGGCTCGGTGGTTTTGTCGATCACCTCCCTCTGGGTCTTCTTTGATATCGTCGTGTTGCGGGCACCCATTCGGCTTTCCAGTCTCTTGTTCAGCACGCTCGGGCTGGGCTACGGGCTGGGCACGGCAAATACCTGGTTCACTTTGCCCCGAACCGACCTGAGCCTGGGGGAGTACCTCCACCACGATCCGGTCATCCTGACCCATACCATGGGGTCGGTCTTATTTTCGATGGCCGTGCTGCTGGCCCTCGGCGAAGCGGTGGAAGCGCCCTTGTTTGGCGAAGAGTTCGTACTCGAGTTTCCGCCGCAGGTGGTCGTCTTCATCAGCGTCGGTGTCATGTTGATCGTGGTCGCCTATGCTACCCATGCACTGGACTACATGGGAGCTACCCATGGAGAAAACGGGCAGCTGGGGATCTTTGCTTCGTTCTCTGCATGGCTGATCGGGACCTTGTTTGCGATCACGCTGGTAGCAGCTCTCAATACACGGCAAAAAGGTGTGCGGCGATACTTGATGCTGCTGACCGCGGTGCAGTTTCTTCTGGAGATCCCGATTGGGCGCCGCAGCCTGATCTATACGATGGTGCTGGCACTGATCGCGCTGCGGCTGGGCCCGCACCAGTTCCGGTGGTCCTGGCTCAAGCGCGCGGTGGTCGGCGTCATCCTTGCCGGGCTGCTCTACGTTGCCACCATCGCGTTTTTCTATATGCGTCTGGCCGGCTTCAGCAAGCAGGGTTTGAATATCGTGGACCGGGTTAGCCTCGCTCTTGAATACTTTGAGACCAAGAACTACGCCGAAGTGTCGAAGACCTTTTCGACCAACGTGCAGACGCGCACCTTCATCCTCGGGTTTCTGGCGGAGATGGAAGCATTCAGTACCAAGTTCACCCCCGGCTACGGGGTGGATCTCGGCATGCAGACCGTCTCTGCCGTGCCGTCGATCCTTTACCCTGACAAGAATCGAACCACCAGCGAAGAAGGGCTTTCCAATGAGCTCTTCGGGACCACCTACACAGACGAGGCGAACTCTGTCCTCACCGCCGGAGCGGTCGATTTCGGTCTTTTTGGGATGGTTGTCTATCCGATCCTCATTGTCGCGGTCCTGCGGTTTCTGCTCGAGTTTATCGGCCAAACCTTGCCGACCTTTGTCGCGGCCTTCATCATCATAGGAACCATCGGACGCGTGCTGCAGCCGGAGAACTCTATCACCGATTACATCATCATCGTCAGAAACGGCGTTTTGTTTGGCATCATTGTTTGGGGCTTCATCGCCCTGCCGGCCTTTCGCCTTCGGGATCCAAGCCGATGAGCCCGGTGCACATTCGACGAGAAGCCGCCGGGTGGATGCTCCGCCCCTTGATGCTCCTGGTGCTGCTGGTGCTGCTTTCGGCGGCAAGGGCAGGCGCGCAAGAGTCGCTCAGCCCTGCGATCGGCGATCCGCTTTCCGACTCCGTTTACCAGGAGACAGACCAGAACGGCACGCTCGGGTCCCTGCCTGGAGGCGGCAACCTGACCTCGCCCAATACGCGAACCGGGATCAACGATCCGCTTGGCTTCCTGCTTGAGACAGGCACCATGTCGCCCTACACTTCGGGCACCTCGGTGGTCAACAGTTATGCCAATGCTTCGCCTTTCAACGGGACGCTGACTGACCCTTTTGTTGCCTTGCAAACAGGGGAGTACCGCAACAACCACGCCTTTATGGCCGGGGCCGGAGGTCGGAGCCAGGGCGGCGGCCGCACTTCGGCCGCAGGAGGCCCGATCTCGTCCGCTGCCGGGGTTCGCAATGCGCAGCAGCCGGCGCTGGTCCATGGTGCGGGGGCCG
>CAXTPL010000015.1:0-29931 GCA_964246065.1 uncultured Acidobacteriaceae bacterium
CGTCGGCAGCGTGCCAAATGTAATCGTGGCGCGCACTTTTTCAAAAGCCTACGGGCTCGCCGGTCTCCGGCTCGGGCTGCTCGCCGCTCACGAGGATGCAATGCGCTGGATGCGCCGCGTCATCTCCCCCTACAGCGTCAACGCGCTTGCACTCGCATGCCTGCCGCCGGCGCTTGAGGATGACGCGTACCTGCGCTGGTATGTTGACGAGGTAAAGGCTGCTCGCGCCGAGCTTGGCTCCTTCCTTGGCACACTCCAGGTTCCTTACTGGCAATCACAGGCCAACTTCCTTTTGCTCAACATAGGGCCCAGGCATCGCGAGTTCACGCGCGAGATGCATGCTCGAGGCGTGCTGGTACGCGACCGTTCGGCGGACCCGGGTTGCGACGGCTGCGTCCGCGTCACCATCGGTCCCCGCGAACAGATGGGACCATGCCACGCCGCGCTGCGCGAAACCCTCTCTGCCATAGGATGGAAGAACCAGGAGGAGCAAGCATGAGCCCCACGCCCGACACTTCCGCACCGGCAGCGCCATCCTCCCCTGCCGCGGTGGACCCAAAGCCGCGAGCGCGCAAGCTGCGGCCGCGCACAGCCACGCTCGATCGCAATACGACGGAAACGAAGATACAACTCAAGCTCACGGTGGAAGGAGCAGGCATCTACAAGATTTCGACCGGGATCCGCTTCTTCGATCACATGCTTGAGCTCTTCACACGCCACGGTGCCTTCAACCTGGAGCTCAGCTGCCGCGGCGACCTCGATGTTGACCAGCACCATACGATTGAAGATGTGGGGATCGCGCTTGGCGAAGCGTTTGACAAGGCGCTTGGCGACAAAAAAGGCATCATGCGCGCCGGTTACTTTCTCATGCCGATGGACGAAACCCTGGCGATTGCGGCCGTCGACCTGAGCGGACGTGTGGCCTGCAAAATCAAGACCAAGGTACGTACTGCGCTGGTCGGCGACCTGCAATCGGAGCTGCTTGAAGACTTTTTCGACGGCTTTGCCCGCGGCGCCCGGGCCAACGTCCACCTGAAGACCATGTATGGCCGCTCAAACCATCACAAGGTCGAGGCGCTCTTCAAGGCTTTTGCGCGCGCGTTGCGCGTAGCCTGTTCACGCGACAAGCAGCTGGGGGAGATGCTGCCGTCTACCAAGGGTCTGCTGTGACCGGCGGACGCATCGCCGTGATCGACTACAAGGCCGGCAATCTTACCTCGGTCATGAAAGCGCTTGGAGCTCTTGAGGCCGATGCCTTCGTCACCGCAGACCCAGGGGCTATCCACGCCGCCGACAAGCTCATGCTGCCCGGCGTCGGCCATTTTGCGGCAACGCGCCTGCTCGAGCAGCAGGGGCTCACAGAGGCTATCCGCGACTGCACGCAGAAAGGAACACCGTTCCTCGGCATCTGCGTAGGGCTGCAGTGGCTCTTTGAAGGCAGCACCGAGGCGCCCGACGTCGCCGGGCTGGGCGCGTTCCCGGGCTGGTGCGAGCGGTTTTCAGGGCCGGCATTCGACGGCGGACTGAAATGCCCGCACGTAGGCTGGAACGGGCTCACCATAACGCGCGAAAGCGCTCTCACCGCCGGGCTGGGCACCAGCGCCTTTGTTTACTACACGCACTCCTACCGCGCGCCGCTCATAAAGGATACCGCGGCGGTTACAGACTACGGCGGCTCCTTCTCAGCGATTGTGGAACGCGGCAATGTGATGGGCGTGCAGTTCCACCCGGAAAAATCCTCCGCAGCCGGTTTGCGCCTGCTGCACAATTTCGTCACCCTTTAGAAAGAGACTCATGCTGACCAAGCGCATCATAGCCTGCCTCGACGTGACCGGAGGCCGCGTCGTAAAAGGCGTCCAGTTCGAAGACCTGGTGGACGCGGGCGCCCCTGCAGAGCTTGCGGCGCGACATGCTGAAGCAGGCGCTGACGAGATTGTGCTGCTCGATATCACCGCGACTCACGAAGGGCGTGGAACGCTGATTGAGACTGTGCGCGAAACCGCAAAGCGCCTTTTTGTCCCTTTTGCCGTAGGCGGCGGCATTCGCACGGCTGAGGATGCAAGCGCGGTCTTCGACGCGGGAGCCGACAAGGTTTCTATCAATTCGGCAGCGCTTGCAGAGCCTGCGCTGATCGGCCGGATAGGCGCTCGCTTCGGGGCGCAAGCCGTCGTCGTTGCCATCGATGCACGCCGCAAGCCGGCCGGCGATGCTGCGAGCGCGGAAGTCTACGCCGGCGGCGGCCGCAAGGCTACCGGACGCAAGCTGCTCGACTGGGCGCGCGAGGCCGAGCAGCGCGGCGCAGGCGAGATCCTGCTCACCAGCATGGATGCCGACGGCCCCCGGGCCGGCTTTGACTGCGCACTGACCGCCCTTGTCTCAAGAGCGGTACAGATCCCCGTCATTGCCTCAGGCGGAGCAGGCACCGCCGATCACTTTGCCGAGGTTCTGCTGCATGGGCCCGGCAACGGCTGCGCTGACGCCGCCTTGGCCGCAAGCATCTTCCACTTCGGCGTGGCCGACGCACGCACACTGAAGGAGCAGCTCGCCGCGCGCGGCGTCCCCGTGAGGCTTCCATGCTGATTCCTGCCATCGACCTGCTCGGCGGCCAGGTGGTACAGCTGGTCCAAGGCGAAGAACCGCGGCTTGCCTTTGACAACATCGACTACTGGATCGACCGTTTTCGAGGCTACCCTATCGTCCAATTGATTGACCTCGACGCTGCCAAGCGACAAGGTCACAATCGTGCCCTGATCGAGCGCATCGCTCGCGAGCTGCCCTGCCAGGTCGGCGGCGGCCTCCGCACGGTGGCGCAGGCCGAGGAGCTGCTGGCAAGCGGGGTGCGCAGAGTCATCTTCGGCTCCGCCCTCTTCGGCGCAGACCAGCACGAGACCGCCGTCCATACTGCCCTGGCACAACAGATTGCAACGGCAATCGGCACAGATCGATTCCTCGCCAGCATCGACAGCAAGGGCGGACGGGTCGCGGTGCGCGGCTGGCGCGACCGGCTTGCCCTTACCCCGGATCAAGCCATCGCCGCCCTGGAACCTTTTTGCGGTGGCTTCCTTTACACGCACGTCGACACAGAAGGAACCATGCGCGGCTTTCCGATCGAGCAGGCACGGCGTCTGCGAGCCCTTACGGGGCGCCAGTTAATCGTGGCGGGCGGCATCCGCGAGCAGGCTGAAATCGATGCGCTGCACTCGATGGACGTCGACACGGTGGCGGGCATGGCCGTCTACACCGGCTCACTCGCGGTTTAGTCATCGCAGGCTGCGGACGCGGTCTTAGCGGCTGGGATCGCGCGCATGCACGATGCGTCCGATCACGGCGAAGAACCCTGCAATGGCCAGCTGCAACAGTGCCTGGCGAGGCGCGTGCCGGTACAGCGCCAGCGCGCCCTGCAAAGCCCACAACCCGGCGAGCAGCGCCCATATCATCCAACGTCGCATCTACTCGCAGAGTAGCATTGACGCTGCGCCAGGCGACACAGGCCGCGCGGGCCTGAGCAGGCCCGGCCAGGGCCCGGCCAGGGACCGGCCGGAACTACGGCATCGGCTTTCGTCGCGAGCGCGGGCGCCGCAGGCGGGGCTGCAAAGGGAGCAACCACTCATCATGGCAACACAGGGCAGCAACGTCCGGGTAGCACGACGCCTGCACGAGGTCGGCTTTTCTGACATCGTGCAGATCCGCAACAAGGTTCTGGAGCTGCGCGAAAGCGGCCAGCAGGTACACGCCTTTCATGGCGGAGAGCCGTTTTTTGAAACTCCCGAGATGATCAAATACGCCGTCCTGCGGGCTCTGATCGATAATCAGACCCGCTATGCGCCTTCGTCCGGCATTGTTCCGCTGCGAGAAGCGCTTGCGCACAAGCTCGCAACTCGCAACCGCATCCCGGCCGGCGTGGACCAGGTCATCGTGACTGCAGGCGGCGCGCACGCCTTGTACTCCGCGTTCCAGAGCGTGCTCAACCCCGGCGATGACGTGCTGGTCTTCGCCCCTTACTGGACGCCCATCCGCGACATGATCACCGGCACCGAGGCGCGCCCCACACTGGTGCCCACTTCGAGCGCCCTCCGCAACGGCATCACGGAAACGCTGCTGAAGTTTCTGACTCCGGCGACACGGGCCATCTACTACAACACACCGCAAAACCCCTCCGGCACGGTGTTTACCCGCACGCAAGCAGAAGAGGTCGCTGCCTTCGCCATCGAGCACGACCTGCTCGTCATCGCCGACGAGGCTTACGAAGACCTGGTGTACGAGGGCGAGCACGTTTCCATCGCATCGCTGCCCGGCATGCAGAAGCGCACTATCTCCACATACACGTTCTCGAAAAGCTACGCCATGACCGGCTGGCGGGTGGGCTACGCCGTAGCCGAAGAGCCTTTTATGAGCGCGCTGCGCAAGATGGTGCTTTACTCCATAAATGGCGTCTCCACGCCGCTGCAGTGGGCAGCTCTTGAGGCGTTGAACACCCCTCAAAGCACGCTCGACACACGGCGCGAGCAGTACCGGGAGCGACGCGACCTTCTCGTTGCCGGCCTCAACGAGCTTGGCTTGACCTGCGCACTGCCTGCCGGCGCTTTTTATGCCTTTCCAAGCATCCGCAAGCTTGACCCGGAAAGTCGCCGCGCCGACAGCCGCAAAGCCGCGGCGCTGCTGCTCGACAAGGCGCATGTGGCCACGATCCCGGGCGTCGTCTTCGGTGCGCAAGGCGAAGGACACCTGCGCATGGGATATGCCGTGCCGGTCAGTGCCGTTGAAGCAGGGCTGGCCGCTCTCCGCACCTTGCTGGGCTAGCCTCTTCGCCGGGCACCTTTCAAAAACCTGAGACCTGAGGACCTGCACTCCCGTCCAATGGGAACGAACGGTGCATCCCCCGTCGGGATCACCGTCGCTTCCACAGGCGCGCATGCCTATGGAAGAGACCAAAGGACCCCCGAGTGAATCAGAAAGCACCTTTGTTGAAGGCTTCATTTGTTCGTTTTCCGGCGGGACGCACGCGTTCCCCGCGGGTTACGCATCTTGCAGCGCTTGCCGCCGCCGCGGCGCTCTCCGCCGGCACCTACGCGCATGGGCAGCAACTGGTCGCCAGGGACAGCGTCATGCCGGACGCGCCCTCCGCTGCTGCTGAAGCAGCCCAGCAAGGCGATACGGGGCAGAATACGCCTACCAAGCAGACGCCCAATGGCCCTGTAAATCCCGCAAGTGGCCAGCCTAAGCAGACCAAGCGCATTCTCGGCGTTATCCCCAACTTTCGCGCTGTCTCGGCAGACCAGCGTCTGCCTTCGCAAACCGTGAAAGAGAAGTTTCTCAGCACCACGCAGCAAAGCTTTGACTATTCCGCGTTTATTCTCCCGGCAGTGCTCGCCGGCTATGCTCAGGGGGAAAACTCCGATCCCCAGTTTCACCAGGGCGCCGCCGGCTACGGGCGCTACTTCTGGCATCAATTCGCCGACCAGACCGATGAAAATTACTGGGTGCAGGCCATTCTGCCTGTTGCTTTACACCAGGACTCGCGTTACTACACGCTTGGCCATGGGGGTGTGCTCAAGCGCGGCGCTTATGCGTTCAGCCGTACGCTGATCACGCGCACCGACTCCGGCGGCCGGGCGTTCAATGCTTCTGAGATCGTCGGCGCCGGCGCCGCCTCCGGCATCTCGGACCTCTACTATCCGAGCGCGGACCGTACCTGGACCAAGACCGGTCAGCGCTGGTTGACCAATGTCGTCATCGATGGCGGCACCTACCTCTTCCAGGAGTTCTGGCCGAACATCAACAATGCCGTCTTCCACCAGAAAGATTAGGGCTCGCGCTTTTGGATCTCGGTTGTTGGCGCGCATCCGCATCGCACCCATAGGAGAAAGCCGGTCATGGTCCGTGTAGGGATTCCATCGTTTCTTGACGAACAGCTCCTGCGCAGTTTTCCGCCGGAAGCGGAGATCGTGCGAATGGCACCCGGGGAGACGACGCCCATCGAGGTGGAGTTTTTGCTTGCTCCGTGGTCCAACAAGGACTCGCAACAGGTGTTGCCGCGAGTGCGCGGTGCGCGCGTGGTGCAATCCTTTGGCGCAGGCATCGAGGGGCTGCTGCCGCTCATCCCCGAAGGTGCCGTCCTGTGCAATGCACAAGGGCTCCACGATGGCCCTACAGCAGAGTGGGCGTTGACCGCCATTCTTGCTTCGCTCAAATTCTTGCCGTTGTATGCGCAGCTTCAGCAGGCCGGCCGATGGGTGACCCGGGATGAAGCAGATGCCTACTACCATGCCGCATATCCCGACAGCGGACGCATGGACGTGCCGGTGCTCGTGGAAGAACTGGCGGACAAGACCGTCCTGATCGTCGGCTACGGCGCGATCGGCAAAGCCATTGAGGCTCGCCTGATCGCCTTTGGACCGAAGATTCTGCGCGTCGCCCGCTCGGCCCGCGAAGGCGTCTCGCCTGTTTCTGAGTTGCCTTCGCTGCTGCCGCAGGCCGACGTCGTTGTGCTGATCACACCCTTGACGGCGGAAACGCGTCACCTGATCGATGCCACGGCACTCGCACGCATGAAGCAAGGGGCCTTGCTCGTCAACGCAGCGCGCGGCGCTGTTGTTGAGACCGATGCACTCGTGGCCGCGCTGAACCAGCATCGCATCCGCGCCGCCCTCGACGTTACCGATCCCGAGCCGCTACCCGCGGGGCATCCGCTGTGGAGCGCTCCAGGGCTGCTGCTCACCCCGCACGTCGCCGGATCGAGCCCCGCGTTTGTGCGGCGCGTTCTCCAGTTCACCCATGCTCAGCTTGAACGCTACCTCCGCGGGGAACAACTGCACAACGTCATTCGCGGAGAGTATTGATCCTCCGCGCAGGCTCGTCAGCTCGCATCGCTGTTGCCCGTTTTTCCCGGTAACGTTCTCACCGGTACCCGGCGCATAGTACCCTTACGTGGACAATGCTCGCCGGCGGCATGCCTGCGACGAGGTAGTGTTTTCTCCATGACGAAGTTCACAATCGGCGTCGACCTGGGCGGTACCAACCTGCGTATCGCCGGCTTTTCCGGCGAATGGCAGCGCCTCGCCTCGGTCGCAGTCCCCACGCGCGTTCAAGAAGGCCCGATGACGGTGCTTGCCGATATGGCCGCAGCCATTCGCCAGGTTATCGCCGAGTGCGGCGGCGAAGGAGGTCTGCAGGGCATCGGCGTGGGCAGTCCAGGACCTATCGAGCTACCCGCCGGCCGTCTGCTCCAACCTCCCAATCTGCCCGGCTTCCACGAGCTCGAACTCAAGGTAGAGCTTGAGCGGCTGCTCGGTCTCCCCGTCATCATTGAATCGGACGCAAACGCTGCCGCCTTGGCCGAAGCCCATGCCGGCCTTGGCCAGGAGTATTCGGTTGAGTCACTTTGCATGCTCACCCTGGGCACCGGAGTGGGCAGCGGCATCGTGCTGGGCGGTCGCATCTGGAACGGGTTTCTCGGCATGGCGGGCGAGGCCGGCCACGTCAGCGTGTGGCCTGAAGGCATCCCTTGCTCGTGCGGCAACCGCGGCTGCCTTGAGCTCTTTGCCTCGGCTACCGGTATCGTGCGCATGGCGCGTGAAGCAGCCGCCGAAGGCCGCTCGCCGCGCGTTCGCGAACTCGTCGACAAGCACCAGGCAGTGACCGCGCGCGATGTCGCTGAGTTTGCGCACGGAGGCGACCCGGGCGCGCTCTCGGTGTACAACACCGTAGGCCGCGCACTCGGCCTCAGCCTGGCCGACCTGGTAAACACCCTCAACCTGCCCCTCTATGTGGTCGGCGGCGGCGCGGCGGCGGCATGGCCCTTGTTTTCTCCTGTGATGTTCAGAGAACTCGAGCGCGCGAGCTATGTTTACCGGCTCACCCAGCCCAACGACCGCGACTGCTACGAGACGGGAAAGACGAATGTCCTGCCTGCACAATTGGGCTCAGACTCCGGACTGCTGGGCGCGGCCATGGTGCCGCGCTATCCCAGCTGACGGAAGTACTCAGTCCCCCAGGGGAACACTCATGTATGCTTAGGCACGCCGTCCCATGACACGTAAGCCCACTATGCATGATGTTGCCCGCGTCGCAGGCGTCGGCACCATGACCGTTTCCCGCGTGCTCAATGGCTCCCAGCACGTGGCAGACGACACCGCGGCACGCGTCCGTCGGGCCGTTAGCCAAGCTGGGCTACCACCCGAATGAGATGGCGCGCGCGCTGCGGAACTTCAAGTCACGCACAGTTGGGCTGATCGTGCCCGGCCTGCATGACGCCTTTTTTGCCAAATGTGCTCATGCCGTCAGCCTTGTCGCGCAGGAGCAGCACTACACCGTCCTGCTCCCCACCTCCGACGATCAAGCCGAGGTCGAGTTCCAGGAGGCGCAGAAGATGCTCCAGCGCCACGTCGAAGGCATGGTGGTGGTGCCTGCGGGCATCGGCCCTTCTCGGCTGGACGATCCAACCTTTCGCGCCATCCCCGTGGTCGCCATGGATCGGCCGGTAAAGAACGCGCCTATGGATGCTGTGGTCGTCGAAAACGACCGGCTCGGCGGCAGCCGTGCACCACTTGATAGAAGAGCATGGGCACCGCCGTATTTTGTTTCTTGGCTTTCGGCGCGACCTGGACACGGTGCAACTGCGGGGCAACGGTTATGCCCGGGCCATGCGTGCGGCCGCTTTGCCGCTCACCCGCAACTTCAATTGCGACTCTCGCGAGACCATTGCGCGGGTGATTCAAGCCGCCCTGGCGGGACCGGAGCCGCCCACCGCTATCTTTACCGCCAATAACCTGGTCACGCGCGACGTGCTGCTTTCGCTGCGGCGCCTCGCCTACGCGTCCCGGAAGACATGGCCCTGATCGGCTTTGACGACCTGGAGCTCGGCAATATCCTCCATCCGGCGCTCACCGTCATCCGGCAGCCGGCTGCCCTGCTCGGCGAGACCGCGGCCCGGCTGCTCTTTCATCGTGTGGCCGGCGATAGGCCGATGAACATGGAGGCGCAGCGCGTCGTGCTTCCGGTAGAGCTCGTGCTGCGCCACTCCTGCGGCTGCGCGTACACGCTGGAGTTGGAAGCCGCCCCCGCGCTTTTCCCTGCAAAGGCCGCACAAACAAGCCCGCGCGCACCCGGCAGCAAGGCTGCTCCCCAGGTACGAGCCGCAAGTGCAAAAATGCTGGCCGCTGCAGGAAGCAAAGCGGTTCTACCGGCAGCGCGCAGGGACCTTGCCGGCCCGCTTTTATCGGCAAAGAGCCACACGGCAGGGCATCGGCCTCTTGGATCAAAGGCCGGCTGCAAGAGCACTCCCTAGGCGGCGCTCCCTGGGCCGGCGCAGTTGCCTGCCGCCGGTAGACGGACGATGAACTCGGTTTGCCCCGGCTCCGTTTTGAAACTGATATCTCCCTGAAAGTTGTTGACCACGATGCGATGCGCGATATCGAGGCCGAGGCCTGTGCCTACGCCGACTTCCTTGGTCGTGAAAAACGGCTGGTAAATGTGATCCCAGTATTCGTGCGGGATGCCTGGCCCATGGTCAAGAATGCCCACGCAGACTGAGTCTGCCTCCTGCCACAATCGCACCCCGATGCTGGTCTGCTCGGGAGCCGCATCGATTGCGTTATCGAGCAGGTTGGTCCAAACCTGCGCCAAGCCTGAGCCCGCGCACGAAACGTGCAGCGTTTCCGCCGGAAAGCTTGTCTCCACCTTGAGCTGCTTCTCGCGAAACTTGTGCCCCAGGATGGTGAGGGTGCTCTTCAAGCTGTCGCGCACGTCGATCTGCTGGTGCCCGCGCTTGTCGTCATAGGCGTACTTCTTCACAGCTGTCACCAGGTCGGTGACCCGCGCGATGCTTTCCTCAATGGTGCCGACCAGCTGCACGCTTGAGATGAGCGCGTCGAGATAGTTCAGTGTGTCGGAAAGGATCTGCGGGGGGAACGACTCCCGCGCGCAGACGATATCCTCCGGCTCCCAGCCGATGCTGACCATGGTGGGGGCAATGCGCCAGGGATTTTCAACTCCCAGGTCTTCAAGCCAGGTGGACAACTGCTCTTCGCGGTCGGACTGTTCGAGCGCATCGAGCGGCGCCGGGCTCCCCAGCGAGAAAACCCGCTCCTGCAGGTGAGCGACGCACTCCAGTTGCTCCGGCGCAAGCGGGGTACGCGTCATCCGAAGCGTGATGGTCTGTAGCCTGGTCATGTTTTCGCGCAGCTGCGAGGCGGCGCGCCGGGCTGCCGCGCCGGGGTTGTTCAACTCGTGCATCAGCCCGGCCGCAAGCGTGCCCAGCGAGATCAGCTTTTCCCGGTGCAGCGTCACCGCCTGGTACATCTCAAAGCGACGAGCCATATTCTGCAGAATGCCTTCGCGAACCTGCGGACAGCTGGCCATCAGCTGCCAAAAGCCGCCTTCGCGCAGCCGGAGCACCGTGCTGTCCTCGGCAATCTCGCAGTAGGCGGTCGGGGCGCGCTGGCCCATCAGCAGGGGCACCTCCCCGGCTGTGTCCCCGGCATGAAACTCCATCAGAAACGTACGCGCGCCGTCGCCGTCTTTTTCCTTGTAGATCCGAATATGCCCTTCAAGCAGAATCCAGAAGTACAGGTCGCCTTCGCCTTCCTCAAACAAGGTGCTGCCCTTGCCGATCACCACGCGCTCGATGCCCTTGAAGCAGCCAAGGTCGGCCGCCTGCAGGTGGGCCAGCAACGGCACCGTGCTGAAGAGCGCCGGGAGCTCCTCCGTAGAGACTGTTTCAGAACGCCGTGTAGGGGTGGACTCTGTCATTGCCGTCGTCTTTGCGGGCTCCTCTTTGCCGCATCGAGCAAGTACTCACCGCGCGATTCTAAAACTGCGCCAGGTACTGGTGCATGAACTGAACCGCGATCGAACCTTCGCCTACCGAAGAGGCAACGCGCTTTACCGATCCGTGACGCACATCGCCCGCAACAAAGATCCCGGGCACGCTGGTTTCAAGCAGGTAAGGGTCGCGCGACTCCTTCCAGCTTGCCGGCAGCTTGCCGTCTACCTGCAGATCCCTTCCTGACAGGACGAAGCCCTTTGCGTCGCGCTGGATCGTCTCGGGCAGCCAGCCGGTGCGCGGCGCGGCGCCGATAAAGATGAACAGCGAGCTCGCGTCGCGACGCTCGGTGCCGCTTGCTGACTGGACCGTAATAGCCTCGAGGCGATCTTCCCCAAACGCTTCCACTACCTGCGAAGCTGTCTGTACAACAATGTTCGATGTTCCAGCAATCTGATCGATCAAGTATTTTGACATGCTGGCGGCCAGCGACTCCCCCCGGACCAGCATCGTCACCTTGCGGGCAAACTTGGCGAAGTGCATGGCAGCCTGGCCGGCCGAGTTGGCGCCCCCCACCACAAACAGTTCTTCATCCCGGCAGGAGGGCGCTTCGCTCATCGCCGCGCCGTAGTAAACGCCCGCACCCGTCAGCCGATCCACTCCAGGCACATCCAGGCGGCGCCAGTGCACCCCCACCGCGATCAGGCAAACCCGGCACGACACCTCCCGCCCGTCGCCCAGCACCACCGAATGATACTGATGGTCGCTGCGTATCGATGCGGCGCACTGGGTGATGAACTCCGTCCCGAAGCGCGTGGCCTGGGTGATGGCGCGACGTGCCAGGTCTTCGCCGCTCACCCCGGCAGGAAAGCCCAGGTAGTTCTCGATGCGGGAGCTGGACCCCGCCTGGCCGCCCGGTGCGTCCGGCTCCACCAGCAGCACGCGCAGCCCCTCGGAGGTGCCGAAGACCGCCGCGGCCAGGCCGGCAGGGCCCCCGCCGATCACCACCAGATCGTAATACTCGCTCCGCGCTTCTGTCTTGAGCCCCACCCGGGCGGCAAGCTCGGGGATGGTCGGCTGCGAAAGCGCGCTGCCGTCTGGGAACAGCACCGCCGGCAGACGGTCGTCCGAAAGCTTGTAGTCGCGTAAAAGCTGGAGCGCGCCGTCGCCCTGCTCCGGATCGATCCATTTGAAAGGCACCTGGTTGCGAGACAGGAAGTCGCGCACCTGGTGGTCGCGCGGCGACCAGCGCGGCCCCACCACCCGCAACCCTTCAAACCGCGGCTTGTAGCCGCTGTTCCAGCTTTCAAGCAGGTCATCGAGAATGGGGTACAGCCGCTCTTCCGGAGGATCCCAGGGTTTGGTCAGGTAGTAGTGGATGCGCGCGCTGTTAATGGCCTGGATGGCGGCCTCGGTATCGGCATAGGCGGTTAACAGGGCCCGCTTGGCGTCCGGGTAAAGGCTTTGCACCTTTTCGAGCAGGATCACCCCGGTCATGCCCGGCATCCGTTGATCGCTCAGGATCAGCGCCACGGCGTCGCCGCGCTTTTTCAGCTGCTCGCAGGTATCGAGCGCTGCCTGGCCTGAGCCGGCGCGCAAAATCCGGTACTCTGCGCCATACTTGCGGCGAAGATCCTGGATGACCGCTTCCAGTACGGAAATGTCGTCGTCCACGGCGAGAATGACCGGCTTTGGCATGCTGGACTGATTGTAAAGGGGTTTACGCTTCCAGGTGGAGTGTAGAAACCGCCGGAAGCGCGTAAGAACGACCGCTCGACCCGGCGGCGCATTCCCAATCGCGTACTTTTGCCATGGCTATCCCGAAAAAAACTTCGAAAATAGTTCGCAACTCTGGCGATTTCGAGGTAACCTGTCGGCACTGTTACCCTAAACGGACGCGTGGCGAACGGAATGAACGAAGAGTAACTAGTACTTAAACGTTCACCGTGTATCGAATTGGAACACTGTTCACCCAGCCCAGCTCTACGTGCAAATAGACGAGTTACGGTACTACCCGCAAACGTGACATGGCCGCTGTGACATGCTTCGTTCCGAAAGGTCAAGGGCCTTCAGAGGCTTGCGGGCACGTGGTGGGCCAATTTTGTAAAAGGACTGGGATACTCTCATGAACAAGGTCATACTTGCTGACAATCAGGCCATCTTCCGCACAGGGACCGCCAAGGTTCTCTCCATGGAAGATGATTTTCGTATCATTGCGCAGTGTCCGGATGCGGAGCGCCTGCAAAGCGCTTTAGTAACCTTTCGAGGCGTTACCGTACTCTTCGGGTCAACCATGAAGCTCGACCCGAGCCCCCTCATGCAGCAGATCTGCTCGCTCGGCAGCCGAGGCGTTGCGATTCTTGAGAACGGCGAGTCCACGCAGCCCTATCTGGCGGCACACGTGCACGGGCTGTTCTTCCGCTCGATCACCGGGCCGACGCTGGTGGACTGCGTACGCCGGGTCGGACGCGGAGAGCGTGCCATCCACTCGGTGGCGAACACGGCGGCGATGCCGGATGAAGATCTGGTAGGCGCGCGGGTTCGCGACCGGCTGACGCCGAAAGAGATGAAGATCGTTGCCTTGATTGTGCAGGGATGCAAGAACAAGGAGATCGCGCTCCGCCTTGGCACCACCGAGCAGGTCATCAAGAACTACCTGCGAGGCGTTTACGACAAGACGGGAGTCTCGGACCGCCTGGAGCTCGCGCTGTTTACCATCCATCACCGCATCCTGGCTGAAGCAGCGGCTGCGGCCGGCAACCTGATCATGCAGGCGAACTGAGCCAACAAAGCTCTGCTCGCCCGCAGCACCACTGCATCACTCCCCGGGCTGCCAGTGCCTGCACCGGCGGTTGGAGTGATGCCGGTGAGACGGTCAGGCATGGGTCAGGCGCGTGGCTACTGATTTTCCCTGGGTAAAGAGCTGCAGATACTCCGGACCGCCTGCCTTGGAATCTGTACCGGACAGGTTGAAGCCTCCAAACGGGTGCGCCCCCACCATCGCGCCCGTGCACTTGCGGTTCAGGTACAGGTTGCCGACGTGAAACTCCATGCGGGCGCGGTCGAGATTGGCCTGCGAGTCCGAGTACACCGCGCCGGTAAGCCCGAAGACGGTGCCATTGGCGATCCGCAGCGCATCATGGAAGTCGGTCGCGCGCAGCACGGCCAGCACCGGGCCGAAGATCTCCTCCTGCGCGATGGTTGCCTCCGGAGCGACGTCGGCGAAAACCGTCGGCGCGATGTAGTAGCCGCCCTCGGCGTCTTCGATGGCCGAGCCTCCCGCAATCAGCCGTCCTTCCTGCCTGCCTTGTTCGATGTACTTCAGGATCCGGTCCCGCGCGGCCGCGTTGACCACCGGGCCCATACGAGGATTGTCCACCGGATCGCCGATCGAGATCGCCTCGATACCCTGGCGGATCCGCTCGAGGAATGCGTCGTACAGCGGCTCCTCGACGATGGCTCGCGAACAAGCTGAGCACTTTTGCCCGCTAAAGCCAAACGCAGCCGCCAGAACCCCCTCTGCTGCCTGGTCCAGGTCGGCATCGCGCGCTACGATGATGGCATCCTTGCCGCCCAGCTCGAGGATCGTCCGCTTGATCCACACCTGTCCCGGCTGCATGGTTGCTGCCTGCTGGTGGATCGCCAAACCCACCGCACGCGAACCGGTAAAGGCGATAAAGCGCGTTCTTGGGTCGAGCACGAGTGCTTCCCCGGTTTCCGCGCCTCCCTGCACCAGGTTCACCACTCCGTCCGGCATACCCGCCTCTTCGAGCACCTCAACAAAGCGGCTTGCAACCGTAGGTGCGTCGGGCGAAGGCTTCAATACAACGGTGTTGCCGGTCACAATGGCGGCAGCGGTCATGCCGGCCATGATGGCGAAGGGGAAGTTCCATGGCGGAATAACCGCACCTGCGCCGAGCGGCAGCGCCAGCAGCTCGTTGCGCTCCCCGGGATATTGGATCGGGGTTGCCGTACCCGCAAGCCGCACAGCCTCGCGCGCATAGAAGTCCAGGAAGTCGATACACTCGGCGACGTCGGCATCGGCCTCAGCCCAGTTCTTGCCGACCTCATAGGTCAGCCAGGCGCAGAACTCGAACTTGCGCGCACGGATGATCTCGGCAGCACGCAGCAGCAGGGAGACCCTGACCTCAAGCGAGGCATGGCGCCAGGACGCAAAGGCGTCGGTTGCCGCGGCCAGCGCGCGGTCCACCTCAGCCTGCCCCGCGACGCAGTGTTCGCCCACCACTTGACGAGGCCGCGCAGGATTGGTGGACGCAAAGCTTTCTCCTGTGCGCAGCCGCTCGCCTCCGATCACAAGCGGATACGCGCGGCCCAGTTGCGACGCAACCTCTCCGAGCGCCGCTTTCATCTCTGCCGCGTGGCGATGGTGCGAAAAGTCGGTGAAAGGCTCATTGACAAAGACGCCTTCCGGCATCCGGATTTCGCTAGCGGGAGTCTGCAGAGTGGACATGGCATCCCCAGTGTAACGCCGCCTGTCCGGCATCTGCGTCGCAGCCGCGCAGCTACTTCCCAGCGAGCAAAGGACAGGAGTAGAATCCGACGCCTTAAGGAAATAGCGCTGCCTGCGGGGCGCTATTTTCACGCCGTGCCCGCGGGCACCCTGGCAAACGGAAAGTTGATGGAGGATGCGCATGCAACAGATTCAAACGCGTTTGGCTCTTGTTCCCTTGACGATCGCGCTGGCTCTTCTGGGCGGATGCCAGCGTCACAGCACCTCCGAGCACTTCTACCTGATCGCGACCAATATCAATCTTGAATACTGGCACACCGCCGAGGCAGGCCTGCAAAAGGCTGCCGCTGAATACCACGTGACGGCCGAGATGCGCGGCACCGGCTACTTTGACCCCAAGGGTGAGGTGGACGAGTTTCGCACGGTGCTTGCAATGAAGCCAGCCGGCATTCTGGTCTCCATCGCCGACCCTGACCTGATGCGGCCGGAGATCAACAAGGCCATCGCGCAAGGAGTGCCGGTGATCACCATCGACTCCGATGCGCCGGATAGCCAGAGGCTCTACTTCATCGGCACCAACAACCAGATGGCCGGGCGGCTGGGCGGCCAGCGCGTCGCCGCGCAGCTCAACGGCAAAGGTACCGTCGTCTTCTTCACCAATCCCGGCCAGCCCAATCTTGAAGAGCGGTTAAAGGGCTATAAGGACGCGTTGAGCAACTTCCCTGGGATCAAGATCGGCGAGGTCTTCGATATGCAGGGCGATGCAGGCAAAGCGCTCGACAAAACAGAGGAGTACCTGCTCCGCACCGGCGCGGGCAAGGTGGACGCTTTTGTTTGCCTTGAAGCTGCAGCAGGTAAAGATGTCGCCGAGGCAATCAAGCGGCACCATGCAGAGGATCGCTTGCTGGTTACCATGGATGTAGACCCGCAAACGCTCGATCTGGTGAAGAGCGGCGAGATCGACGCCACCATCTCACAAAAGCCCTACACCATGGCCTACCTCGGGCTCAAAGGCCTGGATGAGATCTTCCATAATCCGCCGAAGCCTCTTGGCAGCGACTACTCGCTCGATGCGTTTGCGCCATTCCCGGCCTTTGTCGATACGGGTGTCGCGCTGGTGGACAAGGGCAACGTAGATGCTTTCGTAAAGGGGATGTCGCCGGCGCACGCACACTAGCCTGGTAAGGGTGGTGCATGCGGGCTGCGGATCTCGCAATTGCGGTTCGGTGCACCACCCCTCGGAAAAGAGGCGAGCCGCGAACAGACGGCACCCTTTGCGGCGGGGCGCCTTCTGCGGCGGGGGTTTCTGCGGCGGCGTTTCTGTGGCGGCGGCCCTGCCTGGCCTCGCGTGGAACTTACCCCGCGGTGTAGCTTTCTGTTTGCTTGGACATCTTGGCCGTGCGCTCGAGCTTGTCCCAGTTAAACGGCCGTCCGTCGATGGCGCGCTTGAGCGTTTTAAAAAGAACAAGCGAAAACAGCTGCCGGTA
This sequence comes from uncultured Acidobacteriaceae bacterium, assembly GCA_964246065.1. Taxonomy (GTDB): domain Bacteria; phylum Acidobacteriota; class Terriglobia; order Terriglobales; family Acidobacteriaceae; genus EB88. Next base: position 16,721 of record CAXTPL010000015.1, read on the forward strand.
AGAGAACCGCTGCAGCCAGATATGGAACAGGAGCAGGCCGTCGCCCTTGCTGCTGGGGTGCCGGCGCTCGAGCGAAAAGGCAAGTGCGGAAGTTACAAAATCGATCACAAGAAAAGCCAGAAAGTAAGTCAGCAGCTTTTCAAAGTTGACCGCGCTGGCTGCTTCGGGATGAAAGTACTTCTGCCATAGGTATTCAAGCAGGCCGCCGAGAAACATCAGGTCGATAAAGGGCGAAACCAGGGGCAGCAGGATCTGGAAGATCAGGATATTGGGAAGCGCGAAAAAGCCCATCGCAGGGTTGGTGCGAAAGGCCTGCTTGTGTTTGAACACCGCCTGCAGGATGCCGAAGGACCAGCGAAAACGCTGCCGCATCAGCCCGCGAGCGTTGATAGGGGCCTCGGTAAATGCAAGCGAGCGATCCTCATAGATCACCCGGTAATTTTGTTCGAGCAGGTTCATCGTCAGGTCGGCATCTTCAGCCACGGTGTTGACCGGATAGCAGCCGCCTTTGCGGACGGCGGCGGTGCGCCAGGCGCCGATGGCGCCGGGTACAACGGTGACAACGTTGAATAGATCCAGTGCGCGCCGTTCGAAGTTCTGGCTCGTGATGTATTCCAGCGCCTGCCAGCGCGTCCACAGGTTGACACGGTTGCCCACCTTGGCATTGCCGGCCACCGCGCCGATGCGGTCATCGGCGAAATGGCACACCAGGTGCGAGATGGCGTCGGGAGCAATGACCGTGTCGGCGTCGATGCCGACGTAGAACTCTTCATCCAGGTCCTGAATCGCAAAATTGAGCGCTTCGGCCTTGCCCGCGTTCGGCTTGGTCATGACTGTAACAGCGCCGGTAGCGATCTGTGCCGCATACGCATCGCGCGCCACCTGCAGCGTCTTGTCTGAGGAGCCATCGTCGATCACGATCACTCGAAGGTTCTTGTAGTCAGATCGCAGCACCGAGCGCACCGTGCGCACGATCACTGTTTCTTCGTTGTAGGCAGGGATAAGTACAGCGACGCGCGGTGCAAACCCGGCGGCCTGCGGGACCTTGCGCGTGCGGAGTCGATCGATCAGAGCAAACACCCCGATGATAATCAGCCGCCCGCTCATCAAGATATCGCCGGCAAAAAACAGCACCACGATGCTCCGCGCCAGGGTTGAGAACGCAAGAAAGGCCACCCAGTCCACCCGCGCGCCCCACCGCATGCGCGCCGGCAGCGCGGGCATGACCTGCGCGGCAGTCTTGCCCATCAACTCCGAGACAGGAACGAACTCGAACCCTTTGGCCCGCATGGTTGTAATCAGCAGTGGCAGCGCAGCCACAGTCGCCGAGCGGTCCCCGCCGCCATCGTGCATCAGGATGATGGAGCCGCGCAGATCCTGTCGGTCCTTCATCTGGTCCATCTGTTCGAGCACGTTGGAGACGATCTCCTGCGGTGTCTTGCGTGGGTGCTCATCCCAGTCGTTGGTATCAATCTTGTTTCCGACGATGGTGTAGCCCATCTGCTGGATCACGTTGGCGGGGGCGGCCTCGTCGTTGGTATCCGGATCCTGGTCAATGGAGTAGGGCGGCCGAAAATAAAGGGGCTGCGTGCCCAGCTCCGCGCCAAACAATCGCTCGGTCAGGTTGAGCTCCAGCCCCAGCTGCCGCTGCGAGATTTCGCTGATGTCGGGGTGCGTAAAGGTGTGGTTGCCGATCTCATGACCTTCGCGCACATAGCGGCGCAGCAGGCCGATGTTATCCTGCCCTTCCTGCCCGATGACAAAGAACGTTCCCTTCACGTTGTAACGCTTCAGCACGTCAAGGATGCGCGGGGTCCACTTCGGGTCTGGCCCGTCGTCGAAGCTGAGCGCAAGCTTATGCGGCTGGTAGCCGTAGTAGCGAAGCTGAAACGGGTGCGGCAGCGTCGTCATCGCTTCGTCAGTGATGGTGAACTTGTCTGAGTCCAGAAAGATCTGCCGCGTACCCGGCCGGGGCTGGCCGGTGATGCGCAGAATATCGCCTTCCCCCTGCTGGTCGACGTCGTTGCCTGGGGGCACCGTGCGCAATTGGTAAGGCGCATTTTTGTCGGACGGATGATCCCAGATCGACCACAGAGAAGGATCTTCTTCCCCAAGCCGCCATAGCGCAAAGGTGCGCACACCCATCTGGCGCGCGGCGCGAAGCTCATTCAGCGCGGTGACGCCATCAAGAAACCACACCTGGTGACGCACATGCGCATCTTCGTCGTCGTAGGCAAAGTGCGCATTGAGCTCATCGCCCTCCAGGTGCACCTCGGCACCCGCGTCCGAGGCCAGGCCCCAGGCATTCTGCACGGTCACATCGTCCACACCCTCAACCTTGGTCGAGGAAAGTTTGCCGTTGGCGCCCAGCGGCTGCTGCCAGTCGTACCCGTAATTGCCCATGCCGCACAGGATCTTGCCCTTGGGTACGTACTTGAGCGCGCGCGTCAGGTTGGCTTCAAACCAGTCTTCCGCCGCAATCGGTCCCGGCGCCGAGGTCGTTTCGTGCTGGTCGTAGTTCATCAGGATGACGCCGTCGGTGTTGGCGCCCATCCCTTTCATCAGCGCGACATCGGCGCCGGAGCTTACGTTGACGTACAGCTTCAAACCCTTGGCGGCAAAGTCGTGGTGCAGCTCAGCAGCCCATGCAATGTAGGCGGCCTGCGACTCGTCCGGCACCTCTTCAAAGTCCAGGCAGATGCCCCGGTACTTTGGGTTGGCGAATAAAAACTTATCGACATCGGTATGCAGCCGCTCGCGGGCAGCGGGGCTTTCCAGGATGGCCTTGATGCGGCCGCCGTCCCACTCCGAGCTATACAGGTTGTAGTTATTCAGCATCGGAAAGACTTCTGTATCTTCCTTGGCTGCGGCGATCACGCGGGCCACCTTGTTTTCAGGATCGACGCCGTGCACCCCGGCCTTGTCGACCACGTTGTACAAGTGCGCGGGCGCGTAAAACGTCGCCGCCTGCAATGCACCGTCCGGTGTGGTCACGTGGAGCCAGTCGGGAAAGAGCAGGTCGATCTGGTGGATGTGCTGCTTGAGCGAGGAATAGCTCGCTTCATCGTTGATGTAGAAAGCAGCGCGCACCCCTTCATCGGTGTTCAAGGGAATGTCGGACGGGTGGCGTGCGGTCTTGCGGCGAGCCGGTTTGGCGCCGCGGATCTTGAGGTCGGCGGCGTGGCTCTCCTTGAGCGCCTTGAAGTTCCGCTTGTCGGTCGGCAGCAGGAGCTCAGGCAGGGTCTGCCGGCGAATCACGCCGATCGAAAATAGCACCAGCACGAAGGTGGAAACAATGGCAACGACATCGAGGACGCGACGGAGCCTCCTCCAGCGCTTGCGTTGCGGATCGTAAAAGACGGGCTTGATCATGAATAAAGGAGCTCCCGCGCACAGCCCGCGCACCGGGGCTCTGGAGCCGCCGTGCGCCCGGGACGCTCATTCGCCATCGTACTGCATCGCTGCTTGCGCGCCGCTGAAGGGTTGGTGCTGCCGATGCCTGCCACGGCGGCCGGTGCATGGCTTGTATGATTCAGTTTCATGCGGGTGGGCGAGCAGATGGGGCGGCAAGCGGTCGGCGAGGGTCGGCGTCGTGGGTCCGCTCGCAGTCATGAGCCCCCGGCGCCGTTGGGGCAGCAGCCATGGCGGCCCTGGCCCTACCTTGCAGCGATCGTGCTCGGCGCAGCTCTTCGGCTCTGGTGGATCAAGGCCCACGCCGCGCTGCAGGGCGACCCGCAGATCTATGCCGAGATCGCTCGCAACTGGCTCATGCACGGCGTATATGGGTTTGCCACGGCCACAGGCGTGCGACCCACGCTGATCCGCCTTCCGGGGTATCCGCTGTTTCTTGCCGCCTGCTTTCGTCTGTTTGGGCTCGCCAATGCCAGGGCGGTGCTGCTCGTGCAGGCAGGCGTGGACCTGGGCACGTGCGCGTTGCTGGCCTGTGCGGCACGCAGGCTCTGGTCAAGGCGTGCCGGCATGGCGACGCTCTGGCTGGCGGCGCTGTGCCCGTTTACCGCTACCTACAGTGCCGCGCTGCTGACAGAAACGCTGGAGCTGTTCACGATTGCGGGCGCGCTGTGGTGCTTTGTCCGCCTGGTGGGGCTGTTCGCTCCTCGCAACGCAGCGGTCCCCGCATCGACTCGATTTCAGATCCGGGAGTCAGCTCTGGCGCTGGCAGCCTGCTGGTCTTATGCGGCGCTGCTGCGGCCGGATGGAGCTTTGCTTGCCGCGGCCTTGTTTCCGGCTCTCCTGCTTGCTACCCATGGCCGCGCATGGCGGGTCGCGCTCGCGGCGGGGTTGCTGTCCGTACTTCCCTTTGTTCCCTGGACTTGGCGCAACTGGCACACCTTTCATGTCTTTGAGCCGCTGGCGCCGCGCTACGCGACCGACCCAGGCGAACCGACGCACCCCGGTTTTCAGCGCTGGACCAAGACCGTCTGCGTCGATTTCACCTGTACCCAGGAGATCTATTGGAACCTCGATGCCGACAAACTCGACGTAGCCGCGCTGCCGGCGCGCGCGTTCGACTCACCCGCGCAGCTTGATCTTACCCGCCGGCTCTTTGCCGAGTACAACCACGACACCACCCTCAGCGAGGCGCAGGATGCGGAGTTTGCCGCGCTTGCCCAGGCGCGCGTGCAGGCACACCCCTTGCGCTACTACCTGCTGCTGCCGGCTGCGCGCGTTGCAGATATGTGGCTGCGCCCGCGACTTGAGCTGCTGCCGAACGATCTGCGCTGGTGGCAGTACGGCGAGCATCCCGGCGAAACGGAGGTGGCCTATGCCGCGGCGGGGATCAACCTTGCCTACCTGGCGCTGGCAGCCTGGGGACTACGCCGCCGCCCACCCTTTGCCGGGGCGATGCTGACGTTTTTTGTGCTTCGATCGCTGCTTCTCGCCACCATTGAAGCGCCCGAGCAGCGGTATACGCTTGAGTGCCTGCCCTTTGTGCTTGTGCTGGCCGGCATTGCGCTTGGCGGCACGAGGTATAGCCCGCCGGGGCTCGACACCATCTCTCCTGATGCCCCCGCTTCGAGCGCGCCGCCGCTACTTACGAATCACCTGCGTCCCTGACGGCGTCTTCAGGTTGAACATGCTGTCCGGCGAGCGGTTCTGCACGATGTTCACGTAGGTCGCCGTGCGGGTATCGCCGCTCGGCTCGAAAAACTGCTGGCGCAGCGAGGTTGAGTGCGCCGGGTCTACCCAGATGGTGATGTGCGTAAACATGCTGTTCGGCGCCGGATGCTTGGAGGTAAGGTCGAGCTTGGCCGTATCGATGCCGTCGATCTTTTCTGATCCCTGGTAGGCGATGTTCCACTGCGCCGCCAGATCGCGCCCGCTGCCGCCGAAGCCTAGGGTCGAATAGCTTTCATACTGCTGGCGATTGGCGCCCGCCGCAAGAATGGTCTCCTGCTTGATCTGCGGTTGATAAAGCCGGACCTCTCCATCTTTAAAGAGCACGTCCTTCGGCGAGGGCTGGTCATTATCCGTCTTGATGTGGGCTACCATGGCCACCGACTTTGCACCTCGCCGAAAGGCGATCGAGCCTTTCTGCACATCGTGGCTCTGGACCACCGAGGTGTACTGGTCCCAGACAAAGTCTGCCTGCGCGCTTTGAAAGCGAGCCGCCGCTGCATCCAGCTGGGCCAGCACCTTGTCGAGCTCGGCGCCTGTTCCCTCTGCCTGCACCATCGGGCTGAGCATCGCACAAGCGGCCAGCGCGCATGCCACGCGGTGAGCTTTCTCAAACATCATGCGGAGACCCCCTCCTTGCGTCGCGCCTGCCGGTTATCGGTGCGCCCACACACGATACGCCGTTACCTTGCCGCTTGCATCCTTCAAAGCATCGTAGCGGTCGACCGTGACCTGCCCTGAGATTGGTGCAATCGCCGCGGCGAGCGGCCCATCGAGCTTGCGCGCAAGCAAGCCTGTACCCGCATGCACCTGGTCTGCGGGGATCTCATAGATGAGCCCCTGCGTGGTAGGGCGCACTAGCACCGTCGACGGCGAAAGGTTGTCGGCTACCGGGTGATCGTGGAAGTTGATCACGTGCGGCGAGATGAAAAGAAATAAGAGGATCAGCGTGACCATCACGTCGTAGTGAAAGCTGCCACGCTCGTACTTCCAGAAAATGTAAGTGCCGAGGATGCCCATCTTCGTTGCCTACCTCCCTGCTTTCGCCGCGCCGGTGCGCCGCTCGATGACGGTGGCGCCCCCCATGTAGGAGATGAGCGCAGCCGGCACCTTGATCGAGCCGTCCGGCTGCTGGTAGTTTTCAAGCACTGCCACCCAGGTACGACCTACCGCCAGGCCGCTGCCGTTGAGGGTGTGGAGGTGCTCGGCCTTTGGCTTTCCAGCCGGGCGGTACCGGATATTTGCACGCCTGGCTTGAAAGTCGCCGCAGTTGGAGCAGGAGGAGATTTCGCGGTAGAGCCCCTGGCCGGGCAGCCACACCTCCAGGTCATAGGTCTTGCGCGCTGAAAAACCCATATCGCCGGCGCACAGCAGCATGCGGCGGTAGGGCAGCTCCAGCCGTTCCAGGATGCCTTCAGCATCCCGGGTCATCTGCTCGTGTGCGGCATCGCTTTCTTCCGGCCGGGCAAACTTGACCAGCTCTACCTTTTGGAACTGGTGCTGCCGAATAATGCCGCGCACGTCGCGCCCGTACGATCCTGCTTCGGACCGGAAGCACGGGGTGCAGGCCGTGAGCGAAAGAGGCAGATCGCGATCCTCCAGCACTTCGTCGCGAAACAGGTTGGTCAAAGGCACTTCAGCCGTCGGGATCAGCCAGTGATCGTTGTCGCGCAGCTTGCCCCCGTCGCCGGAGCTTGGCTCACTCCCACAGCGAAAGAGATCTTCTTCAAACTTTGGCAGCTGCCCGGTGCCATATAGCGAGCGGCTGTTGACCAGGATTGGCGGCTGCACCTCCACGTACCCGTGCTCGCGGGTCTGGAGGTCGAGCATGAACTGTGCCAGGGCTCGCTCCAGCCGCGCGCCTTCACCCCAGTACACGGCAAAACGCGCTCCGGAAAGCTTGGCCGCGCGTTCCAGGTCCAGGATGCCGAGTGCTTCGGCAAGCTCCCAGTGGGGCCGGGAGGCAAAGCCCAGATGCGACTGCTCAGGGTTTTCCCCTGTCGGGCTCCAGCGCTTGATCTCTACATTCTCAAGCTCGGTGGTGCCCGGAGGAACGCTTTCATCGGGCAGGTTGGGCAGCCGGGCGAGCAGTGCGCGCAGCGCGTCTTCCGCCTCGGCGGCGGCAGATTCCAGGGACTCACCCTCCTCCTTGATCCGCCGCACCTCTTCCATCAGGGAGGCGATAGCAGGGGAAGCATTGGCGGGCGATGCAGAGGCAGCCGGCCCGTTCTTCTTCAAGGCAGCAATCTGCAGACTTAACTCGTTGCGTTCGCGCTTCAGGGTTTCGGCGGCGGTAATGCGGGAGCGCCGCTCCGCGTCGAGGGCGCGAAATCCCTCGCCCAGCACAGTGGAGGGCTCCATACCGCGCTCACGAAGACGTTGCTCCACCAGCGACAGGTTGGCGCGCACAAAAGCAAGGTCGAGCATACCCGTCCAGCTTACCAGCGGGAGGGTGCGGCCCGCGTCTGTTTCGTGGCGGCGAGCCGATCCTTAAGCTGCGAGATCGGGCGGAGCCGACCGCTCGCGGCGCAGCGAAAACAGGCCCACACGATGCATGGAACAGCCTGGTGGACACCCGCCCTCGACGCAACTGCGCTGCGCAAATACCAACCGCATCCGAACGACCCATGTTTTCAAAGCGAGAACACTCATTTGCAACCTCCGACCCGCTGCGTGTCAGTTACCTTACTCGTGCTGTGGCTTCAAGCTTTATCGATCGGGAAGACTCTGCGGGGGCGGCCGAGCGGAAAGAAAGAACCGGAACTGCGGGGCTTTTCGCTCCCGATTGAGGGGAATGTAACTTCCTGTGTTCTTTATTGATCGAGAAGAAGATGGTTGTCACGGACTCGATGCCTGTGGAAAAAACCACAGTTTCTCTCGCTGCCTCAGGAACGCGGCAGTTTCTCTCCAAGCGCCACGCCTGGATGGCCCGACGCAGGCGCAAACCCGCAAAGACTCCTGGTCTACCATAGGAAAGGCCGGGTCAGCCTGCCGGCGCGGAGATCCATGATCCGACCCAAGCCCCTCGTCTCGCTCGCCGCGGCCGCGCTCGTGTTGCCTCCGGCGCCTGCCGCGCGAGCTGCTGCCTATGACGGACACCCGAAAGTCGTCGTCATCCTGGTCATCGACCAGTTCCGCGCAGACTATCTGGAGCGTTTCCGGACCGACTTCAAAGGGCACGGCTTTCGGCTCTTTCTGGATCGTGGCGCCTACTTCCCGGATTGCTACTACGGCTATGCCAATACCAAGACAGCGCCCGGCCACGCCACCATCGGCACCGGCGCTTACACCGACGGGCACGGCATCAGCTCCAACGAGTGGTGGGACCTGGACCGGAACAAGCAGCGGCCTGTCTCGTCTGTGGAAGATGAGCGCTATGCGCTGGTCGGACTGACGGCGTTGCCGCCACCGGCAGCCGGGAACACCGGTGCGGCGGAAGCCGGGACCGCAAGCACGGGAACCGCAAGCGCCGGGACCGGAAGCACGGGGGTCGCAAGCGCGGGGACCGGGAAGGCCGCCCTGCCTGCGGCTGCAGGTCGGCCGGCGTCGACAACGGGCGAGCCCGGGGCTTCGCCGCGCAACCTGCTCGCCTCCACCGTTGGCGATGAACTGCGGCTTTCAACCGGCGGGACCGCGGAGGTGTGGGGAGTCTCGCTCAAGGACCGCGCCGCCATCCTGCCCGCAGGCGCGGCCGCCAACGGAGCCTTCTGGATTGACGCCGCGAGCGGACGGTTTATCAGCTCTACCTATTACATGCTTCAGCTGCCGGCCTGGGCGGAGAGCTTCAACGACGGAGCCGCGATCCAAACCGCGCAGCAGGCGGCCGAAGCTGCTCCCGGCGGCTCGTTCTACAAGCAGGTGGGCCGTACCCCGGCGGGAAACGCCTATGAGCTGGCCTTTGCCGAGGCCCTGATTGCCGGCGAACAGCTGGGCAAGCGAGGCGTAACCGACCTTTTGACCGTCAGCCTTTCGCCCAATGACATTCTTGGCCACCAGGTCGGGCCCGACTCGCCCGAAGAACATGCCATGGTCGACGCGCTCGATAGCGACCTCGACAGCTTTTTCACCTGGCTCGACAAGAATGTAGACGGAGGTTTGGGGAACGTGTGGGTCGCGCTGACGGCCGATCACGGCGTCGCCCCTACCCCGGCGGTTTCTTCCGCACTCGGGCTCAAGGGCGCCTATGTCGACATGCAGAAGCTCACCGCATCGCTCAACGAGGCAATCAACCAGAAGTTCTCGCCGGGCGAAAACCAGCCGTATCTGCTTGCGCAGCAGGAGCTGCCCTACCTCGCGCTGAACGAGCCTGCGTTTGCCCGCGCGGGCATCAACGAGCTGGAAGCAGAGCAGGCGGTGCAGAGTGCCGTCGACGGTGCTGTAGCAGGCCTGGCGAAGCCGGAAGACAGGAGCAAGCCTGCCGATGCCAAGCTGCCGCCCCGGCCGCAGGTGTACCGTACCTACACCCGGCTTCAGCTCGCTTCAGGAGACCTGCCGCGTACCCCGTTCGGCGACCTGCTGGGCCACAGCTATTCGCCCAATGGCGGCTGGTATGTGATGGTAATGCCGGTCGCCTACCAGATGGACGGCACCACCAAGAGCACGGGCACCAGCCATTACAGCCCCTACTCCTACGATCGCCATGTGCCGCTCGGCTTGTTCGGCGCTCCATTTACGCCGGGCACCTACCACGGCCGCGTAGAGCCGGTAGACATCGCGGCTACTTTTGCTTCGTTGCTGGGCGTCAATCAGCCCTCCGCTTCGGTCGGTCATGTGCTGACGCAGGCACTCAGGCCGGCTGCCCTGGTCGCCTACCCCAAGGACGCGCTGCCGCCGGCCAAGCCGCGCCCGGTGCGCGGCCGCCACGGGCGCACCGCGGCCGGCGATGCAGGCAGCCACCAGGACCACCAGGAGCTGGCTCCCGCGCCTGCGGCCGCACCGGCCAAGCCTGCCGCCTCCTCTACACGGGGCCCGGGAGCACCCCCGCGATGAAGCCCGATATGCGCGTCGAGCTTGCCGGGATTCCCCTGCGCAGCCCGGTCCTCGCCGCAAGCGGCACCTTCGGCTATGGAGTGGAGTTTGAGGAGATCGTCTCGCTCGAAAAGATCGGGGGCTTTGTCACCAAGGGCCTCTCCTACCTGCCGATGGCCGGCAACCGGGCGCCACGCATCGTTGAAACGGCCAGCGGCATGATCAATGCCATCGGGCTCCAGAACGTCGGCGTCGAAGCGTTTGTCACCACCAAGCTCCACGCCTTCAGCCATCCGCCCGGCTGCGCGCTGATCGCCAATGTCTTCGGCTACCAGGTGGCCGACTACGTGTCCGTCATTGAAGTGCTTAATCGCGCCGATGGCATTGCCGCTTACGAGATCAACGCCTCATGCCCGAACACCGCGCATGGCGGCATGGTCTTCGGCACCGATCCAGCCTCCCTTGCCGAGTTGACCGCGCAGGCCAAAAAAGCCAGCCGCCGGCCGATCCTGCTCAAGCTTTCTCCCAACGTGACCTCCATTGCCGCCATGGCCCGGGTTGCGGAGGAGAACGGCGCCGACGGCCTTTCGCTGGTCAACACCTTTCTCTCGCTTGCCATCGACATCAAGACACGCCGGCCCAGAATCGCCAACATAACCGGCGGCCTTTCCGGGCCCGCCATCAAGCCGATCGCCGTGCGCATGGTGTGGGAAGCAGCGCAGGCCGTCAAGATCCCCATCGTCGGCATGGGCGGCATCGTCTGCGCTGAAGATGCAGTGGAGTTTCTGATCGCCGGGGCCACCGCCGTCCAGGTGGGCACCGCCAGCTACGCCGATCCGCGCGCAGTGGAGCGGGTGTCCGCCGGCCTGGAATACTGGTGCGTGCGCAACCACGTGGAGCACGTTGCCAGCCTTACCGGCTCGCTTGAGACGAGCCTCCCGCCCGAGCCAGGCACGCCTCCAAAGGCCGTCTGAAGCAGCTTCCCATCCCCCGCGAAGACCACTCTCTGCAATGGTTTCTGCCTAGTAAGCCGTTACGTATGTAACCGGCAATCTCCGCAGATCGTTTGCTACGTTGATCCAGCGAAGCATCCAAGCTGAGTGCAGGGGTCTTCAATATGATGTTTCGCTGGTCGTCGTTTTTCTTTCCCGAGTCTGCTTTCCTCTATCAGTGCGGCTTGTCCCCGTCTCTTCGCAAGCTCGGTGTGCGCAGCACGTCGAAGCCGGACAACGCGCTCCAAGCTGACAAAGGAGTTCGCATGTCCCGCTATCACCTTCTTTCAAGAGGCAAGTACCTTTCTCTTGTCTTCTGCGCAGCGTCTTTGGCCGCGCACGCGCAGACCGACGTAACCACCTGGCATAACGATGGGTTCCGTACCGGGCAGAACCTGAACGAGTCTCTCCTTACCCCGGCGAACGTGAATGCCGGCAACTTTGGGCTGCTGGCGAACGTTCGCGTGGACGGCAAGGTCGATGCGCAGCCGCTGTACGTTTCCGGGCTCAACTTTCTCGGCACGACCAGGAACGTGCTCATCGTTGCGACCGAGCATGACACCGTGTACGCGATCAACGCCGATACCGGGCAGGTGCTGGGCTACGAAAGCCTGCTGGGGCCCGGCGAAATGCCGTCAGACGCACGCAACTGCGACCAGGTCACACCGGAGATCGGCATTACGGCAACGCCGGTGATCGATCGCCATGCCGGTCCGCATGGGACTGCCTACTTCGTCGCCATGTCCAAGGACGGCGCGGGCAACTACTACCAGCGCATCCACGCGCTGGACATGGGTACGGGTGGGGAAGAGTTTGGCGGCCCGGTTACCGTGCAGGCTACAGCCCCAGGCATGGGCGACGGCAGCAACGGAAGCACGGTTACCTTCGACCCAAAACAATTCAAGGAAAGGCCCGCGCTGCTGCTTGCGAACGGCACGCTGTATACCAGCTGGAGCTCGCACTGCGATGACCGTCCTTACTCAGGCTGGGTAATGGCCTACGATCAGAACACCCTGAGACAAACCTCGGCTCTCGACCTTACCCCCAACGGAAACGAAGCGGCGCCCTGGAATGCAGGAGCCGGTCCCGCGGTCGACGCGCAGGGCAATGTATACATCTCGCTCGGCAACGGCACCTTTGATACGACGAACAATCCGCAGGGTTTGCCTGGCCAGGGCGACTACGGGAATGCGCTGGTCAAGATGGCGATGAGCAGCCGCGGCCTGGAGCCGGTGGATTACTGGACCATGTTCAACTCGCTCGACGAGTCGGGCAGCGATACCGACCTCGGCTCCGGCGGCCTGATGCTGCTGCCGGATATGGCCGACAGCAATGGAAGGATCCGGCACCTGGTGGTCGCTGCCGGCAAGGACAGCAACCTTTATGTGGCCGATCGCGATAACATGGGCCACTACAGTCCCGACTCCAACGCCAACCTGTATGAGGAGCTGCAAGGGGCTCTGCCGGGCGGCATCTGGTCCAGCCCTGCTTACTTCAACAACCGCGTCTACTACGGCCCAGTCGGCCAGAACCTGCTCTCCTTTGCGGTACAGCAGGCGAGGATCCTGGCGGCGCCCGTGCAGACCACCGCAACCACCTTTGGGTATCCGGGTACGACGCCGAGCGTTTCTGCCTATGGGAGCAGCAACGGCATCGTTTGGGCTACGGAAAATACCAGCCCGGCGGTGTTGCACGCCTACGATGCCGAAAACCTGGGGACCGAGCTCTACAACAGTGCGCAGGCAGGGAACGGGCGCGATAACTTCGGCGCGGGCAACAAGTTCATCGCCCCCACCATCGCCAACGGCAAGGTGTACGTGGCCACGCAAAACAGTGTCGGCGTCTTTGGGTTTCTGGCGCATACCAGCATGCCGCTCGCCGATGGCGACTACACACTGACCAACAGCAATAGCAACCTGGTGCTCGACAACCCTGGCTCATCAAGCAATGCAGGCACGGCCATGGACCAGTCGCAGCCGAATGGAGGCTCCGACCAGAAGTGGTTCTTCTCCGCAAACGGGCAGGGCTTCTACACCATTCAGAATCTGGCCAGCGGACTGTTTCTGGCCGATACGAACGGGAACCCGAATCACGGGGTACCGGTCACGCAGTCCC
>CAXTPL010000015.1:29941-31834 GCA_964246065.1 uncultured Acidobacteriaceae bacterium
GTCCGCTCCCACGTATGACGACACCGAACTCTGGTCGCTGTCTTCCACCGGCCAGGGATTTCTGATCCGGAACAAGGCCACCGGGATGCTTGTCGACGATAGCGGCTTCAACAAGAACCCTGGCGCCGCGGTTATCCTTTGGCCGCCTACCGGGGGTATCAACCAGGCCTGGTCCATCCAGTAGGTACGCTTGGGGCCCACGAGGCAAAAGCCTCGCCGATCTTCGGCGAGGCTTTTGTGTGTTTGCAGCTTTTCGGCTTGTTCTTTCAAAACGGAACCGAACAGCTACGCCATGGGGCTCTGTGTCTGAGCGGCAAAGGAGCACGACCGGCAACCGCGGGAACAGCCGCTAGGCAACCTTGCGGGGCGTCCGGCTCCGCAGTTCGCGTTCGATCACCCGTGCCCGGCTCACCGCCATATCGGTCAGGTAGGTTGGGGCGGGGGTCATCATCGCCACCAGCGCCCAGGCCAGCAGCGAGAGCAGCAGCCCGGCGATGGCGAGATCCTGCAAAGTAACCGCGATATAGCTCTGATGGAGATGCATCTTGACGACATAGTTTTCGCTGAGATGTAGCTGCGCGACCGCCCAGTACCGTAGGGGCTCTACATGGCGGATGATGGCGACCGCCAGCAGGAAGGCCAAAGTAGAGAGTGTGGTGAGGCCCACCAGCACGACATCGATGGTGCGGTGCAGCCGCTGCCTCGTTCGGCAACCGGCGCATGCCTCCAGATGCTGCTCGTAGTCCACACGCATCTCCGGCGCCAGGCCTGAAATGTCATAGCGCCAGCTTGAAAGAATGTCGCCGATGATCTGGTCGGTACATAGGGCCATATCTGGTAGTCGCTCTCTTTCTACGGATTCGGAGCATGCTCGCATACGCTCCGCACCCACAGGCACGGGAAAACGGTCAGGCCTTCGTTGGATGCTCCGGCGACTCGGCAGATGCAAGAAGGGCCGGGAGCCACGATTCGGGCCAACTTTGATTATAAGCGTTTTGCTACAAACAAAGGGCTTCTGTAGGCGCGTGCTGACTGGCCAGGACCAGTTTGTTCGCCAACAGGCTCATGCGGTGGCGCAAGGCGAACTCGGCCGCTACCCGTGCCAGCTCCGGGAGGTTGTTACTCTCAGACAAGTGCGCGAGCACCACAAACGCGGCCTGCCCGTCGTAGCCGCGTTCCAGAAACTCGGCTGCGGCGGCGTTGGACAGGTGCCCTACCCGCGAAAGAACACGCTGCTTGACCGACCAGGGATAGGGTCCGTCGCGAAGCATGTCGAGGTCGTGATTGGACTCCAGCATCAGGATGTCGCAGCCGCGGAGCTGCTGGCTGACATTGGCCGGCACATAGCCGAGGTCGGTCGCAATGCCTACCCGGATGCCATCGGCCTTAAGCACAAAGCCCACAGGATCGGCAGCGTCATGCGGGATGGTGAAGGGAGTGATCTCGATGTCGCCGATCGAAAAGCCAATGCCGGCTCGGAAGTATTCCACGCCCGGCAGGGCACACGGATCGACAGCAGGCCGCCCCGGAGTCGCAGGAGGTCCACAGTCTTGCTCCAGGTCGCTCTCGAAGGAAGCGAGACCGTGGCCGAAAGCCATGTCGCGCCCCTCAGCCAAGGCATCTGCGGCGGCAGAGCAGGCATTGGGAGCAGATGGAGGCTCCCAGCGTTCGCCGGCCATCTCTGCTGCCTCCCGAGCACAGGCAGCCAACTCTTCTTCGCGGTAGAAGGGGTTGTCTTCTTCGGGCGGCAGGGGCGTTGCAGCCGACTGCGCGGCTGCATTCGCAGCTGTGCCGGGGGCTGGAACTGTGCGGGGACGAACGGCTAGCGCCGCAGCCGTGCCGTAGGCCGGAACTGCAGCCGTGCCGGAGATCCCACCGTGCCCTGCCCCGTTC
>CAXTPL010000016.1:0-466 GCA_964246065.1 uncultured Acidobacteriaceae bacterium
GCAGCCCACGATGCACCAGCCAGCCCCGCAAAAGCATGGGCCAGCCTGCCAGCTCAGGGATGGTTCCGCACAGCCCGCACCCGTGGTCGGCATAGTCAAACAGGTGCATCTCGGCCGGCACCCCGGCGGCGACCAGCGCCATGTAGAAGGCAACGCTGTTCGCCACCGGGACGACCGGGTCGTTCGTGGTAGCGAACAAGAACGCCGGCGGCGTGGAAGCCGTGACGGCGAATTGCGCCGACAAACGGTGCGCCAGCGCAGGGTCAGGGTTATCGCCGAGCAGGCTGGTTCGCGAGCCGCCATGCGTGATGGGGGGCTCCATGCCGATGACCGGGTAGGCGAGGATAGCGAAGTTGGGCTGGCAGGCTGCCTGCCCGGGCGCATCGCCGGGAGCGAGCCCAAGCGTGCACTGGGTCGCCAGCGTTGACGCCAGGTGCCCGCCGGCAGAGGATCCCCACACGCCGCT
>CAXTPL010000016.1:476-19604 GCA_964246065.1 uncultured Acidobacteriaceae bacterium
GTCCGGATCGAGGTTCATCTCCGTGGCATGGCTGCGAATGTAGCGCATGGCCGCCACGCCGTCGGCGATCTCGACAGGGAATTTGTAGGGCGCTACCCGGTAATCGAGCACAAAGGCCGCGACCCCCTGCGCGTTCAGCCACTCCGCATACTGCAGCCCCTCATGCCCAAGCGCCACGTGCATGTAGCCGCCCCCCGGCAGGATCAGCACGGAAGCGTTTGTCGAGCGGCTGGCCGGCAGGTACGGGTAGAGTTTGGGTGTGTCTGCCGGGCCATGACCGAGCGCGCCCGGCGCCCCTTGCGGGTAAAGGGCAATGGGTGCGGGCACCTGCCCGGGAGCCACAGGAGGCGGAGGAGCGCCCTGGGCAGACAGCAGTTCGGTGCCGAGCGTCAAGAAAAGACAGGCAAAGGCGAGACCACGGGACAAACAAGACATCATGGCTGCCAGTGTATCGAAACAACCACGTCACAGGCGTCGGCTCTTATTTGCCAAACCGCCAAGCACCGCGTCGCGCGATATACTCCAGCTTCGCTTATGGAGACGAACGCAGTTTGACCCGCATCGATCGCCTGCTCATCCTGCTCCTGCAGATTTACGGCGCCGCGGCTCTGATTGCGCTGGCGCTGGTGCCGACCCGTTTTCTTCCTTCTGAGGATGCGCTGATCCTGTTTGAGTACAGCCGCAACCTCGCTCAGCATGGCTCGATCAGCTTTCTTGCCAATGGCCCACGTGTTGAGGGAGCGACTGACTTTGGCTGGATGATCCTGATCGCAGCCGCTATGCGCCTGAGCGTCGCACCCTTCCAGGTTTGCGCGCTCGCCAACGTTTGCTCGCTCATAGGTCTGGGAGCCACGCTGCTTCGCCTTGCGGGGCTGCGTATAGCTTTCTCCGGGCTGATGGCCGTAGCCGGCGCAGCCGCTTTGTGTCGGCAGATATTTGCTGCCGCTTCCGGCTTTGATGTCCTGCCGAATGCGTTTCTCCTTGCCTTGCTTGTCCTTTGCGTTACAAGGGGCTACGCTTCGCGGGCGGCAGGATGCGCGCTGGCGCTTTGCCTGCTCAGGCCAGACGGCGTTGTCTTCGCTCTCCCTCTGCTCGCGTACCTGGCTCTCGCCCGGCACGAGGACCGCCCCCGTACCCTTACCTGGATCGCCGGCGGATTTGTTCTTCCCGGCATCCTGTATTTTTTCTGGCGGTGGCACTACTTCGGCGAGCTTTTGCCGCTGCCTTTCCTGGTCAAAGCCGACTTTTATCGCGACCTGGGCATCTTTGTAGGCGGCTCGATGCGTGCAAGTGTCGCGCCTCTGCTCTTCACCTTTGCAGCCATCGCCCCGGTCTTGTGGCTTCGACGGCGCGGCAACGGTTGGCTGGTCCTGGCGCTTATCGGCCTGCCCACCCTCTTTTACTGGTGCATGCGGCTCGACCAGAATGTCGGCTCCCGTTTCTTCTTTTACCTGCCGGCTGCCGCTGCAATCCTGCTCGCCTTCAACTGGCAAGCATTGGGCAAGCGCAAAGCCCTTGCCTTCCGCGCCGCACTCGCGGCCTGGGCGATCCTCTTTGCCGCCCCTCTCTACCGAGAGTCCCTCACCTTTCGCTACATGCAGTTCGGGGAAGTTCGTAGCATCGCCCGCGCACTCGGTGCGCTGCCGCAGCACGGCTTGCTCCTCACCTCGGAGGCCGGTTTTCTGCCGTACTACTCTGGCTGGCCCGCTGTCGATACTTGGGGACTGAACACCCCGAAGTTCGCGCATAGGTTCTTTCGTCCTGAGGATGTCGAGAAAATCCGCCCTGACCTCATCGTGACTCATCCCGATCTGACGGAAAGCTGCCTTGCCCAGCCGGGCTGGCTAACGCTCTATCCAGACCGATCGTGGCCGCACATGACCCGCAACTTGATAGAAGGTGCCGCCCCCGCGCACTACGAGCTTTGGCTGACCACCTATGGCTCGGAGTTCTACAGGCTTCGTAAGCACTGGCAATATGGCGAAGGTGACCGGGAATGCTGGCTGGTGCGGCGGGACTCCCCGCTACGCGACTCCCTGGAAAAGATCCTCGCTGCTCACCATGCTGTGCCCCCGGCCGAGGCGACCGAACTCGAGCAGCAACATGCACCTCTAGGAGGGCAAAATGAGGGCAGCCCGCCCCCCTACATCACCAGCGCGACCCGCTCCAGCTCGCTCTGCATGGAGTCCATGTCGCACTGCGTGCTTTCCAGCCGCACGATCGAATCCTGCACCAGCGCCGCATCGACCCCGTAGCCGCGGCCGTTGAGAAACGCAGCCAGCAGCCCGGCTGCCTGCCATGAATCCAACTCCATCTGCTGCAGATCGCATTGCAGTCCCAGCAACTCCGTGCGCGAAAACTGTTCCACCCGCTTGATGCTCGACACGGCCTGCCCTCCCGGTAGCAAATTCTGCAGATTCTATGTCATCTACATGCCATAGGAAAGCCTTTCGCGTAGAAGAGTTGCCGCTTACGGAAGAATGCCTTTGCCCCGGTGCACCTTTGGCGCTCTACACTGGAGCTCTATGGCACAGAACCAGACGCCGAAGCCCCAAGATCGCTCTGCCCAGGGGGACGCGGCAGCCGGCATCTCCTGGGCGGCGATGCTGGGGCTGATCGCGGCGGCCTTTGCGGTGGCTGCCCTGATCGCTTATCGGCTGGTCGCGCCCTTTTTTCATCATGCCTAAACAGATCGGCAGAGCAGGCGGTGTGTGCCTGCCCCCGGGCGCTGGGGCAAAGGACTTCGCGGCGCCACTCGGCCCTCCAGCGGTGTCAGCCGGGCAGAGTCGCGCGGTCCACCAGCAGTACCGGGATGCCATCGACGAGTGGGTACCCGCGCCCGCAGGCGGTGCATGCCACCTGCGCCGGTTCTTCGACCAGCGCGCCGTAGCAGGCAGGACACGCCAGCAACCCGAGCACGTCATTGAGCAAAGGGATAGGCGGCAGATCGTTTGGGGAAGAACCGGGGCGAGGCCTGAACAAGGCACCGGGCGCAGGACCAGGCAACGCGCCGGACGAAGGCTCGCCCCAAGGATCAGAGACCTCCTCCGGTGGTTTTCCTCCTCGACCTCCCGCGCCTGTTTCCATCACCCCAGTGTACCGGGCACCTGCCCCACAGCCGCCAGGCGGCAATCATGCTGCGTGTAGGCCTCACCGGCGGCCTGGCGAGCGGGAAAAGCGCCGTCGGCCTCGTCTTCGCCGAGGGCGGAGCGCACGTGCTCTCAGCCGATGAGATCGGGCGCTCGCTCATGGAGCCGGGCGGTCCCGTCTACGCGGAGATCGTCCGGGTCTTCGGCGCGACGGTGTTGACGGCCGAGGGCAGACTGGACCGGGGCGCGCTGGGCCGGGCTGCCTTTGAGCAAGGCAGGCTCCCGGAGTTGAACGCGATCGTGCACCCGGCGGTGCTGCGCGCACAAGAGGAAAAGCTCAAGGAGCTGGCGGCCGCCCACCCCGGCGGCATTGCTGTTGTTGAGTCGGCGCTGATCTTTGAAGTGAGCCGCACGGCGGAAGCTGCGGGGCAGCCGGGCTGGCGCTCGCGCTTTGACAAGATTGTGCTGGTAACCGCGCCTGAAGAGCTCAAGGTCGCCCGCTATGTGGCGCGGGTCGCGCCTCCAGGCGCAGACCAGGCGACCCGTGCCGCCCTGGCGGCCGATGCCAGCCGCCGCCTGGCCGCGCAGCTGCCTGATGCAAACAAGGTGCCGATGGCCGACTACATCCTACCCAATACGCGCACGCTGGTCCTGTTGCGGCGCGCCGCGCTCGAGGTGCTTCGCGCCCTCCAAGAGGGCGCAGCCGCACCCCGGTAACCGGGCTCGACCGAGCCGAGCCACGTAAAATAAGGCTGTGGCGGCCCGTGGCCTTGCGCCGCCCCAGGAAGCTCGAACCAGCTATGACACTTCGCAGGCTCATCCTTATATTTTATCTGTTCGGCTGCTTCGTGTACTACACCAATACGCACCAGCCCGACGGCTCGGCCCCCGCGTCGCCGCACTTCGGCCTCCGTACCCTGGCGCCTGGTCGAGATGCCTCCGATCCAGGCTCTCCGCTGACCCTGACCGAGGCGCATGCCGCACCCGAGTACGATGCTGAAGAGCTCAACAACATCTCCGTCTACAAGCATGTCTCGCCTTCGGTCGTAAACATTACCTCGACCTCGGTGCAGCTGAGCTTTTTCTACGGCATGGTTCCCCAGCAGGGCCAGGGCTCCGGCTTCATCCTCGACAAGCAGGGGCACATCGCGACCAACTACCACGTGATCGCCGACGCGCAGAACGTTGAAGTCCAGACCGTTGACAAGCATCGCTACAAGGCGCGGATCATCGGCAAGGACGAGCGGCACGATCTGGCACTGTTACAGATTGACGGCGGCGCATCGCTTACACCGGTCACCCTGGCGCAATCGCGCGATCTGATCCCCGGGCAAAAGGTCTTCGCCATCGGCAATCCGTTTGGACTTTCCGGCACCATGACGACCGGGATCATCAGCGCGATCCGCTCGGTGCGCGGTCCGCAAGGCGGCGAGATCGAGAACGCCATCCAGACCGATGCTGCCATCAACCCGGGCAACTCGGGTGGGCCGCTGCTCAACTCGCGCGGCGAGGTTATCGGCATCAATTCATTGATCGCCACCAACCCCAACCAGGCGGTGGACCAGAGCGCCGGCATCGGCTTCGCCATCCCCATCGATACGGTCAAAGCCGTGTTGTCGGACTTCCAGAAGTATGGCCACTCGCGGCGGCCGTCGCTCGGCATCTCATCGCTGCCGATCGGCCCGGAGCTGGCCCAGCAGATGGGCCTGGCAGCGGATGCGGGCGTGTTGGTGCAAAAGGTGATCCCGGGCGGCGCGGCGCAGCAGGCGGGGATCCATGGCGGTAGCGAGTCCGCCTACCTGGGCAACATGCAGATCCTGCTCGGCGGCGACTTGATCGTCGCCATCAATGGGCAGGAGATCACCTCCCAGGAAGATATCGCCGACCAGATGGACCGGCACCAGGCCGGCGATGCAGTGACGGTTACCTTGTATCGCGGGCGCCAACGGATCACCGTAAAGCTCACCCTGCAGGAAGCTGGCACGCGCGCCGCTTAAGCGCGCCAAGAGCCAGCCGCGTCGGGCTCTGTGCGCTAGCGCTTGAAGCGGGCGAGGACCTGCCTTGGCAGCTGCGAACCTGTGAGTTGCAGGAAAAGCGTGCAGAAAGCCGCCCACACGATGAAGCTGGCAGCCAGCAGCGCGAGCTCCGCCAGGCGCGACTGGCCCCTGCCGGCCAAGTGGCGCATGCCGAGCAGCACCAGGAGGCTAAGCAAAGCCGCGCCCGCCGAGCGCGCAAGCTCTTTTGCGTGCAGGCCGCCGGCCGGTACCAGGCCGCGCCGATGGAGCAGCACTGCAAACACGGTAGCCTGCAGGGTGATGCCGATATCAGACGCAAACGCCAGGCCAGGCGCACCGTGGAGGCGAAAGAGCAGCGCGTACACGGGCAGCGACGCCAGCGTGACGAGCGAGGCGGCCACCATCGGCGTTACCGTGTTTGAAGTAGCGTAGAAGGCCCGCGCGTAGATAGCCTGCGCCGACCAGAACGGCAGCGAAGCGGAGAAGATGGCGAAGTAGAGCGCCATGGCGCGGGCATCGCCACGGCTAAACAGGCCTCCGCGAAAGAGCAGGTCGACAGCCGGGCCGCCCATGGCGATCATCCAGGCGCTGAGCAGGAGCGAGACGGCGGCGATGCGCGAGACCGAGTCGTTGACCGACCGGCCGAAGGGCGCGAGGTCCAGGGCGCCCGCGCCGTCGCGCTGGTTGTAGAGCGAGGCGAGAAAGGGCAGCGACGCCGCGCCGGCCGCCTGGCCCAGCGCCTGCGGCACGCTGAAGAGCTGCTTGGCATAGGCCAGCAGCGAGACCGCCCCGCCGATCCGCGAGGCGAAGTAGCTGATGATCCAAAGATCGACGGTAACCAGCGAGAAGCCAAGGATAAGCGGCAGGGTGATGCGCGCCCACTCGCGCAGTCCGCGATTGCGCCAGTCCAGATGGAGGTGCAGGCGCATGCCGGAGCGTCGCGCCTGCAACCCGTTCATCGCAAACGGCCCCAGGATGACGCCGGCCAGCGCCCCCCAGGCAATCGAGGACACGCGCAGGTAGCGATACAGCAGAACACCCCCGACGATCATGCCGATGTTGTAAACCAGCGGCGCAAACGCCTGGAGGGTGAACTGCTTGCGCGCCAGCAGAAAGGCCCCAAAGACGCCGCTGCCGAAAAAGAAGATCTGCCCCGGAAGGATAATGCGCGTCAGATGCACGCATAAGGCGAACTTGCCGGGATCGGCCGCAAAGCCGGGAAAGAAGGTGCGCACATAGATCGGCGCAAGCAGCTCACCGGCCAGTACCGCCACGGTAAGCACCAGCATCATCGTCGTAAAGATGACGGACAGCGCTTCTTCGCCTTCAGCCTCGCGACCCTGTTCGCGGTAGCGCGTCAACATGGTGACAAAGGTGATGGAGGTGGCGCCGCCGATCAGAAAATAGGAGATGGTGTCCGGCAGCTGAAACATCGCGTTGTAGGCATCTGCCTCCGCGCTGCGCCCCAGCAGGTGCATGATGTACTTGACCCGCACCAGGCTGATGATCTTGGATAGAAAGGCCACAAACGCCAGCAGAACGGTTGCCGTAAACGCACTGTGGCTGTGCGAGGGCCGCAGCACCGCAAGGGCGCGCTGCCAGACCGCGGGCCTGGAACGGGTGGGTGGCTGGGGCATGCGCCTTGATTCTATCCTTCTGCGCCGGCTGCTTTTCTTCCTAGCCCCGCGGCGCGCACGGCTTGCGGCTCCCCATCCTGCCCGTCTAATCCGGCGGCTCCCGTCCCGCACGTCTCATCACGCCGCCCAGGGCACGCATCTCAACAGCATGCCTGGCGATGCGTGCCTGCTCCTCTTCTACCGCGATGGTGGACGCGACCTGCAAGGCCGCACCCATGCGGAGATCCTTGCCTGGTCTGACACGCTGCTTGAGGCCGTGCACGACTACATCCAGTGGCTGTTTCCGCTCCCTGAGCCAAGCGGAGTCAACCGCATGGCACCCCTTCTGACGCCTGCCGCGCTGAGCGCCTTTGCCGACTCGCCCGCCATGCAGGCCCGGCTGCGGGCTGCCTTTCTGCGTATGCTGCGCTTTTACGGCTATGCCCCGGGCGAAGGCGGCGCGGTGCTCCCGGCGGCCAACTACGCCGCTCGAACAAGCGTGTGGCTGACCCCGGGCAACCACAATCATCTCCGCCTTACCCGCATCCTGCGGTGCGTGCGGCTTTGCGGCCTCCCTGCGGAAAGCCTGGGGCTCTTTGCGGCGCTCCAAGGCCTCTACACCCGGGAGCAGCAGTCCGCACGCCCCCGCATTTCGCCTGCGACCTTTGCCTACTGGCAGCGCGCCGCGCATTGAGCCTGCTGCGCCGCAGAGATTTCAAGTTATGCTCTAACCACACAAGGAGCGACCTCGAACCATGCGGCTTCCCGTTTCTCTCGCCTTGCCGGCCCTGAGCCTGCTGCTCGCCCTCACGCCCGTCGCCCTGCAAGCCGGCACCCAACAACCGGCTGAGCCGTTTGTTCGCAAGCAGATCTATCCTGACGTGGCAGCGGCCCAGGCCGATATCGCAGCCGGGCTCAAGCAGGCCGGTGCCCAGCATAAGCGCGTGCTGCTCGACTTTGGCGGCGACTGGTGCGGCGACTGCCAGGTTCTCGATATCTACTTCCACAACCAGAAGAACCTGCCGCTGCTTGAGAAGAACTTCGTCCTGGTGCATGTGAACGTGGGGCGCATCGATCAAAATCTTGAGGTCGGCGCGCGGTACGGGGTCAACCTCAAAAAGGGCGTCCCGGCGCTTGCCGTGCTTACCCCGCAGGGCAAGTCGCTCTACGGGCAGAGCGGCCAATTTGCCGACATGCGCCATATGGAGTCCCAGTCGGTTACCGACTTTCTTACAGAGTGGAAGCCGAAGTAAGTAGGTGGGACCCGCGCGAAACAAAGCAAGATGGAGAGCGGCATGAGCGAAGCGAAACAGGGGATCGAACGGGCGGCACGCTGCATCGCAGTTGCGTTGATTGTTGCCGGCCTTGGCGCCGAGGCCTTCGCCGGGCCGCCTCCGGTGCACGGCGGCAGCGGCATCACGCTCGCAGCCCCGCCGGCAACTGCTACCGAGACGGTTACCGATGCCATGAGCAGCCACGCGGTGGAAGACCCGTACCGCTGGCTTGAGGACCAGAAGGCGCCCCGCACCCGCGCCTGGATCGACGCCGAAAACCGCTACACGGCCTCTTACTTCAACCAATTGACGACCTTGCCGAGCATCGAGGCCGACCTGACAAAGCTGCAGCGGATCGATACCTACACCGTGCCACGGGTCGCGGGCGGCAAATACTTTTTTGAGAAGCGCCTGGCGGCGGAAAATCAGGCGTCGATCGACATGCGCGCAGGCTGGACCGGCGCAGACACTCGCCTGGTGGACGCGACCGCCTTGAGCAAGGACCAGAACAGTTCGGTGCAGATCGACGACGTTTCTGCCGACGGAAGACTGCTGGTATACGGTGTGCGCCAGGGCGGCGCCGACGAAGCCGCGCATTACGTCATCGACACGGTTACAAAAACGCTGCTGCCGGATACGCTGGCGCTGGGACGGTATAGCGGCATCGCACTGGCGCCGGACGGGCACGGCCTGTACTACGCGCTTTTTTCACACCAGGGCACCATGGTGCGATTTCACCCGTTTGGGAAAGACCCTGCAGGCGACATGGCGATCTTTGGCGGCCAGTATCGCGGAGAAGCCCTGGGGGAGATGGCGCTGATCGGCGTAGAGGTGACCGACGATGGCCACTGGCTCATGGTCACCATTGCGCGCGGCGTCCCGGCCACGCGTGAAGACATCCTGGTCAAGGATCTGCGTCGGCCCACGAGCGAATTTATCCCGCTCGTCTACGGACTGGAAGCGCACACGCGCGCGGAAGAGGTGCGGGACCGGTTCTTCGTGCAGACGGACTTCAAGGCCCCCAACGCCCGCATCGTTGAAGCGGTGCCGGGCGCTCAGCCGGACTCCTGGAAGACCGTGGTTCCCGAAGGGCACGACGTGATCGACAGCTTCAGCATCGCGGGAACGAAGCTCTTTGTGGGCACCCTCCACGATGTAAAGACAGAAACGGCCATCTATACGCTTGAGGGTGCGCCGGCCGGGCGCATCCGCTATCCCGGCCCTGGCACAGGCTCCGGGGTGTACGGCAGGGCCGACGGCACAGAAGCCTTCTACACGTTCCAGTCGTTTGTGCAGCCGCCGACGATCTTTCGCTATAACGTCGCGGCTGCTGCTACAGATACGTTCTTCGCGCCACAGGTCCCGTTCGACTCTGCCCGGTACGAAGTCAGGCAGGTCTTCTACACCTCCAAAGACGGCACCCGCGTGCCCATGTTCATCGCCGGCAAAAAAGGTTTGAAGCAGGACGGCACCGCGCGCCTATTGATGACCGGCTACGGCGGCTTTGACCTGCCCATGCTTTCTACCTGGAACCCAGCCTATGCCTGGTGGATGGAGCAGGGCGGCTACTTTGCGCAGCCCAACCTGCGCGGCGGCAACGAGTACGGCGAGCCCTGGCACAAGGCCGCCATGTTTGGAAAGAAGCAGAACGTCTTCGACGACTGGTTTGCCGCTGCGCAGTACCTGGTGGACCAGCACTACACCAGCCCGGCCCACTTCGCCATTCGCGGGCGATCGAATGGCGGGTTGCTCATGGGCGCCTCCATCACACAGCGTCCTGATCTTTTCGGCGCGATCTGGTGCGGGTATCCGCTGCTCGATATGCTGCGCTACCAGCACTTTGAATTTGGCCCGCTGTGGACCACCGAGTACGGCGACGCCGATAAGGCCTCGGACTACCCGTACCTGGCAGCCTACTCGCCTTACCAGCACGTGACCCCGGGTACGCATTACCCGGCGATCTTGTTCTTTACCGGCGACAGCGATACGCGCGTGGATCCCTTGCACGCGCGCAAAATGACAGCCCGCGTGCAGGCGGCAAATGGAGCAGACCGGCCGGTGCTGCTGCACTACAGCCTTACCGGAGGGCACAGCGCGGGCGTGTCCCTGGCGCAGTTGGTCGAGGACGAGGCCGATGAGCTTGGTTTTCTGTGGAACGAGACGGGTCAGCGCTGATCGAAAACCCGCGCGCGCCCGCTACAATAAGGCAGCGGCGCAGAAGCAGGGGCCTATAGCTCAATTGGTTAGAGCAGCGGACTCATAATCCGTTGGTTCCAGGTTCAAGTCCTGGTGGGCCCACCACAGTTAAGCAACTTACAATGAATTGCTTAAAGGCGGATCACAGCATCGAGCAATCTGCGGGGGGCTTCGGTCCGCATACGTTCGGCAACGGGCTGACGAGCAGGAGGCATCCGCCTCTCTGGTGGACGCTCCGGCGCTCTTCATCGCGTATGCTCCCACGGCGGAGCTGTCTTGCCACATCGCCTTGGGCTGGGCTCTGCCGCAGCACGTACTTGATCCATATGCCTATCCACTTATTGGAAGGTAATGTCCGATCCCTGGATAAAGCACCATCGCCACAGGAAGTCGATGGTCCACACAATACTTATGTAAGGCGGCAGCCTCCTCCCTTCTGACAACGTCATTCGTGGTGGAGATGAGAACGCAGAGCCCGTAGCTTCGAAAGTGTGGCGGTGCTCGCCCATGGCTCCATCAAAGTGTTTACTTCGTGTGATGTCGGCTGCCTCCGGGCTGGTGCGCGAGACTAGCGACATACCCCGCTGCTTGCTCTGGCGCGTTGCAGCGGACGCGTTGGTCGAGATGTCGCAAGCACCGCGGCGACCATAACCGGCTCGGCATAGCCGCGCAGTTGGCCGATCTTCGCTCTCCAAGGGGGTGATCGGCGATCGGGAAGTTTTCGAAAACCAGCCTACAGAGCCAGCCGTCTGAACCTCGTCATCGGTGCCGTCAGGCTCTGGAACAAAGCTGCTCCCGTGTTCGTCGCTCTTGGCGGTTCTGTTGTTTTCCCAATGGATCTGTGAGATGCTCCTGTCGGTAACCAAAATGTGGAGGGTGACGGGACTCGACTTTTATGAAAGCAAGAAAGGACGTACAACGCGGAACCCTGGCGCTGATGGTGCTGAAGACCCTAGATGTCATGGGGGAGCTCCACGGATATGGCATTGCCCGGCGTATCGAGCAGATTAGTGGAGACATTCTTCTTGTAAATCAGGGAACACTTTATCCAGTCCTCCTAAGACTAGAGCAAGAACGGGCAGTTGCATCGAAATGGGGCTCCTCTGAAAACAACCGTCGTGCCCGCTTCTACCGGCTGACACCCGCGGGTCGCGAGCTCCTCGCAACCGAGAAGCACGACTGGGAGTGGACGGCAACAATCATTGCCCGCTTCTTCGAGGTGAAAGCGGAGGATCTGGCATGAAGACGCTAAGTCGATGCATGATACGTCTGCGCAATTCTGTCATCGGCCGACGCGGCGATCAAAGGCTGCGTGAGGAGTTGGAAGACTATGTGTCGCGCGAGGCGGAAGCCAATATACAGGCCGGAATGAGCGAGGAAGAGGCGCGGAGGCAGGCGCGGATAAAGCTTGGCGCTGCGGAGGCGATCCGAGAGCAGTATCACTCAGAGGAGGGATTGCCCTTTCTGGAATGTCTGATGCAGGACACGCGATTCTCGCTGCGACAGATGAAACGTTCGCTGACGTTCACCCTGGTCGTAGTGTTGACGATGGCATTGGGAATTGCGGCGACGACAACGATGTTCACGGTGGTGTATTCGACGCTGCTCAGGAGCTTGCCCTACCCACAGTCGGAGAGGATTGTCGCGATTCACGACATACGGTTTGCCGGGCAGTCGGCTGGAGGGCTGATGACGGGTCCGCGATTCTTTGACATTGTGGCTCGAAACCGGAGCTTCTCCAGTCTGGCATTCTTTAACTTCGACGAGAGCACCCTGATTGCCGGAAAGAAGTTGCCTCTCTATGTGAAGGGAGCGGGAGCGAATGCGGGATTTTGGGATGTTTTCAACACAGCGCCGATGCTAGGGCGGGTATTCAATGCGAGAGACGACGTGCCCCATGCCCCGCGAACCGTGGTGTTGAGCTATCCCGGATGGCAGCGGCTTTTCGGAGGCGATCCGAACATCATTGGAGAACAGGTAAAGCTGGATCAGCAGACGGCGACGATTGTGGGCGTGATGCCGCAAGGTTTTTCTGCGCCGGGAGGCGTAGACCTCTGGCACGCGGCGCAGGCTACTCCCAATGACTGGGGCAATGATCGGGGCGACGGACTGCGGTCCACCAATGTATTTGGGAGGTTGCGGTTGGGCGTAACTCTGGCGCAGGCTCAGGGCGATCTGGATCGGATCGGGGAGCAACTCAGGAGGGAGTATCCGTCGAGCGACAGCGCGTGGCGGTTCACGAGCGAGACGCTGCGCGAGGACCGGTACGGTCAGGTACAGTCGGCACTGATGGTCTTGCTTATCGCGTCGGCGCTGCTGCTGCTGATCGCTTGCATCAATGTGGCCAACCTGCTCTTGTCTCGGGCGACGACTCGGCAGCGAGAGGTCGCTCTGCGGCGGGCGCTGGGTGCCTCGGGACGGCGCGTGGCTTTTCAGCTTTTGGTGGAGAGTGTGCTCCTTGCATTGGCGGGCGGCGGTACGGGGATCCTCCTGGCTTTCATGCTGATTCGCACCGTCGCTACCAGCCTGCCGGGGATTCTGGGGCGGCCAGGCACGATTCACATGGACGGGATTGTTGTTGGGGTCGCTCTGCTGATTTCGGTAGCAACTGGAATCGTGTTCGGAGTGGTTCCGGTGCTGGAAACACGGAAGGTGCAGTTGCATTCGGCGCTCAAGGAGGGTGAGACACGCCTCGGAGGCTCATCGGGCAACTTATTGCGCAGCGCCCTGGTAGGGGTGCAGGTAGGGTTGTCTCTCGTGCTGCTGGTAGGTGCATCGCTGCTGGCAGAGTCGCTGTGGAACTTGATGAAGCAGCCACTGGGATTTGAGCCGGAACACCTGCTGGCGGTTCGGGTGTTGTTGCCGTGGGATACGAGGCCGGAAGCGGTACGCAATTTCTACGACGACGTGCAACAGCGAATTGAAAATCTGCCTGGAGTAGAGGCTGCGGGGCAGATCAGTTCGCCGCCAGTGACAGATTTTCATGTGCGCGGCAGCTTCAATGCGGATTGGCTGCCGCAAGTTGCCAATCAGCCGGCAATCAGCGCCGAAATCCGGAATATCGCCGGGAATCTGCTGGCGGCGATCGGGACGCCATTGCTGACAGGGAGAGCGTTCACCGCAGCGGACCAGGTCTCGACAGTGCCACCAGTACTCGTGAACGAAGCATTGGTGCGAGAGTTTATGCCGAAGGGCAATCCAACTGGACATCATCTGCTCCTGGATGGCCAGGCGCACGAGATCGTGGGGGTGGTTGCCGATGTGCGAGGCGTATCAGGAGCGATCGCGGCAAAGCCTGGACCCGCTGTCTACTGGCCGGCGAACACCAATGGCGGTTGGCATCGCTACTTTCTGGTGCGGACGAAGGTGCCGGCGGAACAAATCGCCAAGTCGATCCGCGGGCAGATATACGAGTCAGACCCGCAGCAGTCGGTAGGCGAGATCGAGACGATGGATAAGCTACTAGGCGATGCTGTGGCGCAGCCACGGCTGAACGCCGCGGTCCTTGCGTCATTTGCCGGGGTCGCATTGCTGCTGGCCTGCGTTGGCATTTATGGAGTTGTCTCGTATTTTGCTGCGCAGCGCACGAAGGAGATTGGCGTCCGAATGGCACTCGGAGCGACGCGAGGTGACATTACACGACTCTGTGTGCGGCGGGCGATGGTCCCGGCAGCGATAGGCGTGGCGGCCGGTACTGTCGTCTCGCTGGCGGCGAACAGAGTGTTACGCAGTCAGTTGTACGGGGTGCAACCTGATGATCTGCGGCTTTACCTTGCAGTCCTGCTGGCCCTGCTGACGGCGATGCTGGCGGCGACCCTCTGGCCAGCGATACGCGCAGGAAACAAAGAGCCGATGGAAGCGTTGAGAACGGAGTGAATAGAGGCCCATCGCAACAAGGATCGAATACGGAGGTTCACACTCACATCCATAAACCTAACGACGAGACAGCGCCACGATGTGAGGTTCCGCGAAGCGATGCTGGAACGGGTAATTTAACTGACCTATCTCACGCAGCACTATCAAGCCTACATCTGGAATGAATGGGCCGGAATGAGCATCATTTACGATGACGTGTTTCCAACTCTAGCTGCGGCTTTTCCTTTTTTCCGCCAACGGAGGAAGACTGGGCGGGGGACCGAAAATATCCCATCCAAAGGAAGACAATGCGGCCCCTTGCCATGGCGTTGGCAGTACTGTTTTCCATCTGTAGCCATTCGTTGTCGACACCCGCATTTGCATTGCCACAGCAGCAAGTGGCCGCAAGCATGCCAGCCAAGGTCTAGTTGCCGAGGCAACTCTGGTGCAGACTCCTCTCCATGTGCCGTACGGTGATCTTGAGGACGCGATCACTAAAAATCCAGCATTGAAGAATGATCAAGTGGTTACGTTACTTCTTGACTCAAATGCCACCTGGCTCGTCAGCACCGGATCCTAGTCAGCGATCTAGGTGACGCTATAAAGGCTGACCATGTAATCAGGGCATTGCAGGATATAAAGCTGAGGCTTGAGCACCGTTGCTTTTTCTCCCGGCCGCCACGGGTGCCAGAGGAAGGACGAGACGCAGCAAGGCCGCCCCAGCGGGCGGTCGGCCCGGCCAGCTCCAAAGGTGCGAAGCTCTCGGTGCCCGGTTTGGTCGACCTTTCGGACGTGGCGGCCGCAACGGACGGCGTCGCGAAGATGGTCCTGGAATCGCTGCAGAAATTCTTGCTAAAGCTGGCTCTCCAGATGGCACATGGCGACTACCAGACGCAATCGGTCCCGCGGGATCGCGGTTGGGGTCACGCGCATCAGCGCCTCGGTGATTCTTTCGATCTCTGAGTCGGCAACCTCGCGGGCCTCGGTAGCCTCGGTGGAGCGGCCCTCCGCGAGCCCACAGCCTCCATTGGTCTGCCCCCTTCATTCCTGTCTCCAAGCGAGTAGGCTGCACGGTCGTTCCGGCGGTTCTCGCAGAGATGCGACACACCCTGCGCCCGGGATCGCCGGCGCCGGGGAACAAAAGTAATATTGGCGGCCCGAAGCGGGTCGCGCATAATCGCCTCACTACTTCCCTTCAGGTCGCCACCCGTAGCCTCGCTCCCGTGGAGCGCGACAGCGGGGAGACGCAAAGCCCAGGCAGCGACGCTCGCCTTGGCCCAACCGGTGCTTGCGCAGCGGGCGGGTCAGTGTGTGTGCGCGCGCACGCCGGGCCACGGGTGAGTGGAGCAGGTGAGAGCAGGCATGGCTTCATGGTGGCCGCGCGGGTGCCGGGTGGGATGGTTCCACCGCGTGCAGGCGGCACAATCTTCGGCGCTGTTGCTGATCGCTTCCGCGATGGCGGTTCTGCTTGTGCCCGCGGCCGGAGTGCGCTTGGCGGCGCAGGAGGTGCGTGCGGCGCCCGGGGCGGCCCAGTCGGCCGCGCAGGCAAGTGCCGATCCGTCCGCGATAAGCAGCCTGCCGGCCTTTGCAAGTCCGCCCCAGCAGGAGGCGCATCGTTTTCTGGCTGCCCGCGGCATCGGGTGGTCGCCCGAGCAGGCCGCCCAGCAGCCAGCGCCAGGCAGCGCACCCGCCGACCGGCTCCGTGTCGCCCGTGCGGGGCAGGCGCGGCAACTGCGAGCCGCCGGGCTGCTGCCCTCCCGAACGGCAATGGCGACAGCCGGCAAGCACCTGCAGCCGGAGAACTCCGGAACCAGCCCGGCACCCGGCACATGGCAGACGCTGGGACCTTCGCAGGTGACCACCGCCGCGTTCGGCGCTGTCACGGGGCGTATCACCAGCATCGTCGCCGACCCCAATGACGGCTCCGGCAACACGGTGTACTTCGGGTCAACGGGCGGCGGCGTTTGGAAGTCGACCAATGCGGCCGGCACCCCGTCCAACGTGCGCTTTACACCGCTCACCGATGCCCTGCCGGTGTTTACGAACACGCTTGGCTCGCTGTCGATCGGCGCGCTCGGGATCCAGCCCGGCTCCTCCGGCGTGATCCTGGCAGGGACCGGCGACTCCAACGACGCGCTCGATTCCTACTATGGCGTGGGTATCCTCCGCTCAACCGATGCCGGCAGTACGTGGACTTTGATCGGCGGTTCTAAAGACGCACGCGACCATGGCGGGCTGCAGAACTATTCCTTTACCGGGAGCGGCTTCGCCGGCTTTGCCTGGAGCAGCGTCAACCCGAACCTGGTGGTCGCGGCGGTTTCCCAATCGGCTGAGGGCCAGCTGGTCAATGCCGGCTCGCAGCAGAATACGGAGGCCGGCCTTTACTATTCGAGCGACGCCGGGCAGACCTGGTACCTGGCGACGATGGAAGACTCTCCGAGCGCCATCATCCAGAGCCCCAGCCAGAACGGCTATCCGCCCGGAAATCCGGCAACTGCGGTAGTCTGGAACCCGATCCGGCAAAGTTTTTTTGCCGCGGTCCGCTTTCATGGCTACTATGCTTCGCCAGACGGCATAACCTGGACGCGGCTTTCGAACCAGCCCGGCCAGGGGCTCACGCCTTCCAACTGCCCTACCAACCCCGCCGGTGTAGGCCAGAACTCCTGCCCGATTGTGCGGGGCGCGCTCGCAGTGCAGCCGGTTACCGGCGATATGTTCGCGATCACGGTGGACGGGTCGAACCTGGATCAGGGTATCTTCCAGGATCAGTGCTCGCCCGGCGGGGGCGCGGTATCTAGTTGTGCGTCAAGCACCGTGGCCTTCGGTCAGCAGCTGCCTTCGTCGGCGCTCGAAGCAGGTCCGGGTGACACGACGATCGTGCAGGGCGGCTATGACCTGACCATGAGCGCGGTTGCTTCCGGGGGCGACACCATCCTGTTCGCCGGGACGACGGATATCTTTCGCTGCAGCCTGGCGGCCGGTTGCGCCTGGCGAAACACCACCAACAGCGGCGACTGCGCTTCGGCACAGGTGGCACCGGCGCAGCATGCGACCGAGGCAACCTTTGGCAGCAATGGCCTCTTGTACTTCGGCAATGATGGCGGCTTGTGGCGCTCCACGGACACGGTGAGCCAGGGCGGCAACGTCTGCGATCCGAGCGATGCAAGCCACTACCAGAACCTGAACAGCGGTATCGGTTCCCTGGCCGAGATCAACCATTTTTCCATCAGCGCCGCGGCGCCCACGGCGTTGCTGGCCGGCATCCCCCAGTTCGGCACCGTTTCCACGCTGAACGCGCAAGGCCCCTGGCAGCAGATGCTTACCGGCGATGGAAGCTACACGGCGATCGATCCCGCCAATGGGCAGACGCTTTATACGCAATCCGGCGTAGGAGTGAATATTCATCGCTGCACCGCCGGCCCAAGCTGCAATGCGGCCGGCTTTGGCGCGACGCCGGCGATCGGCAGCGCCCAGGTCTCCGGCGACGCGGACTACTTCCCGGAGGCCGCACCCTGGCTGCTCGACCCGCTGAACAGCGCAAACCTGATCCTGGGCACCTGTCGCGTCTGGCGTGGCCCGGCAACGGGCGGCTCCGGCTGGAGCAGCTCGAATGTGCTGAGCCCGGTGCTCGATACCAACAGGCAGGCGGTCTGCAACGGGGATGCAGTCCTGCGGTCGCTTGGTGTCGGGCTCGCGTCGGGTTCCTCCTCTGGCAGCGAGCAGATGTACGCAGGCATGGCGGGCTTTACCGACGGCGGAGGCACGGTGCCGGGTCACGTGTACGCGTCGACGGTGCCGCAGGCCGGCGGTTTGGAGAGCTGGACCGACCTGTATACCTCTACGGTTACCAATGGCGGGAGCAATACCCAGTTCAACAGCGCCGGTTTTGCGGTTTCAAGCATCGCGGTCGATCCGCATGATCCAACCGGGAATACGGTTTATGTCGCGCTGGAGGGACTTTCGGGAAACGGCTACTCGTCTGGGGAGGTGTACGGGTCTACCGACGGCGGCGCGCACTGGCTCAACCTGACCAATAGCCTGCCGCTGGCGCCCGCAAACAGCGTTGTCGTCGACCCCAATGTGGCGTCGATCGTTTATGTGGCGCTCGATACCGGGGTTTACTACACGCAAAACATCAGCTCCTGCTCTGACCCGGCGCAGAACTGCTGGGCGGTCTACGGCTCCGGGCTGCCCAACGCGCCTGTGACCGAGCTGCAGGTCTTCAACAATGGCTCGAGCAGCCTGCTGGAAGCCTCTACCTACGGCCGGGGTATTTGGAGTCTGGGCCTGGTAACGGCCTCAGCAGAGGCCACGCTGACCCCCACCAGCTACACCTTTAGCGGGCAGCAGACCGAGACCACCAGCGCCGCCCAGCCGTTTACGCTGACCAATACCGGTCCAGCCGCATTTGTCATTACGCAGATCCAGACCACGGGCGACTACGCGGAGACCAACAACTGCGGATCGCAGCTTGCCGCGGGGGCAAGCTGCACGATCGAGGTAACCTTTACCCCGACCGCGAACGGCGATCGTCCCGGCACGCTCAAAATGTATGCCAATGTGAGCGGGGGGTACATCACCAGCACGCTTGACGGGAACGGACTTGCTCCCGGTTCGATCACGCTCAATCCCACCTCCTTGAGCTTTCCCTCGACGGCCACGGCTGCGACCTCGACGCCAGAAACGGTCACGCTCCAGAACCCCGGCGGCATTGCCGTGCAGCTGGGCGCGCCCGCCGTTACGGCGGATTATCAATTGACAGGCAATACATGCGGCAGCTCGCTCGCGGGAGGGGCAAGCTGCACGATCCAGGTAGCCTTTGCACCCACGGGAACAGGCGACCGGCCGGGCCGGCTGACGATCCCCAGCAATTTGTCGAACAGCCCTGCCACCGTGCCGCTGGACGGCACCGGGCTCACCCCTCCAAGCCTTTCACTTTCACCGTCTTCGCTGAGCTTTCCTGCGACGGCCCAGGGCTCTGTTTCTTCCTCGCTCGGCATTACCGTGACCAACACAGGCGGCGCCCCCGCGCAACTGCAAACGCCTGCGCTCTTCCTGCATGGCACGCGAGACCCCTTCGGTT
>CAXTPL010000016.1:19614-19901 GCA_964246065.1 uncultured Acidobacteriaceae bacterium
AGCACGCTCGGGCCCGGCGCCAGCTGCTCCGTGCAGATCGCTTTTGCGCCTACGGGAACCGGAAGCCGGGCCGGGCTGCTCACCATCCAGGCAAATGTGGCTGGAGGGCAGGTGACGGCATCGCTGAACGGAACCGGCCTTACCCCTGCGATGCTCGCCTTTACTCCTGCATCGCTCACCTTCCCAGGTACCACGGAAGGCGCGACCTCGTCGTCTCAAACGATTACCTTGAACAACTCGGGCGGCGTGAGCCCCCACCTGCAGCCGCCCACCACCACACGAGACAA
>CAXTPL010000016.1:19911-28302 GCA_964246065.1 uncultured Acidobacteriaceae bacterium
CCCCCTTCACCCCCTCGGGCGGCGGCCCCGCGCCGCCCCCCCCCCCCACCACCACAGGAGACTACGCAGTCACGGGCGGCAGCTGCGGCTCTTCCATCTCCGCTGGCGGCAGCTGCAGTCTGCAGCTCACCTTTACGCCGACTGCTGCAGGCGACCGGCCGGGCCGGTTGACCATCCAGGCCAACGTTTCCGGCGGCCAGGTCACAGCTTCACTTGACGGAACCGGGCTCACTCCTCCTGCGCTGACGTTCAATCCCTCCCCTGCGACCTTTCCTGTAACAGCGGTAGGCGCGACCTCGGCCGCGCAGGCCATTACGGTGACAAGCTCTGGAGGCAGCGCCGTGCAGTTTACGACTGCAAGCACGACGGGCGACTTCAGCATCGGCAGCAACAGCTGCACGGGGACGCTTGCGCCCGGGGCGAGCTGCACGGTCCAGGTCACCTTCAGTCCGACTGCGACGGGCACCCGCAGCGGACAACTGCTGTTGTCCGCTAACGTCTCCGGCGGCCAGGCGAGCGAACCGTTAAGCGGCCCCGGTGTGGCGCCGGCAGCCCTCACCCTGTCGCCTTCATTCTTAAGCTTTCCAACCACTGCGGAAGGATCGACGTCGCCGTCGCAGCCGATCACGGTGACGAGCTCCGGCGGCGTGAATGCCCAGCTGCAGACGCCCTCCGTCAGCGGGGACTTCCAGATAGCCAGCAACAACTGCCCGGCGAGCCTGCCGCCCGGCGCAACCTGTACTGTCCAGCTGGCCTTTGCGCCAGCGGCCACGGGCAGTCGCACAGGCGTCTTCACTCTTCCGGCAAACGTCTCCGGCGGGTCGGTCACCGCCTCGCTCAGCGGCACCGGGGCCACACCGGCCGCGCTTTCGGTATCTCCGGCGTCGTTGAGTTTCGCAGCCACGACGGTGGGCACAACCACCGCCTCGCAGTCGGTGCAGCTGACCAGCACGGGCGGCGTGCCTGTACAGCTGCAGACGCCGACCGTGACGAGCGACTATGTCATTGCAGGCAATACCTGCCCGGCAAGTCTGGCGCCGGGAGCCAACTGCGCCATCCAGGTGGCGTTCGATCCTACGGCTGCGGGCGACCGGCCAGGCACGCTCACGGTCCCTGCCAACGTGGCGGGCGGCCAGGCGACAGCGGCTCTGGACGGAACAGGGCTGACCCCGGCCGCGCTTACCCTCACTCCTGCCTCGCTTGCCTTTCCTGATACAGCGCAGGGCACTACCTCCGCATCGCAAAGCCTCACCGTGAAGAACACCGGCGGCTCCACGGCGCAGCTGACCGGCACCAGCGTCAGCGGCGACTTCGCCCTCGCGAGCCAGACCTGCGGAAGCACGCTTGCCGCCGGCGTAAGCTGCTCGGTGAGCCTTACCTTCCACCCCACGGCTACCGGCAGCCGCAGCGGTGTGCTTGCCATTGCGGCGAATATCTCCGGCGGCCAGGCCACCGCCTCTCTCAGCGGCAACGGACTTCCGCCCCCGGCGGTAAGCTTCAGCCCCAGCCCGGCGACCTTCGGCACCGTGGTGCAAGGCTCGGCATCTGCGGCGCAGAGCATTACCGTGACGAGCACAGGCGGTGCGGCGGTCACGCTTGGCAGCCCGTCTGTCACCGGCGACTACCAGATCAGCAGCAACAGCTGCCCTGCGTCCCTGGCGGTATCCGCAACCTGTACCCTCCAGGTGGTCTTCCATCCCACCGCGACAGGCGATCGACCGGGCACCCTTACGCTTCCCGGTTCTATGACAGGCGGCCAGGCCACCGATGCTCTGGATGGAACCGGGCAGGCGCCGGGTGTGCTGACGCTTTCGCCGACCAGTTTGAACTATGGGGGAATCGCCGTCGGCACCACTTCCAGCTCTTCAACCGTGACGGTGGCCAACAGCGGCAGCTCTCCGGTGACCCTGGGTACGGCTTCGGTGTCGGGCGATTACCAGATCGCCTCCAACAGCTGTAGCGGCACGCTTGCTCCCTCGGCAAGCTGCGCCATCTCCATCACCTTTCATCCCGCCGCATCGGGGGATCGACCGGGTCAGCTGCAGGTTCCCGGCAGCGTCAGCGGCGGACAGGTCGTCGCTTCGCTCGACGGGCAAGGCTTGGCCCCCGGCAATCTGACCCTCACGCCCTCCTCGGTCGACTTTGGCTCCGTTGCCCAGGGCGCGACCTCGTCGGCCAGCACGTTTACCTTGGCGAACAGCGGCGGGGTCCTCGTACACATCGCGAGCGTTGCCACCAGCGGAGATTTCGCGGTTGCCGGCAACGGGTGTAGCTCCGGCACGCTTGCCCCGGCCGCAACCTGCACGGTCAGCGTCACCTTTACGCCGAGCGCGCTCGGTACGCGCAACGGAGCCCTGACGATCACCAGCGACGCCACCGACAGCCCCACTTCAGGGGCGCTTACCGGCACTGGCGTAACACCCGCCACGGTGACATTGGCGCCCGGCTCTCTCAGCTTTGCTTCAACCGCGACCGGCACCACCAGCGCTTCCCGCACGGTGACTGCGACAAACAGCGGCGGCCTACCGGCCAGCCTTTCCGCCGCGACGGTGACGGCCGACTACCAGATCACCGCAAATAGTTGCGGAAGCACCCTGGCCGCCGGTGCCGGCTGCTCGATCCAGGTAGCCTTTGCCCCAACCGCCACGGGAGACCGCCCGGGATCCTTGAGCCTGCCGGGCGGATACACGGGCAGCCCGGCGACCGTGGCATTAGACGGCACCGGGCTGATGCCGGGGCAGCTCACGCTGACACCTTCCAGCGTGACCTACCCGGCGGTGCTGGTCGGCGGCACGTCCGCACCGGCAAGCATTACGGTGAACAACCCCGGCGGCGCGCCCGTCACCCTGCAAGCTGCGAGCACGTCGGGCGACTACACCCTGAGCGGAAATACCTGCAGCGGCTCGCTTGCCCCCGGCGCAACCTGTACGCTTCAGGTGACTTTCCATCCAACCGCCGCGGGTGACCGGCCTGGACAGGTCCTTCTCCCGGGCAACGTGTCCGGCGGCGGGGTGTCTGCCGCGCTTGACGGCTCGGGGGTCACGCCCGCCGCCTTGAGCTTCGCTCCGTCTTCGCTGAACTTCGGCGGCGTGGTCCAGGGTGGCAGTTCGCCGCCTGCCGGCATCGTGCTGGCCAACAGCGGAGGGCAAACCGCGCGCCTGCAAACCCCAACCGCGAGCGGAGACTATGCAATCGTCTCGAACGGGTGTGCCGCAACCCTCCCGCCCGGCGCAAACTGTACGCTCGAGGTCGTCTTTACGCCGCAGGCGCTCGGCAGCCGGGTGGGTACGCTCTCGCTCGCCAGCGACGCACCCGGCAGCCCTTTGACGGCTGCTCTCAGCGGCAGCGGCCTCGCTCCGGCCAACGTAGCGCTTACGCCGAATCCGCTGCTCTTTCCGTCCACGGTGCAAGGGGTGACCGCGCCCGGCCGCTCGCTCACCGCTACCAACACCGGCGGCGTTCCCGTCGCGATCAACGCGCCTTCGCTCACCGGCGACTACACGCTCGCCGGGTCCAACTGCCCTGCCTCGCTCCCGGCAGGCGCAACCTGCACGCTCCAGATCACCTTTACCCCCACCGCGACAGGCGACAGGCCGGGCACGGTGCTCCTCCCTGGCCAGTATGCGAACAGTCCAGCCTCGGCCAGTCTGGATGGCACGGGGGTCGCGCCGGGCGCGCTTGCACTTACGCCCGCTTCGTTCAACTTCGGTTCCGTCACCGACGGCACAAGCTCAGCGGCGCAGACCATGACCCTGAGCAACCCCGGAGGCACCGCGGTTACCCTCGGTTCCCCGCACACCTCGGGAGACTACACCCTGCTCTCTTCGTCCTGCGGCGCGACGCTGAACCCGGGCAGCAGCTGCACGCTGCAGATCGCCTTTCGTCCGAGCGCGCCGGGCGACAGGCCGGGCCTTCTGGCGGTTCCCGGAAGCATCCCCGGCGGTGAGGTCACAGGCTCGCTCGACGGGGCGGGGATCGCGCCTGGCGCCCTGGGCATCTCGCCTACGTCCGCCACCTTTTCTCCCACACTCGTGCACAGCGTATCGTCCGCGCAGACCTTTGTAGTCAGCAATACCGGCGGCCTCAGCCTCCCCCTGCAGGTACCGGCGCTTACCGGGGATTATCAGCTTGCAGCTTCCACATGCGGGAGCAGCCTGGCCGCAGCAGCCTCATGCAGCGTCCAGGTCACCTTTCAGCCGACGGGCGCCGGCGATCGGCCAGGCACGCTCAGTGTGGCTGCCGGCAGTCAGCATGTCGTTGCCGAACTCGACGGCACGGGAACGGCCCCGGCGTCGTTGTCGCTCAGCCCCGCTTCCTTATCCTTCGGCTCGATCGTGGTCGGTGCGACAAGCTCGGCCCAGACTGCGACGCTGAGCAACACGGGTTCGCTTTCCGCACAGCTCGAACTGCCGGTAGTGACCGGCGATTACCAGCTCACCAGCAACAGCTGTGGAGGAACTCTGGCCGCCGGTGCTTCCTGCACGCTCCAGCTGAGCTTTGCACCGACCGCCGCCGGCAATCGACCGGGCAGCCTGGCGATCAGCACAGTGGGCGGCACCAGCACGGCTGCGCTGGCATTGAATGGCACGGGCACCGCGCCGCCCTCGCTGGTGCTTACGCCCACCGCTCTCACTTTCGCGGCGACAGCCCAGGGCGCCGCCGCACCGGTCCAGAACCTGACGGTTGCAAACGTAGGAACGGCCACCATTCACCTGTCGCCGATCACCATCTCAGGCGACTTCTCCATAACCTCCGACTCCTGCACAGGAGTGCCGCTCAACCCCAACTACAGCTGCACCCTCTCGGTCACCTTCAAGCCTGCGGCGGGTGGGGCGCGTACCGGGCTGCTTACCGTTGCGGACGCATCGGAAAGCCACAGCGCCACACTCTCCGGTATCGGCCTTTCGGTACCTACGGATACGCTCTCAACCAACGCTCTGGTCTTTGCCGCGGCCGTCGTCGGTACGGTGAGCGCGCCCCAGTCCGTCACGGTGACCAACGCCGGCGGCGCCACGTTGAGCAACATCACGACCTCGATCACAGGCCCGTTTATCGCGACAAACAACTGCGGCTACATGCTGGGGGGCGGTCTTAGCTGCTCGGTCGCGGTAAGCTACCAGCCCACGGCAGCGGGTGCCCAGACCGGTGTGCTCACGATTGCGGATGCGCTGCGCAGCCAGACAGTCGCGCTCAGCGGCTCGGGCGCGCTCCCGCCTGAGCCGGTTGCGGCGCCGTCCTCGCTCAACTTCGGCAACTATGCCGTGGCTGCTACCAGCCCCGCCCAGCAGGTGACTTTCTCGAACAATGGCTCTACCCCCGTCTCCGGACTCACGGCAAGCATCGCGAACGGCAACTTTGTCCTTGCAACCAACACCTGCGGCAACACCATCGCGCCGGGGGGCAGCTGCACCCTGGGCATCAGCTTTGCGCCGCAGCAGCCCGGCAACCAGAGCGGACAGCTGACGCTGACCAGCCCGTCGCTGCACGGCTCGCTCACGGTCGCACTGAGTGGTGCCGGTGAGGATTTCCAGCTTGCGATCAGCGGCGCCTCGAGCGACGTTATTACAAATGGTCAGACAGCGACCTACCACCTCGTCGTGACCCCGGTCGGCAGCTCGGCCGGAAGCCTGGCGATCACCTGCGCGGGCGTGCCCGCAAACGCCACCTGCACAGCCAACCCAACCACTGTCAGCGTGGCAGGGGGTGCAACGGGGTCGGTCACGGTGACGATCGCGACCGGGGTGACGACGACCGCGGCGAACGCCCGGCCGCGGCCGGCTACTCCGACGGCCTGGCGCGACCTGGCGACAAGGCTTGGCTGGGGCTCTGGAGCGATGGCGCTGCTGTTGCCTGCGCTGGCCCTGCGCGGCAGGGCGCGCCGCAGCTTTCTTGTGCTCGGGGCTGCGATGCTGCTGGTGTTGGCGCCCACGGCCTGCGGCGTCCATGCGAGCGGCGGCTCCTCAGCCACGACCAATACTTCAACCGGGAGCGGCTCAACCGGCTCCGGCACCTACACCATCACGCTGGCGGCGAGCTTTCCCGGGGCACAACGTACCGTCACTGTTTCCCTCATCGTCCAATAACAGGGACGGCGGCAGGCGAGGCGGCAGCCGCTATACTTGGGCGGTGAGAGAAACAAGCCCGATGAGCGCGCACCAACCCGGCCTGGCGACGCCTGCGATCGGCTCCGCACCTCTGCCCCCGCCCGCGCAACCGGCAATCACCTCGGCCGACGTGCAGCATGTGGCTGCCCTGGCCTCGCTGGAGTTGACCCCTGACGAAGCGGTCCGCATGGAGCGCGACCTCAACGCGATTTTGGGCTACGTTGCCGAACTTGGCGAGCTGGACACCACGCAGGTTGAACCGATGGCGCAGGTGAGCGAGATCCTGGCACGCCTGTACGGTGCAGAGGCAGCCGGAAGCGCGACAACCCTGCGAGCAGATGAGCCGCTGCCCTCCCTGGCGCGCGCCACCGTCATGGCAGCCGCGCCCGCAACGGACGGCTCGTTTTTCAAAGTCCCGAAAGTGATCGAGCGCTAAACTCCAATGCCCGCAGAAACGCCACAAACCTGGAACGCGCAGAACATGTTGTCGATCGACCATGTGCGTACGAGCCTTGCAGACGGCTCCGCCACGGCTCGCAATGTTGCAGCCGCCTGCCTTGACCAGATCGACCGTCGCGACGGGGAGATCCACGCTTTTCTGGCTGTGGACCGGCAGCGGGCGCTCGCGCAGGCTGCGCGCATCGATGCACTGGTGGTCGAGGGTGCGCCGCTGCCGCCGCTTGCCGGCATCCCGGTCGGCATCAAGGATGCCCTGATGGTCGAAGGTGAGCAGGCCACCGCCGGCTCGCGCGTACTTGAGGGCTACATCGCGCCATACACGGCGACTTCCGTGCGGCGGCTCCAGGAAGCGGGCGCAGTGCTGCTTGGCAAGCTCAACTGCGACGAGTTCGCGATGGGATCGTCGAATGAAAATTCGGCGTATGGACCGACGCGCAACCCCCACGCGCTCGACCGGGTGCCCGGCGGGTCGAGCGGCGGCTCGGCTGCCGCCGTGGCCGCGGGCATGGCCGTAGCGACGCTTGGCACCGACACAGGCGGATCCATCCGGCAGCCGGCAAGCTTTTGCGGCGTGGTCGGCGTGCTGCCTACCTATGGGCGGGTTTCGCGCTATGGGCTGATCGCATTTGCTTCTTCGCTGGATCGCGTAGGGCCGTTTACCAACACGGTTCGCGACGCGGCAACGATGCTCGGCGTCATCGCCGGGCACGACCCGCTCGATGCGACCTCCTCGACCGAGCCTGTGCCGGACTACACGGCCGCGCTCGCCTCCAGCCGCACGCACGAGACCGCGACCGGCATCAACGGCCTCCGGATCGGGGTGCCGCGCGAGTATTTCGCAGAAGGGCTCGACGTGGAGGTACGGGAAGCCGTCGAGCGCGCGATTGAAGCGCTGCGCGAGGCGGGCGCCGAAATCAAGGCGGTTTCGCTCCCGCACACGCGCTATGCGGTGCCGGCCTATTACCTGCTGGCAACGGCAGAGGCAAGCTCAAACCTGGCGCGTTTCGACGGGGTACGCTACGGCTTCCGAGCCAGGGAGGCGGCTACACTCGGCGCGATGTATCGCGAGTCGCGCGATCAAGGCTTTGGCGCGGAGGTCAAGCGGCGCATCATGCTGGGGACCTATGCGCTCAGCGCCGGCTACTATGACGCGTATTACAAGAAAGCGCAGCAGGTACGCCGCCTGCTGGCAGAGGATTTTCTAAAGGTTTTTCGGCAGGGCGCGCCCGGTTCGGCAAGTGAGCAGCGCGTAGACGCGATCGTAACGCCGACTGCGCCAACTGCTGCGTTCAAGCTGGGTGAAAAAGCGGATGACCCCCTGGCGATGTACCTGGCCGATATTTACACCGTCACGGCGAGCCTGGCCGGGATCTGCGGCCTTTCCGTGCCCTGCGGGTCCACGCGAGAAGGACTGCCGATCGGCGCGCAGGTGCTGGCGGCACACTTTGA
The DNA here is from genome assembly GCA_964246065.1 of uncultured Acidobacteriaceae bacterium. GTDB lineage: Bacteria > Acidobacteriota > Terriglobia > Terriglobales > Acidobacteriaceae > EB88. Next base: position 27,924 of record CAXTPL010000016.1, read on the forward strand.
CGAGGCAACGATGTTCAAGGTAGGCGAGGCAATCGAGGCTGCCCAGGGTTGAACCGGTCAGCGCCTCAAAACTGATCCTTATCCGCCTTCTAACTAAGCTGACCCTTCACCGCGCCTCCAAAACTGACCCTTATCCGCTTTCTAACTAAGCTGACCTTTAACCGCGCCTCCAAAACTGACCCTTATCCGCGCCTCCAAAGCTGATCCTTCACCGGCACTTCCTAAACTGATCCTTGATGGTGTCCAAACGCGAGCGCTTTTGCTTGCGCTTGCAAAGCTTGCTGCCTTACAGTCGCTGGCACTCCTCCTTATCCTGTTTCAGGAGCCTTCTCATGAGGGTTGCCGCATTTTGCCTTGCGTTTTCTTTTCTTGTGCCGGC
>CAXTPL010000016.1:28312-31474 GCA_964246065.1 uncultured Acidobacteriaceae bacterium
CCCCCTTTTTCCGTTCGGTTTCTTTGTCTGGGCCCCGCCGCCCGCCGTGTGGGGCCACAGCCACCCCCAACCACGGCGGCCGCTTACGCGCAAGACCACGACGCTATCCCTTTGTGCCTGGTCGCAGCCAAGGTGCAGGAGACGCTGGACCGGTATAGCGACCTGGCCGAAAGCCCCGGCGGCCCGGTGCCGCGCCTCACGAAGGCCGACTTCGACTTCAAAACCACACGCTCGAACACAGGAGGTTTTTCGCTGAACATCCTGGTCTTCAAGTTCGGCGCCACGCATGAGTCCGATACCACCGAAGAGGTCACCTTCAGCTATGAAAAGGCTCCGCCAACTCGCGGCTTTGCGCCGCCGAACAAGGACTTTTCTGCTGAACTGTTGCGGTTGCTGACCGAATCTGCTGCACAGGTCAAGGCCGCCCGGCAGTTTGCGCATCTGCCCTTCAATGCGTTGACCCTCAATCTCAGCTTCGGCGTTACCTGGGACGTGAGCGCAGGCGGCACCGCGCCGACCGTGGCGCTGCTCACCGCCGGCGGCAGCTTCGACCACAAGAACGCGGCCGTGCAAAGCGTCAAGCTCACCTTTGGGCCGTGAGCCATGCAGGTGCGGAGTTTAAGCCGGGAAAGGACAGCCACCCTGGGGATACTGCTCGTGCAACTCGCGACCACCCTTGCCATGACGGGCATCATCTGGTTTGTCCAGATTGTGCATTACCCGCTCTTCGCACAGGTCGCGCCCGGCTCGTTTGCGCGCTATGAGGCTGAGCACGCAACGCGCACCGGCTGGGTCGTCGGCCCGCTCATGTGTGCAGAGTTGGCGACGGCGATGCTGCTGCTTGCCCCGCGCTTTCGGCCGCCGTGGGTTTCCGCGCCGGCTGCAGCAGCGGGTGCGGGGCTGGCGGTGCTTATCTGGCTTTCAACCGGGCTCGTCCAGGTCCCGCTGCATAACCGCCTGGCCGCAGGTTTTGATGCTCGCAGCATCAGCCTGCTGGTTGCCACAAACTGGGTCCGCACCCTTGCCTGGACGGCGCGGGCAGCGCTGGTGCTGCGCTGGGTCTCGCTTGCGTGGTCCCGCTAGGGGCGCCGGGCGACCATGCCGTAGCCCCTTTCAATTTTCAAACTCGCCGTCGCGTGCGGCTGCGCGGCCTTTCTTTTCCATGCTTTTCCCCACGATGTAGACCGCCAGCCCCACCAGCAGCAGGCCCACAGCCGTGAGAACGCCGCGCGCGTGCTGGCGCATGAGGTGCTGGACCAGCCCCACGGCGCCGGGTCCGTAGCGTACGGTCAGCAAAGCAAGCACGCCGAAGCGGACTGTTCTGCCGAGAAAGACTGCGAGCAGGTAAGGCACGATGCGCATCTCGAAGACGCCCGCGGCAAAGACGAAAAGCTTCCAGGGGGTGGGCGGCGGCAGCATGGAGGGGACCATGAGCGCGAGGAACTCCTGCTTCTCAAAGCGGGCCAGCAATTGCTCATACCGGGCGCGGTCGATGCGCTTGAGCAGAAAAAGCTCGCCGCCGGCACGGCCGAGCAGAAACGGCAGCAGGCCGCCGACCGCGGACCCCGCCGCGCCCATCAGGACATAGAACACCGCATGCGGGCGGTCGTTCCAGATATAGGTGGCGATGAGCAGGTCCATCGGCACCGGGATGGTGCTTGAATCGATCAAGGCTACCGCGCCTGCACCCCAGATGCCGAGCGGCTTGAGCAAGGCGACGAGGAGCAGGGTCCACTTGGTGAGCAGGGCGCCCAGGTGCTTCACGCCGGGCCGCCGGAGCGCTCGGCCTGGTCAGGGTGCGGCGCGGCAGGGTCGGCCAGCAGCCCGAGCGCGTGTGGCAGCAACGGCAGGATCGCCCCGAGCGAGGTTGCTGCGCCGCGCGGCGATCCGGGCAGGTTGACGATCAACACACTGCCGAGCAGCCCGCAGACTCCTCGGCTGAGCACGGCAAAGGGAGTTTCCCGGCGGCCCTCGGTCCGCATCTGCTCGGCCAGGCCGTCGAGCAAGCGGTTGCAAACAGCGCGCGTCGCTTCGGGAGTCACATCTCGCAGGGTAATGCCCGTGCCGCCGGTAGTGACCACCAGGGCAGCCTCAGAAGCGGCGTCCCGGAGGACAGCCTCGATCTCCAATTGCTCGTCAGGAACCAAAACGTGGCGCACAACGTCCAACCCTGCAGCCAGAAGCGCGTCGCGCACCGCGGGTCCGGAAAGGTCTTCCCGTTCGCCGCGCATGCAGGAGTCGCTGACTGTCACAACCACCGCCGTCATCATCTCCCCTGATTGTAAGGGTGGCTGCGAGGCTTCGTTGGTAACCCGGCGGCCAGAGCGGATGCCGGGAAAGACGGAAAGAATGAGAGAATCAAGCGAGAGCGGAGCCGTTTAGAAAGCCTGGGATCACGACGGGAACGCAGGCCCAAGGGCGGCCCGGGTGCGACCGCCAGCCGTCCTCACAGCCAGCATGCCCACGACCGAGACCCAGCCGAGCGCCGCCGGTTCCTCCGGCTCCTCATCGTCGCCGCCGCCAGAGCCGCCGCGGCGCGGCCGCCGCTCCGGCCGTGGCGACTATGACGGACTCGAGGCCTACGACCTGCTCCACGTCATCGAAGACCTGGAGGACGACCGGTCGCGTGCCCTGCTGCGCGAGAAGATCTGGATCGCGCTGCTGCTCCACATCCTGGTCTTCGGCTACATCCTTCTGGCGCCCAAATACATTTACCACATCAAGGTCATCGACCCTTCCACGCGCATGAAGGAGCGTGAAAAGGAGATGAGCTTTCTGGACCTGCCGCCAGACGCGCTCAAGCAGGTGCGGCCGAAGGCGCAGGCGCCCATGTCGGACAAGGACCGGGTGCAGCAGTCGCCGAAGCCCACCCTCGATCGAAAGACGCTGGAGGAGCTCGAAAAGATGCGCCGGGCCGGGCCGCCGCGCCCCGCGCCCGCGCCGGCCCGGCGTTTGGCGTGATGTCGGACGGCGAACCGATCCCGGCGACGCTGCTGCCCGGCGACGGCATCGGCCCCGAGATCACGGCGGCGACGGTGGACGTGCTGGCGGCGCTCGGCGCGCCGTTCGCGTGGGACAGGCAGAGCGCCGGCATGGCCGGCATCGCCGACGGCGGCGATCCGCTGCCGGCCCGTACGCTCGACAGCATCAGGCGCAACAGGC
>CAXTPL010000017.1:0-9280 GCA_964246065.1 uncultured Acidobacteriaceae bacterium
TTTTTCGTATGATGGAGCCAAATGAGCGCGAACGAACACGGCATGGCGGCTGAACTCCCGAGGCGCCGGAAGATTTTGTATGTCGCGCCGCTGGGCGCAGGGAATACATCGCTGCACCGTTTGGAGGCCTTTCGGCGCCTCGGCCAGGAGATGATCCCTTTTGCGCTGGAGCCCTACGAGCCCCAATCGCGCTACGTGGGCGCGCTGCAGTACCGGCTGCCGGTCGGGCCGCTCATTGCGCCCGTCAACCGGGCTCTCCAGGCTGCCATAGCCGAGCACAGGCCGGATGTGGTCTGGTTCGATAAGCCGGTACTCTTTCACGCCGGCACTGTGGAGGCGGCAAAGCGCGCCGGCGCTACCACCGTGTGCTACCTGCAGGACAATCCCTTTGGTCCCCGCAACGATGGCTGCTGGATGCAGTTCTTCAAGGTGTACCGGATGTTCGACCTCCATTGCCTGTTTCGCACGGCCGATGTACCGAGGTACACGGGCTGGGGTCTGCCGTTCCTCAAGATCACCCTCAGCTACGATCCGCTGCAGCACTTTCCGCCGCCCGCGGGCTGGTCGGATGCGGACCGGACGCGGGCGCTGTCTTACACCGGTTCGCCGCTTGAAGACCGAGCAAACTTTCTGCGGCGGCTGGGAGAGGAGTTCGATCTGCCGGTTTCGATCGCGGGGCCGCGCTGGGATCGCGCATGGCCGGCCGAGCTGCAGGCGAAATATGTCGTGGGCGGCATGATGAAGGACGCCGCTTATCGCGAGAGCATCTGGAGATCCAAGATCAACCTCGCTTTTGTGACGGAGATGAACGAGGAAGATGTAGCGCACAAAGCGTTTGAAATTACAGCGTGTGCGCAGTTTCTGTTGGCGCTGCGGTCGCCCGGACACCAGGAGTGCTTTGAGGAAGGCAAAGAGGCAGAGTTTTACGGCTCCATGGAGGAGTGCGCGGCCAAGGCGCGCTTCTACCTGGAGCACCCGGTGGAGCGCGAGCGCATAGCCGCTGCCGGCCGCGCGCGAAGCCTGCGCTCCGGCTACAGCAACGACGCGCAGCTGGCGCGGGTGCTGCGGCGGCTCGACGGGGCGCCCGATGCTTGAGGCAGCGGGCGCGGGAATGCTGCTCCTGGCTATCGATACGTGCGGGCCGGTCGGCTCTGTGGCGCTGGCGCGGGTCTCCGGTGAGGGCAGCCTCCTGCCCCTGGGTTCGGCTGAGCTTGCCGGGCGCACAACTGCGGCAGAGCTCGTGCCGGCGCTGGGCGCGATGCTGGGAGGAGCCGCCCTGGGCATCGCTGCCGTGGATGCAGTGGTAGTGGTGGACGGCCCCGGGAGCTTTACGGGCATACGCATTGCGCTGAGCACGGCAAAGGCCCTGGCAGAGGCGACGGGAAGACCGCTCTTTGCAGTGTCCCGGCTGCGTGTGCTCCGGTCGCTGCATGGGGCGGCGTCGGCCGTGCTCGATGCCGGGCGTGGCGAGTTCTACTATGGCTCGGCGGAAGAAGAACGGCTGCTCGGGCGTGAAGAGCTGGTTGCTTTTTTGGTGCAAGCTGACACAGTGGTGTGCGAGCAAGGCGTAGCCGACGTGTTTGAGCGGGCGCAAAGGGTGCCTGCTCCTTCTGGCGCAGATGCGCTCCGGGCTGCCCTGCCTGACGTGCTGGCGGGGCGCTCCGTCGAGGTTTGCCTGCTCGAGGCCAGGTACCTGCGCCGCGAAGGCTTGTACAGGCAGCAGGCGGCGGCGCCTGGTGCGGGATGAGTAGGATGAGTGGAGGCGCGGAGCTGCAGGCCGCGGTGCGGGCGATGACGCGCAGGGATGTGGCGTCGGTCGCGGCGCTGGCGGCCGGGGAAGCAACCGCCCCGCACTGGCCGTTGCATGAGTACGAGCGCATGCTCGATGTCATCGCCGAGTTGCCCGGGCGGCGCGGCGCCTGGGTGCTCTGCTTGCCCGGGCATGTACCAGGGCCTGACTTGCGGACACTGCCAGGGCCTGTGCGAAAAACTGTGGCAGAAGGTGAACAACGGACCCCGCCAGAGCCTGTGCAGCTAGCCGGGTTTGCCATGGCCACCCACGTAGCCGGCGTGTGCGAGTTGGAAGCTGTGGTGGTTCAAGCTGCGCTTCGCGGGCAACGCCTGGGCGAGGCGTTGGTGCAGGCTGTGGTTGGCTGGGGTGTTGCGCTCGGTGCGACCCGGCTACACCTTGAGGTGCGCCCTTCCAACGCCGCTGCAATCAGCCTGTATGCGCGCATGGGCTTCAAGGTCGATGGCCTGCGGCGCGGATACTACCGGTCTCCCGTGGAGGACGCGGTGCTGATGGGCGTCGCCCTGCTGCCGGGCTCCGGCGGCAGCGCACTATAATGGGGCTTCTATGGTTCGCGACGGATACTTGTACGGCATTGCCCTCCTCCTGGTAGCAGTGGTCTTGTTCGTGCTCACGCATACTTGGGCATGGTCGCTGATTCCGCTCGCCTTTGCGGCGTTTTTTCTCTGGTTCTTTCGCGATCCGGAGCGTGTGATCCCGGATGGCCCGGGACTGATCGTTTCCCCTGCCGATGGCAAGGTGACCAGCGTGGCTCCCGTGGTGACCCGCAACGGCGAGCGCATCTCCATCTCCATCTTTCTCAACGTGTTCAACGTGCATGTCAATCGTTCGCCTGTGGCTGGGCGGGTAAGCGAGGTCCGCTACAAGAAAGGCTCCTATCACAACGCGATGAATGCTCGCTCGGCAGAGAAGAACGAGCAGAACATCTGCGTGGTCGAAGTGGAGGACGGCTACCACGTCATTTTTAAACAGATTGCCGGCTTGCTGGCGCGCAGGATTGTTTTTCGTCCCAAAGTAGGGGACATGCTGGAGCGCGGCCAAAGGGTAGGGCTGATCAAGTTCGGCTCGCGGACGGACCTCATCCTGCCACCCGATGCGCAGGTGTTTGTCAGCGTGGGCGACACAGTCAAGGGCGGCGCAACGGTGCTGGCGCAGGTGACCCGCTCGGTAGCCGACAAGACCCCCGCCGCGGCAGGCAGCGGAGCGCGAGTGGAGACGCTCGGGTGAGTGACTACCGGGAGCTCGAACCGAGGCCTGCTGCCGGAGGGCCGTTCGGGCTCAAGACCAGAAATCCCCGGCAGCGCGCGCGCGGCATGTTTTTGTTGCCGTCTATGTTTACCGCCGGCAACATTGCTGCCGGCTACTTTGCCATTACGCAGAGCCTGCAGGGCTCAGCGCTTGAGCCGCACCACTTTGATTACGCGGCGCTGGCGATCGGATTCGCCATCCCCTTTGACGCGATCGACGGGCGCATCGCCCGCATGACCAATACGACGAGCGAGTTTGGCAAGGAACTCGATTCGCTCGCCGATGTGATCACCTTTGGCGTAGCCCCGAGCCTGCTTGCTTACACCTGGGGCTTCCACATGCTGCCTGTCACCATGGAAGCCATGCTGCGGCAAAAGCTGGTGGAGCTGGGCGCGGTCGTCTGCTTTGTGTTTTTGTTGTGCGGCGCGGCGCGGCTGGCGCGCTTTAACAGCACGGCCGTGCCGGTGCCGAAGAATCCCGGAAGGCCGGGGAGTAAATACTTTGTCGGCATGCCGATCCCCGCGGCTGCCGGGGCCATTGCTGCCGTTGTGCACTTCTTCAGCGGCATTCCCGTTGCCGTGCATTGGGTGGCCGTCGTGTGGATGTTGTATGTGGGCGCGATCGGCTTGCTGATGGTGAGTACCTGGCGCTTTTGGAGCGGCAAGGAGATCAACCTCGGGCGCCGCCACGGGTTTCGTTGGATGGTGCTGCTGGGTTTATTTCTCTATGCCCTGGTCTTCTTTTCGCAGTACATCCTGGCCGCCATTGCGCTGGTGTACACCTTTTCAGGCGTGCTGGCGCGACTGGCCTATGGCTGGCAGCGAAAGTCGGCGCGGGTGTCGGCGTGAGGTTGGGCGACACGCATGTTTGAGCTACACAGAAAGTACGGTGCATAGTTGGCGCAATCGCTGAAAGTTGCCATTGTCGGTGCCGCATCGCTGCGCGGCAAAGAGCTCACCGAGGCTCTGGACGAGTCGAACTTTACGACGGCGGATTTTCTGCTGATGGATGAGGACGACTCGCTGGGACAGATTGAAGCCGTCGGCGACGAGTTGACGATCATCCAGCGCATTGAGCCGGATGCCTTCGACCATGTGGATTATGTCTTTTTCACGAGCGATGCCGGCTCGACCCGCAAGCATTGGAAAGCGGCGCTTGGCTCGCACGCAAGCCTGGTCGATGCCAGCGGGGCGCTTGAAGACGAGCCCGGCGTGCTCGTGCTGGCGCCCTGGGTGCATGAGGCGATCGACAATCCAACCACCCCCATGCCTGACCTCCACACCCCGGCGCTGGTGCCTGCGCACATTGGGGCGACCGTGCTGGCGCTGATCGTGGCACGGCTGCAGGACCTCGGCGCTATCCGCAGCGTTTGGGCAACGGCCCTCGAGCCGGCAAGCGAACACGGGCGGGCGGCAGTCGATGAGCTGCACCAGCAGACCGTCACGCTGTTGAACTTCCAGAACATGCCCAAGGAGATCTACGACCTGCAGGTAGCCTTCAACGTGACGCCCACGCTCGGGGAGCAGGCGAAGGTGGATCTTCTGGCGATCGAGGCGCGCATTCGGCGGCATTACGAGCTGCTCTCGGGTGGCCGGCTGCCCAAGGCCGGCATTCAGCTTCTCCAGGTACCCGCGTTCCATGGTTATGGGCTCTCGATCGGCGTCGAACTGGAGCGCGGCGTCTCGCTGGAGCACTTTGAGGCCGCGCTCGGCGGCGAGCACATGGATGTCATCCTGGGTGAGAATGATCCGCCAAGCAATCTGAGCTCTGCCGGTCAGGATGAGATCCTGGTCCGCGTGCGGCCCGCGGACCCGGCCGAGCCGCTGGCGACGCGATACTGGGTATGGGCGGCCTTCGATAATCTGAAGCTTGCCTCCTTTCACGCGATCGCCTGCGCCCAGGAGCTTGGAAAGCTGCGTCCCCGGGGTATCGTGCAGTAAGGCAAGCCGAAGCGCACTCACCATGAAAGCATGTCCGCGGCCGTCCGGGGCTTGTAGCCACGCGCGCGGCTTTTGAGGCTGCCCGGAGGCTACTCGACTGCTGCCGCGGTCGCGGGCACGATCTGCGACGCCGGCGAGCGTGCAGGTGATGCGTTGAGGTTAGGCGCGATGGAGACCGCACCGTCCACCGCATGCACGTCTACGTTGAAGCCGTCGACAAGCAAGAGCGGTGCGTCCCCTGCGAGGTCCTTGGTCGCCGCCTCAACTGTGATCGTGCGCGACTCGCCCGGTACAAGACTCAGGTAGTTATCCGAGTAAAAGACCGGCAGCACCCGTTTGCCCGACGCCTTTGCATGGAGCTGCAGGTGCGTCATGAGCGCAATGGTTGGGGTGCGGTTGTTCAGTGTCACGGTAAGTACGGTGGTTTCGCCGTTCTGCGCCGATGTCGCCGTGGCGTCGAGGGCGGCGGTCGGTAAGGCAGCCAGACCTGTAAAGTCGTCTTGCGCTACGTTCTGCCAGTAGAAGTTTGTTGAGAGCAGCTTTCCGCTCGAGTCGAGCAGATCGAGCTTGATAAAGTACACCTGAGAGATACGGGCACTTACCTCCATCTGCGCAGCCTTGACGGTGGAGCTCCCGCGCACCTCCGGCACGGCGTAGTCCGCCTCTGAGCTCAGCTTGCTCGCGATGTCGTACACGGTTGCATGTACGTTGAGGTGCGTCTGCGCAGCAGGCAGGTTGTTGACGACCTGCACGGCGCCCGTTGCCTCGTTCAGCTGCACGTGCACGGTTTCCGCCGCTTTTTTCGCCGCGTACAAAGACGAGTTCGGTTCAAGGTCGTAATGGTAGAGCTGCCAGACAAAGCTCGGTTGCGCGGGATGACTCATCCAGGTAAGCACACCGGTGGTTGCGGTAAACATCTGCGCGTTCCGCCCTTCATACATCGCGCGAAAAGCTTCGTAGTTGGCTAACTGAGCCTTGCGTACGAAGTCCGCCAGGTTGCGGATCGAGCCGTACCGTTTAGCCAGAGTAAATGGATATTCGTCGCCGCGCTGGGCGCCGGACGCCATGTCATGCTGCGCCCAGTCGTCGTTGATCGTTTCCCAGTCTTTCTGCGGCATCATGCCCTGGATAGACTCGATCGTCGGCACCGAGACAGAGCCTGTCTCGGTTTTGAAGCTTTCTGCAAGCGCGTAGAAAAAGCGCGGCGAGCGCCAGTAGTAAGGCCCGTGCGAAGAAACACCGCGTCCGTCGGCGGAGTTGGACTGGTACAACCGGGTAGGATCGAGCTTACCCATCATGGTCTTCAGCATGTCGTCGAGCGCTTTTGGCGGATAGCCTTCGTTGCGCGCACACCAGACCGCGATCGAAGGATGATTGCGATACCGCACGACCTTGTCAGTAACATTGGCCAGGTAAGTCGGGATATCGGCCGGATCTGGCCCGTCGCTCGGGTTCGGCTGAAAGAACTCATCCCACAGGAGTATGCCGTACTTATCGGCCATGTCATAAAAGTCGGGACTGGTGCTCTGACCGACCCAGTTTCGGATGATGTTTAGGTTAGCCAGCGCGTGCATGTGGAACTGCGCATCGAGCCGCTCGCGGGATACCCGCTTCATCGCCTCATCCAGGCCCCAGTTGCCGCCGCGCGCCATCACACGTACGCCATTTACCGAAAGGGTAAGATTTTCAGAGTCGGCAACCTGATACTCGATCTTGCGTATACCGAAGGATACCGTTTGCGCCGAGGAGGTAGACTTACCTGCCAGAAACTCAAGATGCAGTGAGTATAGATTTTGTGGACCATACCCGTTTGGCCACCATAACCTGGGCTCGTTGACGCGCAAGGTCGGCGTGCTATCGCTGCTGAACTGGACGCTGCTCTGTGCATGCGGCTCAAGCGTGACGGGCTTGCTGAAGCGGATCGGCGGCGCAGTCCCGTTCGAAGGAGTGATCGTGCCCAGCAGCATACCCGTCACCGGCTTGTCAGTCAGATTTACAAGGCTGGTTGAAACGGTGAGATCGGCAACGGCATGGGAATCCGCAAGCACGCTGGTCACAAAGGGATCTTCAATCACGGCCGGTCCGGTCGAGGAAAGCGTCACCGGCTGCCAGATGCCTGTATCCCGATCGCGTACGGCCGGGAGCCAGTCCCAGCCGATCGTCGAGAGAAACGTTGGCCCGTCCAGAGCCGTTTCGCCACCGTTTTTGCCGATGCCGAGAGCCACTGTATGCTCGTGCGGAACGCCTGGATGCGGCTGTGGAGCCACAAGCACGGCCAGCACTGCGCTTTGGCCGGGCTTCACGTACTCCGAGATATCGAAATCTCCGCGGATGAATGCGCCGCGCATGGCGCCTGCATGATGCCCATTGACCCATATCTCTGCCGAGTAGTTGATGCCGCCAAAGTGCAGCCACGTATGGCGGCCCTTATAGCCGGCGGGTATCTGCATCGCGGCTCGGTACCAGTAGCTTGTCTTATTGAGGCTTTCTGGAATCGCACGCATGTTTTCGCCGTAAAGCGGATCGGGATACACCTTGTTATCTACCAGGGTGGTGAGGACGGTGCCGGGCACGGTTGCGGTGTACCAGTCCTGCGGGCGGAAGGCTGCTGTCGATATACGTTCGGCTGTGTTCGCAATCTTGGCTGCATCCTGCATCTGCCAACCGCTCACCGTAAGTGCCGGCTGCTGGGCAAACATAGGAAAGGCTGCCGAAATCATAAGGGTCAGACCCAAGGAACTCCGAAGGATGTTAAGCCACGTCATAGACTCGCACGCACCTCTTCCAGATCTTTCTGCCGCCGGCGCCGCTTTTGCTGGAACAAGGGTCCGGACCCGCTTTGATGGTAGTGCAGCAACCGCACTCTGCGTTGTTGGTCGTCGCTCTTTGCATGCCGAAGCGGCCGGCCCCTAATAGGCAACACCCTAACCGGCAGGCCCTTGCGCGACCAAAGCGCGGGGCGTAAGCGATGCGCATCAGCCGCACCAAACTAAGCCAGCGCGTTCTTTGCAATGACTTCGCGGTAAAAGGCCGAGGAGAGTTTCGGAGTTCTTTTCTGCGTGGCAAAGTCGACATAGGTGATGCCGAACCGCTTCTCGTATCCGTCTGCCCACTCAAAGTTATCAAGCAGGCTCCATAGGAAATAACCTTTCACCGGCACACCTTCTGCCACTGCTCGCTGCAGCTGCGTCAGGTAGTTGCGCAAATACATGACGCGGTCAGAGTCATAAATCTGGCCGTCGGCGGCGGGTACATCGTCAGAAGAGCAGCCATTCTCCGTAATGTAGATTTCCTTGACGCCCCAGGTCTCAGCAACAAGCTTTGGTACCCAGTAGAGCGCCTCAGGGCCAAGGGTAAGCCAGGGCGAAGCCATGTGCGGAAAGGATTTAGGGTCGGGCACCTTGACATAGCCGAGCGGAGTATCGGCGGCGCGCACATACACTGCGGTGTAGATATTTAAACCTAGAAAGTCCATCGGCGACGAGATGATCTGCATCTCTTCCGGGGTAAACCGGGGCGCCGCCGCTCCCAGCCGTGCCAGGTAAGCATCGGTGTACTTGCCCTCCATCAACACCGTGAGAAACATGGCATTTTCTTCTCGAAGCGCGGTCTGCGCAGCTCGGATGTTTTCTGCTGTTTCAATTACCGGGGTGGCCGCTTCGGCGTTATCCGGTATGCCGACGCGTGTGTCCGCCTTGCCCGCGGCGCGAATGGCCTGCACCGCCATCCCGTGGCCCAGAACGACATAGTGGTTCAGCTGCGCCAGCTTGGCTTGATCAAGGCGCAATCCTGGTGCGTGCATGCCGTTGCTGTAACCAAGCTCTACAAACGAGCGCATCTCGTTCACGGTCATAAAGTGCGTGATCCGGTCAGAAAGATTCTTTACGGTGTAGCCGCAATAATCCGCAAAGGCCTTCGCGGTATCCCGGTTCTGCCAGCCACCCTTATCTTCCAGTGCCTGCGGCAGGTCCCAGTGGTAGAGCGTGCAGTAGGGCGCGATATCGTTGGCGCGCAGCTCGTCGACCATGCGCTTGTAAAAGTCCAGGCCCTTCTGGTTCGGCGTCCCCGTTCCATCAGGAAAGATGCGGGACCACGCGATGGAGAACCGGCAGCCCTTCAACCCCAGCGCCTTCATCAGCTGGATATCTTCCTTGTAGCGATGGTAGTAATCGTCGGCAACGTCGCCCGTGTCGCCGGCATGGACCTTGCCGGGCGTGTGCGAGAAGGTGTCCCAGATTGACGTGCCTCGCCCATCTTCGTGGACGGCGCCTTCTACCTGGTA
>CAXTPL010000017.1:9290-19280 GCA_964246065.1 uncultured Acidobacteriaceae bacterium
CTCCGGCGTCACCGGGCCGGGGGCTGCGACGGCCGCGGGGGCGAGCGAGGTGGCAGCCGCAAGCAGGCTGCCGGACTTGAGGAAGTCTCTACGTTGCATGGGACGGTCTCCGCGTGACGAACGAGGTCGGTATCGATAACAGCAAATAACAGCCTAAAGGCAGAAGGCCTGGTTCGTCATATCCAGCTGCTTTGAGCCAGGATCGAGGAGCACTCCACGCTTGCAAGAGAAAGCGGCCCAAGCGCGAGCGGCTTGAGCCCAGGGCGAAATCGGAGGCGAGCGGTTACTGGTGGTTTGCCCCTCCGCACGCCGCCCCGTCGGTGACCCCGGTCAGCACGGAGTTGCCGGAGGTCAAGAAGCGGCTCCAGCAGCTGCCGAGTGAGTTGGTCTCCTGATCGCTGGCCGTGCTGGAGCCGGTATGCGCGGTCAAGTTGCCCTTGGCATCAAAGTGGAGCGTGTCGTTGCTGTTCACGTTCTCGTCTGCCGTGCTGTTGTAGTAGTTGAAACCTTCAAAAAGCTGCTTTTCGGTCTCATAATTGCGCTGCGTGACAGCCGATGCAACGGACTGCGTACCGTCGTTGTTCACAGCATAGTTGTAGGTAAAGGTAAGTGGGTACGCGGCAATGCGGTCTGTTTCAAAGTTCAGGATGCCGTCCCTGGTCTTGGTTACGGAGTAGGCGCCGCTGAGCTGCTCCAGCACCTGCACGTACTGGGTGGCGTCGTTGACGATGGTTTGGTAGTTGGCGAAGTCTACGGTCTCGTTCACCGTAGTTTCGACGCGCCCATGCGAGGTATCCACATAGCCGCTGAGAGTAAATATATGCTGCTGGGCGACAAGGGTATTGCCGGAGATGCCGCCGGTTGCGTCCGTCGCGTAGTCGTTGCTGACGTAGGGCGCGCCCGGTACGGGTACCGTGTTTGTTATCACCGCGCCGCTGGTCTGCCGACTGCCCTTGTCAAGGTAGAGCAGCAGGTTGGCTGTATCGGCAAAGTAGCCGTTTGCGTTGTACACGCTCACGCCCACGGTGTGTGGGGTGCCGTCTGAGAGCACTCCGGCAAACGGCGTCAGGTCGACCCGGTAAGGTTTAAAGTCAAGCGTCTGCACGCCTACTGTCGGCTCCCACAGGTAAGGGTCGATGCCGCCCGTATAGATCCAGGGGTAGATCGGTGCGATCCCGGCAGGCTTGCCGTCAATGGAGATCTCCGTCTCGCGGAAGGCAGTGTTGCCGCAGTTGCTCAGCTCGGCCGCGTACTGGGTCGGCGAGCAGGTATACCAGAACTCGTCGCCGATCTGGCTTTGCGAGATTACGTCCAGGTACGCCGCCTCGATGTTGCGCGGTAGCGCAAAGGTCCTGGCCATAACATCGCTGGTGGTATTGAGCGTGTAGCTTGAGCTGTTGCCGGGCAAGGGGAGCACAACGTCCGGCACCAGCTTTGGCAGGTTGGCAAGGTTGGCCGGGTAAAAGGTGATGGCGGCCGTGGCATAAATCAAGCCGTTGTAGGTTACGCCCCCGGAGACGCCGACAAAGTTGCCAAGGGCGGCCACGCCGGGCTGCGAGCTCTGCAGCAAAGCGCTCAGATCGGTAATATCGCTCTCAACATGCCAGGAAGGGCTGAGTGCGGCGCGCGGCTCAGCCGTGGTGCCAAAGTAGACGTTGGCACCACCGATGAAAAACTGTGCCGTGCGGTCAAACTGGCGGCCTGCCGTCACCGTGAAGTCTGCAGTAAAGACGACCTTGGCCCAGGGGCCGGATCCGCAGCCGGCCGGCGGCGTGTAGGTAAAGTTTTTGTTGTTGAAGTCGGCAAAGAGCAGGTTCTCAAACAGGGTGACGGTGCAGGGCTGGGTGGTGGGGCGCTTGACGCCGGGCTCGGAGGAAACGGGGTTAGACGAGCCGACCTCCGGTGTGGCAGGTGCGAGCACCACTTGCGCTGACATGGCAGAAACAACTGAGAGCGCGCCGCCAAGCAGCAGCGCAGCAGACCGCAGAACACGACGGGAAGGGAAGAAGCAAAGCAGAACGTTCAAGGCAGGCGCCCTCCAGCAGAGATGAGAGCCAGCATACCGAAGAGGAAAGCAGATGGTCGCACAAAATCGCAGGAATTTTGGATATCCCGGTTTCTTGAAACGAATCGACAGCGACAGGCGGGGGAGTGCGCGCCCTGCGCGTAGGTACGTTTTGATACGCCTATGTTTTTGGTAACGCCGCTGCCGATTGTTGCTGCGTGCGCACGGTTTCGGCGTAGTATCTGATTTCGGTAGATGGCCCTGAAAGTGAGGCCACAATGCCGTGACCCGACTGATTAAAACCCTGCTGACAATCCTGATCCTGCTGCTCGGCTACGAGTGCATGGTGTATGCCTTTCACCTGCTCAATCGCCCGAGCGACACGGCCGTGTACGAGGGCATGGCCGCGCTCATCTCGCTGTTTCTCTGTCTACCCTTCGCGCTTTGGCGCTTTTGGCGGTGGCCTTTATGAGTCTTTATCAACAGAACGAACCGATCCGTACCATCAACCTGCCGTCCATGTCGGGGATGCCGCCACGGCTCATCCGCCTGGTGCTCTTCGGACTGGCCGGAGTGTTTTTCCTCTTCATCTTCTTCAACTATATCTTTGCGCTCACGCGAATCGGCGCAGGGTATACGGGTGTTGAGATACTGCTCTCCGGCTCGCAGCGCGGCGCTTCTGAGATTCCGATCCGCACCGGCTGGGTCTTCTACAGTCCGCTGCGATCGCAGATCATCGAGTTCCCCACCTATGTGCAGACGGTGAAATGGACCAAGAATCTCGAAGAAGGCCGTCCGTCCAACGAAGAGATGAGCTTCAACTCGCAGGAAGGTATGGAGATCTATGCCGACGTTTCCTTGTCCTATGCAATCGAGCCGCGCAAGGTACCGGACTTCTACTTAAAGTATCGCGTAAGCGACCTGGACAACTTCACTCACGGCATCCTGAGAGATATCGTGCGCAACTCTCTCAATGAAGTTGCCTCCACCTACACGATCGAGCAGATCTACGGCGAGCAAAAAGCGCAGTTCCTGCACCAGGTCGAAGCGCTCATCCAGCAAAAGGTAGCGCCGGTCGGCGTGGGCATTCAGCAGTTTGGCTTTATCGGCGCGCCGCGGGTGCCGGAGGTGATTGCGAATGCGATTACGGCCAAGGCGCAGGCCATCCAGAATGCCGAGCGTGCTCGCAACGAGTTAGCCGAAACCCAGGCGCAGGCGGCTAAAAAGATCGCCGAGGCCGATGGCGACGCCAAGTCCAACGTGACCCGCGCCCAGGGTGAGGCCGAGGCCAACCGTATCCGCCAAAGCTCGATTACGCCGCAGCTTTTGGAGCTGCGCCGGCTCGAGAATCAGCGCCAGCTGATCGACCGCTGGAACGGACAACTGCCGCAGGTGGAGAGCGGCGGCCAGGGCTCAGGCGGACTGCTGCTGCAGTTGCCTAAGCAGTAAACGACGAGAACGGGCGCGGGAGCCCAGGAGCGGCCCCGCGCTGCGCCTCTCAATGTTTTAAGATTAGAGTGCGAAGCAATCGCGTAGGCTAAAGCTTGCGAGGGAGTAAACGGCGTGGCGAGAGTCTTCGAGCTAGGCAGGTACAGGACCGGCGTCACAACTCTGGCATTGTTGGGCTGCGCAGGCATGGGGTCGGCACAGACCGCTGCCGGCGGCCCCGCAGCGGAAACCGCGATTGTTCCTGCGGCAGTGCCGCTGCGGATTGGCGTCGAAGAGCGCGTCAACCTGAAAAAGGGAGCCAGTGTCCGTGGCGAGCTGCTTGAGCCTGTGTATGTTGGTACGCGGATGGTTCTGCCGGCGCATTCGGTTGTGACCGGGCACGTGATAGAAACGCCGCCTGCAGAGCATAGCCAGAGGCGCGATGCGCTGCTGAACGGCGACTTCACTCCTTTAAAGGTCCCTGTTGTTTCGTTTGAGACAGTGGAGCGGCCCGGCGGCGGCCCGGCGCTGCCGATGGAAACGATTGCGCACGTGCGTGAAGCAGAGCTGATCCACTTTGTACCGAAGAAGAAGGAGTCGATCTTTGCCAGGCTGAAAGGCATGGCGCGCGATCGTATCCAGACGCAGACCGGACAGGTGACCGCTCCGCACAAGTCCGACCGCCTGCTGCGCCTGGCATTTAACCAGCTGCCCTATCATCCGCAACGCATCTGGGCCGGCACCGCCTTTGACGCAGAGCTGCAGGCTCCGCTCCTGGTGGAGGTTTCGCCCGCACCTGTGCCGATCGATGCGCCGGAGGATGCCATGCTGGCTGATCAGCCGATCGTCAAGGCGCGGCTAACGGAGGCTGTGAGCTCGGACACGGCGAAAAAGGGCGACCCGATCCATGCAGTCTTGACTGAGCCCGCCTTTGACGGCCAGCATCGGCTGCTCTTCCCTGAGGGGGCTGCGCTTACCGGTGTTGTGCTGCAGGCCAAGGCGTCTCGCAGCCTTGGCCGCAATGGCGCGCTGCGCTTTGGCTTTCGTTCTGTGCAGCCACTCGATGGCCAGGCGCAGGCCACGCAGGGACTGGTGACGGCCGCAGAAGGGCAGAACAGCGCCAATGTGACCGTCGATGAAGAGGGCGGCGTACACGCGAACCCTGATAAGAACCGCTTTCTAGGCCCGTTTATTTTGGGGGTTCTGGCAGCCGGGGGCGCTGATGAAGACGGCGGTCCGGCCCGCCAGGGCGCGGCCAGCAACGGCCTGGGCATCGTGGTGCGGATCGTCGGGCTGGCAGCCGGCAGCCAGCCGTTCGCGGTTGCGGTGGGCGCGTACGGCTTTCTCAAGTCGGTCTGCCGGCACTTCCTCATCCATGGCAAGCCCGTCACCTTTCCGCGCGATACCGCCATGGAAGTGCAGCTTTCGTCCCGCCGATAAGCAGTCCAGTGCTGCTGCCGTGAATCGCAGTATCCGCTTGCATCCGTTTCCGCCTCCGTGGTATCACATAGCTACAGATTCAAGTTTGCTCCCTTGGAGCGAGCCTGAGTTTCATGAAGAGTGGTTGAGGGACGGGCCCTGTGACGCCACGACAACCGGCCGGAGCAACTCCGGACATCGGTGTCAACTCTCTCCTGTAGGCCGGCTGGTCGCGGTCTTCGGGGAACATGAGATTCGGGGTGTGCGTAGCAGCAATGCTATCGCCATCTCGCGCATTTCCTCTGTTGTTCGCGGTACCCGGCTGGCGAGCTGCATCCATGCACCCCGGCGGGAGAGTCGTCTGATGTGCCCGTATCCGTCACCGCTCTCGATTGCGAGGGTTGGGATGGCAGCAGCATACGAGTTGCGATGTAGGGAATGTGGCAAGCGGTACGGCAACGCACCGCTGTCGATCTGTGAAGAATGTTTTTCGCCGCTCGAGGTCTTTGTCGACCTGCCCTTGGCGAAGGGCACCGTAACCCGCGCGTCCATTGCAGCTGGCCCCGACTCCATGTGGCGCTACCAGTCTCTGCTTCCCGTGCCTGAAAGTTACGTGCCAACCACGCCTTCCGGCTGGACTCCACTTGTCAAGGCTCCCAATCTCGCCAGGCGCATCGGCGCTACCAACCTTTACGTCAAAAATGATGCCGTCTGCATGCCGACCTTGAGCTTCAAGGACCGTGTCGTCTCGGTGGCGCTCGCCAACGCGCAGGCTTTCGGCTTTGAAACGGTCGGCTGCTCTTCCACCGGCAACCTGGCCAACGCGGTTGCGGCGCAGGCGGCGCGACTCGGGATGAAGACCTACATCCTGGTCCCGGCTGACCTCGAAGCTGCAAAGATACTCAACACGGAGGTGTACGGAGCCAACCTGGTCCGGATTGACGGCAATTACGACCATGTCAACCGCCTCTGCTCCCAGATCGCCGACCGCTTCCACTGGGGCTTTGTCAACGTAAACCTGCGGCCCTACTATGCCGAGGGTTCCAAGACCGTCGGTTACGAGATTGCTGAGCAGCTTGGCTGGCGGCTGCCCGATAACATCGTCTGCCCCATGGCGGGCGGCTCGCTGATTACCAAGATCAAAAAAGCGTTTCGTGAACTGGTTGAACTCGGCCTGGTGGAAGACAAGCCCGTGCGGTTTTTCGGCGCGCAGGCGACCGGCTGTTCCCCGATTGCGCATGCGGTCAAGACGGGCGCCGATCACATTGAGCCGCAGCGGCCGCACACCATCGCGCGCTCCCTCGCGATTGGCAACCCGGCCGACGGCGTGTACGCGGCCCGCGCCATTCGGCAAAGCGGCGGCTGGGCTGAAGATGTTTCCGATGTGGAAGTGGTCTCCGGTATCCGCGAACTGGCCGAGACAGAAGGTATCTTTACCGAGACTGCCGGCGGCGTGACGACAGCCGTTACCGCCAGGCTGTACGCGCATGGGCGCATCCAGCCGGATGACCTGACGGTGACCTGCATCACCGGCAACGGCTTGAAGACGACCGACGCGGTTGCGGATTGCTTTGTAAAGCGCGAAGCAGTGCGCCCGCGGCTTACCGACTTTGAAGAATATATCGAGCGCAATGAGTATCTGGAGCAACTGGTGGTAGGAGGCGTGCATGTCCGTTAGAGTTCTGTTGCCGAACGCGTTCCAGAAGCACACCAATGGCGAGCGGGAGTTACAGTCTTCCGCCAGCCACCTGCCGCAGCTGATAGACGATCTTGAGACGCAATTTCCTGCATTGCGCACGCATCTCCGCGGAGAAGACGGCCAGGTGCGGCGCTTTATCAACTTCTATGTCAACGAAGAAGATATCCGCTTTCTCGGCAATGACGCGTACGCCTTCCAGGACGGAGATGAGGTACTGGTAATCCCTTCGATTGCGGGAGGGTCGCAGTGCTCCGGTCGTGGCTACTGCGGGCGCGAAGAGTGCTGCTGCGCGTAGGGAAACCTCTTGTGAGAGGCCGAGGCGGTCATGCCTGGGCGCAGCCAAGGATCGGCGCTTGAACTTGCCGCACGTGTGCCGAGCGACAAACACCGGATCCTTTCGCGGCGCTCAGGACTGACGGCTCGACCGAGGGATCAAACCGTCAGGCGATTAGCTTAGCTGGATGGTTAGCTTCACTACCGACGAAGCAGGGAAGGTGAAGCTCACGCTGGCCCCATTCACGGCAGCTTGCGCAGTTTTCGTCTTCACGTTATCCGGCTCGGCAAACGTGTTGTGCGCGTGGATATCGTCTCCGCCGCCTAGGACCATGGCCGTAGCCGATGCGGCCCTTGCTCCACCGCGCAGCATGATTTGCGTCTCCCGCGACTCGGTCAGATGCGGATTGACTACGGTCAGCGTGAGCGTCTTACCCAGCAGTGATGCCGAGCCGTTCAAGCCCCAAAGTGTTGCGGTCGGCGTCCGCTCTTCCGCCGAAATCGATTCGTCGCCGACCGGGGAAAGCGCCTTCTTGAGTTCCACGCGAGGATAGTGGATTGCGGGTGCTGCAAACTCCACCCGGATACTCTCGCCGCCCTGGTGATCCTTGTACATATCAAAGACGTTGAAGATGGGCGTGGTGATGAACTTATTCTCATGCGAAAGAAACAGCGAGTCGATGCAGTTGATCAACTGCGCACAGGCCGCCATTGCCACCTTTTCAGGATTTCGATTGAAAATATCGAGCGTAAGTGACGATCAGCTTGACCTGGTGTTCGCGATCATACACACCCATAGTCGTCCAGTGATCGTGGATGATCTTTTCCATGCGGTCGGCAAGGGAATAGCCGGGGTACACATCTGCGGCCTCAAAGGAAAGATTTTTCTGAAGGTCAGTGTAGTAGTGCATCGACCACCCGAAGGGCGGGTTGATCTTCCGCTTACCAAAGACGTTCTCGAAGAACCCCTGGGTCCAGCTCACATCGTCCTGGTTGGGGCCGGAGGCGATAAGCTTGAGCCCGACCCCATAATCGGGCACCCAGGCGGTGTACCGACGGTACTCGGCGGCATATTCGTCAGGGGTAAAGGTTCCACCGCACCCCCAGCTTTCGTTGCCGACCCCCCTGTAGTTCAGTTTGTAAGGCTCGCGCGAGCCTCCTGCAGCGCGCATGTCGGCGTAGGTTGTACTACCCGCCGGCGAGTTGCAGTATTCCACCCATTGATCGAACGCGTATGCGTTCAAGCTACGCACGTTCGCTGCAAGGTAGGGCTGAGCGCCCGATAACTTGCAAAAACGAACAAAATCATCTGTGCCGAACTGGTTTGGATCAAAGTTCATCGGCCCCAGCTTGGCGGTTGCCTGCGAGTCCGGATCGTCGACCCAGAAGTCGGTACGCTTGGGCCGCTTGTCGCGCGGACCTACTCCGTCTCGCCAGTCGTAACTGTCGGCAAAGCAGCCGCCCGGCCAGCGCACCGCAGGCGCCTTGATCTGCCGCATCTTCTCTATGAGCGCCGTGCGTATGCCTTGCGTGTTGGGGATTTTGGAGTGTTCGCGGACAAAGACTCCGTCGTAGATCACCGCGCCCAGCTCCTCGGTAAAGTGACCGTAGATCAGCGGCGAGATGGTGCCAAGCGACTCATCTAACATCACCTCGATCGTTGCATCCGCGGTAGCCCCAAGCGCACGCGATGGTTGAAGCAGAAGCGCTGCGGAAGCAAGGCTGCTGGTCTTGAGAAAGAGTCGGCGGTCGAGCAAAGGGCATCTCCGGAGTACGAGGGTTTGGATTTCTCTACGGGCGAGTACGCCTGGCGCTCAAAGTGGAAGCCGGCGCTTGCTCCTCAGGGAGGAGCCCGCAAGTACATGCATAAGAAAACATTTACCCTCGACCCTCGTCAACTCTAAAAAAAGAAGCACCGACGTGCCGCCCCGTGGCAGTCCACCGGCTCGCGCTTCGTTGTGCCGGCTCGCGCGGCCTTACGGCGGCAAAGCCGTTTCAGTCAAGAGCCGCGGGGCTTTCGCCAAGCTTACCGGCGATGGAGGCTTGTCCATCATTGAAGCTACACTGAGAGTAAGCGACTATGCACCTGTAACTTCGTCAAAAGAAACGGCGCATTGAAGCGGCAGCCTGCTCGGGCTGACGCCTATACTGGTGACGATGTTATCTTTTTAAGCGCCAAGCAGTAAGTGGAGCGGCGGTGACACTACCGTGGCCGGGACGACCGAGTTAAGAAAGGGAACCAGATGACGCGTGAAGAAATGATTGCGGCGGTAGACGGAGAGATCAGCCGCTTGAGCCAGATACATGCACTGCTATCGCAGTCCAACACCGGCCGCTTTTCAGTGGCTGCTGCGGCTGCGCCCGCCTCTGCGGTCAAGGGCAAGCGCACCATGAGCCCTGAAGCGCGCAAGCGTATTGCGCAGGCGCAAAAGAAGCGCTGGGCCAAGCAGAAGCGCGACGCGGCTGCGAGCGCCTGAGCGAGCGCCTGCATGATCCGGGTCAAGCTGCTGCACCCCGACGCCCAGGCGCCCACCGTAACGTATGCGGGCAGCGACCTGGGCTTTGACTTATACGCCATAGAGGATGTGCGCCTGGAGCCTGGTGTCCCAGTCAAGGTGCGAACGGGCCTTGCCGTCGAAGGTCCGGAGGGTTGCGGGTTTGTGCTGGGGGATCGATCGTCGATGGCCGCGCGCGGCGTCACCTACGCAGGCGGACGCATTGATGCTGGCTATCGAGGAGAAATACTGGTGTGCCTGGTAAACGTGAACCAGCCTGCGTACACGCTGGTCAGCAACGCCGATGCCGAGGGTCGGCTTCGCTCGGTGCAGCTGCTGAAAAGCGATGTCAGCGTTGAACTCCGCAAGGGCGACAAGATCGTCCAGATGTCGCCGTTCCGGGCGATGACGCACCTCGAGCTGCTCGTGGTAGAGCAACTGGGAGAAAGCACGCGCGCAGAGCGCGGGTTTGGCTCAAGCGGAAGATAGCAAGGGGGTGTCGCACCATGCGCCCTTCGGTAGTAAGTGCAGGGTCAACGATAGGTCCTTCACTTTGCTCGGACGACCCCGCAGGTCTTTCGCTTCGCTCAGTATTACTGCAGGTCCGTGTTAGTTTCCGCTGCAAGGGCGCGTGCGCTTTCGTGTCCAGCGAAAAAGGGGAAGAGTACAAG
>CAXTPL010000017.1:19290-31355 GCA_964246065.1 uncultured Acidobacteriaceae bacterium
TGCGCGGCCGGTGCGGCCGATGCGGTGGACAAAATCCTCAGCTTCCTTGGGCATGTCGTAATTGACCACGTGGGCCACGTGAGCTACGTCGATGCCGCGCGCAGCAACGTCGGTTGCGACCAGAACCCGCTGCTGGCCCTGCGAAAATCCGCGGAGCGCCGCGTTGCGCTGCGCCTGGGTACGATCGCCGTGGATGCGAGCCGCGTCCACGCCGCCCTTGGACAGCCGCATGGCAATCCGATCCGCTCCATGCTTGGTGCGCACAAAGACAATAAAGCTGCCGGCCTCAGACGAAATCAGGTGCTGCAGCAGTTCCAGCTTGTTGTCAGACTCGACTTCAAAGGCCTGCAGCTCGACATTCTCAGCCGGCTTGAGCACCGAGCCGATCTCAATTCGCACCGGCATCTTGACGTAGTCGCGAACTACCTCCTTCACCTGCTTGTCGAGCGTAGCCGAGTAGCACAGCGTTTGACGCTCCATTGGCAGGCAGTCCGCGATGCGGCGAATCGCCGGCTTGAAGCCCATGTCGAGCATGCGGTCGACCTCGTCCAGGACGAGGATCTGCACCTGGTCCAGCTTGACCAGGCGGCGGCTGATGAAGTCTTCAAGCCGGCCCGGCGTAGCGACGACGAGGCGTGCGCCGCGACGCAGCGACTCGAGCTGCGGCCCTTCGGCCATCCCGCCGACCACAAGCGCCACGGGGATGTGCTGACCCTGGGTCAGTGTGCGGAAGGCCTTCTCGACCTGCATCGCCAGTTCCCGTGTCGGCAGCAGGATGAGCGCAGAAGCACCTCGCAGCTTGACTGCCTGCAGCTTCTCCACTATAGGGATCAGGAAGCTCAGTGTCTTGCCGGTGCCGGTCTGGGCGGTTGCGAGCACGTCCTTGCCTTCAAGCGCGGGGGGAATGGCAGCGGCCTGGACGGGTGTAGGGTGCGTGAAATTGCAGGCATTCAAACGGTTCTTCAGTGAGTCAGAGATCAGAAAATCAGAAAACTGGGTCATTCTATCCTTGGCCGGTAATGTTTCCGGCAGAGTGCTCCTCAACCGCTGGGCGCCAGGCGCCACGGAAACGGGAAGAGATGAGAGTGCGCGGGAAAAGACCGGAGAACTGCTCCGAGAAGACCGGAGTACCGCTCCGTTAGGTCGGGAAGACACGAACCGCTGCTTCCCAAGGCCTCTGCCGTACGCTGCAACGAGCAAGGACGATGTAGGGTGCCGGTGTCCAGTGCTCTCGATCCGCAATCGCTATTGATTGTGGATACGCTGTAGGGGCTTGGAGTCTTCTGTGCAGGGCGGTCTAGCTTGTTCAGCTGGAACGGCTCTCAACCAAATCACTGAGCGTGCCCTGATTGTAGCAGAGAAAGCGGTAACTATGCCAACCTTGGCCGCTACCGAGCCTCAACAAGGGCCTGCCCGCATCATCCGGCATCATGCCGCATCCTCACGGCTTCGCCTGTGCCGGCGCTTGCTCAGGCCACTTCAGAAAGCTGCGCAGGCAGAAAAAGGCTGAAAACAGTTCCGGACGGAGCTGCCTTGTCTCCCAGCCCCGGCTCGGTCCCTGCTGCCTGCAACTCCCGCACGCGCGTGTTGCAGCGGCTCCGCACCCGCAAACGTCCGTGGTGCTTTTCAACGATCCCTTGCGAGATCCAGAGCCCAAGCCCATTCCCGTTGATCCCCTTGGTCGTGTAAAAGGCATCGAAGATCCGATTGGCCACCTCGGGCGGCATGCCGTGCCCGGTATCGGCAATGGTGATTCGGGCTCCCAGTCGGTCATGCACCCAGTCCCGGGCGCTTTGAGCGCGAATGCGCAAGCGGCCGCCGGAAGCGCGCATGGCATCGACCGCATTACCGACCAGGTTATTCAGCACCTGCCGTATCTCGCCCTCGTAGCAGGTAAGCTCGTCCAGGTCGCGCACCTCCAGATCGATCGAAATGCCGGAGTTGAGCAGCCGCCCCTGGTACAACGCCAGCACCGGGTCAAGCAGTTCGCGCGTGGTGAGCGAGCGCGGGCGAGTGGCCTGCCGATGGAAACGCAGCGTTTGCCCCGCAATCTGCGAAACGCGCGCCAGTTCCCGGTCCGCCATGGCCAGGTACGCACGAGTCTCCGGCGAAAGGCTGCTGTCCCCGGAGACGATGTAGATCAGGTTGGTCACCGCTTCCAGGGGATTGTTGATCTCATGCGAGATGGAAGCTGCCAGCCGGCCGACAGCTGCCAGCTTTTCACTTTCGATCAAGGCGCGCTCGGCGCGTTTGCGCGCTGTGGTTTCGCGCGAGACCACGAGCAGGTGCATCAGCGATCCATCCGGGCTACGCACCGGTGTTACAGACACATCCCACCAGGAAAACTCGCCGTCGGCACGCCGAAACTCTCCTTCGAAACGGCCCGCTCCTCCATCGACCGCCTCAGCCAGTGCGGCCACGGCAAGCTGTCGATAGGGTGGCAGCCAAAAGTCGAACCAGGAGCGATCGCGCACCAGAGAAAAATCCGCAATGGCAAACCGCTCCTGCCCCTCGGCATTCATGGTCAGCAGTCTGCCTTGCAGATCGAGGAGCTTGATGCAATCCCGCGTGCTTTGCAGGATGAGGCGGTTGCGTTCTTCGCTTTCCTGCAGGGCGAGCGAGGCCTGGCGCAGATCTTCAATTGTTGCGCGTACGTCGTACTGCCGGCTCCGTGCCCGCAGCGCCGAGCGAACGCCGGCTACCAGCGTCTCCGGCCGCACAGGCCGCTCGAGCAGGGTGTGGTTGAGCTGAGTATTTGCGCCCTCGCGCAAGCGCGGTCCAGCTTTGGCACCTTTGCCGCTGGCGGTCAGCACCATGATCGGGAAGTCCGCCCAGGTAGGCTGCGCAGCCGCTGCTTCGGCTAGTGCGCGGACCACCATCTCAGAAAGAGCCTCTTCCGCTGCCAGGAGCATGCCTCCCTGCTGCCGCCGGAGCAGGTCCACCGCTTCAGCCGCGGAGACCGACTTCGCGGTCAAATCCTGGCTTGCGAGCAGAGTGCAAAGGAGCGAGGCGTCGCGTCCTGTGGGCGCCAGCACGAGTACGGAAAGGTCTCGCTGATCGGGCTCAGAACACGGTAGAGATGGATTCGTCATGCAGCGGGTCTCCGGGTGGTTCACCGCCAGGCCCTAAATAGCGAGGGACTCCGGTCAAGACGCCGGCGAAGTTAGTAAGCGGCTCTCCTACATGGATGCCGCCGGAACGGAGACTGAACTCACGAATTGTGCGCTCATGAGGTCCGATGCGCTTCTTCAAAATGGAGATGGCTTGCCGAATCTCGCCACGCGTCTCGAAATACCGTAGTAACGCCACCGTGTCTGCCAGATAACTTACGTCCACCGTAGCTTGCATGGACCCTATCAGACCTTGCAGCGCCAGTGTCATCAGCGTGATCGTGCCTTGCTGGTTCAGGTACACCAGCAGCTCATGCAGGTGCAGGATCAGGTCCTGCTCGCCGGGCATCGAGGTGAGCAGGCCGGTCAGCCCGTCAATGACGACGATGCGCGTGCCCTCATGCGCCACGCCGTCGCGGATCCGCCAGCTAAACTCTCCAGGTGAGAGCTCGGCAGGATCGACTTTTTCAATGCGCAGCAAGCCGCTTTCCATGAGCGGCTCCAGATTGAGCCCGAGGCTGGCAGAGCGCTTCATCAGCGTGGTCACACTCTCGTCAAAGCTGAAGAAGTGTACCCGCTCGCCTCGCCCGGCAGCGGCGCAGGCAAACTGCATCGTGACGGAAGATTTGCCACTCCCTGTAGGCCCGCTGAACAGGACGCTTGTGCCCCGGTCGATACCGCCCCCGAAAAGGGCATCGAGCGCCGACAGTCCGCTGCAGGCAGCTTCGGTCGCAACATCGGTCGCGTGCTCGCCGGCGACCAGCCGTGGGAAGATGACGACGCCGCCACGCTGAATCAGGTAGTCGTGGTAGCCCTCGCGGTATGCGGAGCCGCGCAGCTTGAGGATCTCCACATGGCGACGGGTCACGCCGTAGGACCGCGGCAGCTTTTCGAGCCGGATCACGCCATGCGCAATGCTTTGCAACTGCTTATCCGTTCCGTCTCCGGTGCGGTCGTCGAGCAGAAGCACCGTGGTTTGCAGGCCTGAGAAGTACTGCTTCAGCGCGAGCAGCTGTCGCCGGTAGCGCATGCTGCTGTCAGAGAGCAGGCGCAACTCTGAAAGGGAGTCGATCACGAGCCGGTCCGGGCGAACGGCTTCAATCTCCGCGATCAGCCGACGGATCGTCGTTGCCAGCTCCACGTCGCTCGGATGAAAGACCGTGTACTGCTGCTCGGCTTCGAGGGTCACCCCATCCGGCACAAACTCGACGATGGGGATCTCGAAGTTCCACCCATGGGAGCGCGCGGAGGAGAGCAGCTCGCTGGTCGGCTCGGAGAGCGTGATGTACAGCGAGCGCTGGCCTGCCGCATGGCCTGCCAGCATAAACTGCATGGCTATCGTCGTCTTGCCTGTGCCCGGGTCCCCCTCGAGCAGGTACATCTGGCCGGCCGGCAGCCCGCCTCCGAGGATTTCGTCCAGGCCTGCAACGCCGGTGGGAAGCCTGTCAAAGGAGCCGTTGGTCGCCATAGGGTCGCCCAAGTATATCGCAGCAAGCGGGCCTGTCTTGTTTAGAGACAAGCCCCGTTTGCTCCTGCTGCATAAGCCGCCCTAGCGTTTTCAGGAAGTCACCTGACGCGATAAAAACCGCGCCGCTTCTCGTCGATCTGCGCTTCAATCGTGAGCTTTAGCGCCCACGCTTCAGGGACAAGCTGCTTGTAGTTGTTGAGGTACTGGTTGACCCTGGCGGCGAGAGTGCCTGCCGCAGCCTTTGGCCAGGCGAGGAGGTCGGTAATGCGATGCTCGATGGGAGGGCTCCTGGAAAGGGTACCGCTAGGTGGTTTGGGCAGCGAGTGCAGCGGCGGCAGCGAGCGAACAAGCAGCAACAGCAAGCAAGCGGGGAACCTTCATGTGCGGTAGGGGGCTCCCGGGAGCGCTCTGCGCGGCGGCGCGCCGTCGTGCGCCTCCAGTCTACTCCCGCGGCACGGGCTCGTCCGCGGGCCACTCCCGTCCGCAGCAGGCTGAGGGCGCGGATGCGCAACAGAGGTGCAGATCGAGCACCCGCCGCAGTTTATCTGCCTGCACCCGCGTGCGCCCCGGCGACAGAGTCGAGATCGCGATTGAGCAGGAGCACGGTTACATGCGGCTCCCCCAGCACACCGAACTGCCGCGCTTCAAGGTGCTGAGCGATCAACGCACGGACGGCAGCCTCGCTCATATGCCGCTCACGCGCGATGCGTGGCGCCTGGTAGTACGCCGCAGCCGGCGTGATGTCAGGATCAAGCCCCGAACCGGAGGTGGTGACGAGATCGACCGGCACAGGGGTCGCTGATTTTTCCGCCGCTGCCTGTTGGTTGACGCGATCGATCAGCGTTTTATTCGTCGGACCAAGGTTTGAGCCTGAAGAGTTGGCCGCGTCATAGCCGGACCCCGCCGCCGACGGCCGGCTATGAAAGTATGCGGGCCCGGAGAAAGGCTGCCCAAGTACGCGAGAGCCGACAACGGCGCCCTTGTCCAGGATCAACTGCCCGTCTGCCTTGTCGCGAAACAAGGTATGCGCGATTCCCACCATCAGCAGCGGGTACCCGAGGCCGAGCACCAGCCCGGTAATCAGTGTGTACAGCACAGCCGTAACAATGGTCTGCTTCATAGCAAGGTGCTCCTTGAGGCCGTGGCGCGGTTAAGCAAGGCCGACGCTGGTGATCAGGACATCGATAAGCTTGATGCCGACAAAGGGCACGATCACCCCGCCTACTCCGTAGATCAGCAGGTTACGCTTCAGCAATGCTTCAGCTGACATGGCCTTGTACCCGACGCCGCGCAGGGCGAGCGGAATGAGCGCCACGATGACCAACCCGTTAAAGATGACAGCGGAAAGGATCGCGGACTGTGGTGTCTTGAGGTGCATGATGTTGAGCGCCTGCAGCACCGGGAAAACACCCGCGAACATGGCCGGGAGGATGGCGAAGTACTTGGCGACATCGTTGGCGATGGAGAAGGTGGTCAGTGCGCCGCGCGTCATGAGCAGCTGCTTGCCGATGGCGACGATCTCGATGAGCTTGGTGGGGTTGGAGTCAAGGTCGACCATGTTGCCGGCTTCCTTGGCGGCCTGGGTGCCGGAGTTCATGGCGACGCCGACGTCGGCCTGGGCGAGCGCGGGCGCGTCGTTGGTGCCGTCGCCGGTCATCGCGACCAGCTTGCCTTCAGCCTGCTCACGCTTGATCAGGTCCATCTTGTCTTTCGGCTTGGCCTCGGCGAGGAAGTCGTCGACCCCTGCTTCGCGAGCGATGGCGGCGGCGGTGAGCGGGTTATCGCCGGTGATCATGATAGTGCGGATGCCCATTCGGCGCAGCTCGGCAAAGCGCTCCCGCATGCCGCCCTTGACGATGTCCTTGAGGTGAATGACGCCCATCGCGCGGTCGCCTTCAGCCACGACCAAAGGCGTGCCGCCCGAGCGCGCGACCTCGTTGACTGCTTCACGCACCTCGCGCGGCAGGCTAGAGCCGAGCGCCTGGAGGTATTGCTCGATCGCGTCCGCGGCTCCCTTGCGCACGATGCGGCCATCCATGTCGACGCCCGACATCCGCGTAAGCGCGGAGAAGGGGATGAACTCGGCATGCGTGGTGGATAAGTCGCGGCCGCGCAGCCCGTACTTTTCCTTGGCCAGCACGACGATCGAGCGGCCCTCTGGCGTTTCATCGGGGAGAGACGACATCTGGGCGGCGTCGGCCAGCTGCTCCGCGCGGACCCCTGGCGCGGGAACAAATTCGGTAGCCTGCCGGTTCCCGATCGTGATGGTTCCCGTCTTGTCAAGCAGCAGCGTATTCACGTCGCCTGCGGCTTCCACCGCCCGGCCGGACATGGCAAGAACATTATGCTGTACGAGCCGGTCCATGCCCGCGATCCCGATTGCCGAGAGCAGGCCGCCGATCGTTGTAGGAATTAAACACACGAGCAGCGAGACCAGCACAAAGACTGTTTGCGGAGCGCCGGAGTAAAGCGCGAGCGGCTGCAAGGTGACCACCGCCAGCAGGAAGACGATGGTCAGCCCGGCCAGCAGGATATTGAGCGCGATCTCATTCGGAGTCTTCTGCCGTTCGGCGCCTTCGACTAGAGCGATCATGCGGTCGAGGAAGGTTTCGCCGGGATTGGAGGTGATCCGAACGATCAATTCGTCTGACAACACGCGGGTCCCGCCGGTGACCGCCGAGCGGTCGCCGCCCGCCTCGCGGATCACAGGGGCGGACTCGCCGGTGATGGCGGACTCATCGACCGAGGCGACGCCTTCAACCACTTCGCCATCGCCGGGAATCATCTCGCCGGCAACCACGCGCACGCGATCGTCGACGCGCAGCATGGAGCTGGCTACCTCTTCGACGGTGCCATCCTTGCGCAGGCGTTGGGCGCGGGTTTCAGACTTAGCCTTGCGAAGGGTGTCGGCCTGGGCCTTGCCGCGGCCTTCTGCCATCGCCTCAGCCAGGTTCGCAAAAAGCACAGTGAACCAGAGCCAAAGCGTGATCTGGAGATTGAAGCCGAAGCCCGGCCGGTGGCGCACTGCGTCGGCCACCAGCAGTACGGTCGTGACCACGCTGCCGACCTCGACGACAAACATGACGGGATTCTTCATCATGCTGCGCGGGTCGAGCTTCAGGAAGGCGTCCAGGCCGGCGCGCCGCAGAATCTGCGGATCGAACAACGATTTTTTGCGAGAGTTCAACATGGCAGCAATGCCCCTAGAAGGTGTGGCCGGCGTGCATCAGCAGGTGCTCGAGAATCGGCCCAAGCGAGAGGGCAGGATAAAACGTAAGGGCGCCAAGAATCAGGATGACGCTGACCAGCAACAGCGTGAACAATGGCGTCGTGACCGGAAAACTGCCTTGCGAGGCGGGCGCGACTTTCTTGGTGACGAGCGACCCGGCAATCGCCAGCATGGGAACAATCATCAAAAAGCGCCCGGCAAACATGGTGATGCCGAGGGTCGCGTTGTACCAGGGTGTATTGGCAGACAGGCCGGCAAAGGCGGAGCCATTGTTGCCGGCGGCCGAGGTGTAGGCATAAAGAATCTCGGACAGCCCATGCGGCCCGTGATTGGTCAGGCTGGAAAGCCCGAAGGTGGGCGCGAGCACAGAGATCGCCGTGAATCCAAGAATCAGCGTCGGGAAGATGAGCAGGTACAGCATCGCAAACTGTACGTCGATCGCTTCAATCTTCTTCCCCAGATACTCCGGCGTGCGCCCGACCATCAGCCCTGCGACAAAGACCGCCAGCACGACGAAGACGAGCATGCCGTACAGACCGGCGCCGACACCGCCGAAGACTACCTCGCCGAGCAGGATATTGACCAGCGGCACCATGCCGCCGAGCGGGGTAAAGCTGTCATGCATGCCGTTGACCGCGCCGCAGCTCGCATCCGTCGTTGCCGTAGCGAAGAGGGCAGTGTTGGCAATGCCGAAGCGGACTTCTTTGCCCTCCATATTGCCGCCGGACTGCGTAGCGCTTGCAGCCTGCGCAACGCCGCGGAAGAGCGGGTTGGGCTGCGACTCAGCATGGTAGAGCACCAGGACGCCCACAAAGAAGAAGATCGCCATCGCCGCAAAGACGGCCCAGCCATGGCGCGGCGAGCCGACCATCTGGCCGAGCGTAACGGTGAGCCCCGCGGGAATGAGGAAGATGGCCAGCATCTCGAGGAAGTTCGAAAAGGGCGTTGGATTTTCAAACGGGTGGGCGCTGTTGGTGTTGAAGAAGCCCCCGCCGTTGGTACCCAGCATCTTGATCGCTTCTTGTGAGGCGACCGGGCCTTGCGCGATCGTTTGCGTGGCAATGGTCTGCGCTTTGCCGTCTGCGCCGGAGACCGTTTGCGGCTCAAGGAGGCGGGCGGTGTCGTAGGGGCGCAGGTTCTGGATGACGCCCTGCGAGAGGAGCGCGACTCCGAGCAGGAGCGAGAGCGGCAGCAGGACCCAGAGGGTGGCGCGCGTGGTGTCCACCCAAAAGTTGCCCAGGGTCTTGCCTTCGCGCCGGGCGATGCCGCGAATAAACGCGACCGCCAGGGCCATGCCTGCCGCCGCCGACCAGAAGTTATGCGTCGCCAGCCCGAGCATCTCCGTGAGATAGCTCATCGTGGTTTCAGGCGTATAACTCTGCCAGTTGGTGTTGGTCGTGAACGAGATTGCCGTGTTCCAGGCAAGCGCCTGGCTTACACCGGGCAGGTGCTGCGGGTTGAGCGGCAGCAAGCCTTGCAGGCGCTCGACGAGATAGGTGAGCAGCAGCGTCGCCAGGCTGAAGACCAGCAGCGCGCCGCAGTACTCAGTCCAGGGCATCTCTTCGTCTTCGCGGATGCCGGTCGTGCGGTACAGCAGGCGCTCCACCGGCCGCAGCACCGGGTCAAGCCAAGTACGCCTCCGCTCGAAAACCTGGACCATGTAGAGGCCCATCGGCTTTGCAAGCAGCAGTACCACGCCGAAGAAGAGCGCAATCTGGAGCCAGCCGTTTGCTGTCATCTCAGAACTTCTCCGGACGCAGCATGGCGTAAACAAGATAAACCAGGAGCAAGGCGCAAAGCACCAGCAGAGCGACGGACTCAAGCATGGGTGCGGCTCCTGCGCAGGCGATCGCACCCGGTCGTGTAGCCGAGTGCGATACCGAAAAGAAGACAGCTTGAGGCGATGGCGAAAAGGTCGGACACTGGGGAGGACTCCTGACTGGCCGGTGTTAGAAGTGGTAGATCAGGTCGCCGGCCAGGGTGAGCTGGGTGGCTTTGGTAGGGGCCCCGGCAACGCCGTTGACAAACGGGCTGTCGTAGGCTGGGCCGTCGTAGGAGTGCTCAAACCGCAGCTCCGGGCGAAAGGTTACCGTGCTGCCCAGCCAGAAGTTCAAGCCCACCAGGTGCTCAGAGTATTTTGTCGCAGTACCGGTACGCTGACCCCGAATGTCATCGACAAACTCGTTGCGGATGCTGAGCGACGCGTGGTGATTGTCGAACTCGTGCTCAACATAGTTGACGATAGCCCAGTCCGGCGCGTAGCAGTGCTGGTCAAGCGGGTTGCAATAAGCACCGTTTGCGCCGGTGATCGGGGCAGGCGACGTAATAGGGCCGGCCGTGTAGTTATTATTAGGCACGTCGCGCTCATACTGGTACCAGCCCTCGGTGTCGGTGTGCCAGGTAGCGTTGATCTTGTGGTAGTAGGTCAGGTAGTAGGCGGAAACGTTGTTGTAGCCGTACTTCGCCGAGTTGAGCGAGTTGGCGCAAAAGTAAAGATTATCGCCGCCGCCCTTCCAGGTGTAGGCTGCGCACGCGTTGCCGGTGAGCTTGGCGCCCTTGGTCCAGGGTGCAATCTCGCACCCGCCGGAGACGCCCGCCTGCACGGTCCAGTGGTTGCTGAGCTTGGTCGTAAGATTCACGCCGTGCTGGGTGTAGCAGTCGTAGGTGTAAAGAATGGAGTGGCTGTAGGTATAGTTGTTGGGCGCCAGCTGCGCTTCAATATCCGGCAGCGAGATATAGCGGCCTACCCGCAGGTCTGACCCGCCTTTGCCCAACTTAGGCAGATACAAGTCGAAGTAATACATCACAGGATCATAGCCATAGGTATTGTTATGGCCGAGCAGCTGCTGCGAAAAGACGCCCTTGGCTGTGGTGTAGCGGTAATCCAGGCCATACAGGTTGGTCAGCCGAAAGCCCCAGTCCATGTGATCTTTTTGAACAGTGTTCGGGAGGCGCTCGAAGTAGAGAGCCACCTGGTCCAGCTGCACCGAGTTGGGGATGACGTCGTAGGCAGTCACATTGTTCGCGTATTTGCCCCGGTTTGACGTACTCGCGTTGCCGCCGATATCAAACCAGCCGTACATCTTGATGCGGCTCTTGTTTTCATCGATCGCCTGCATCAACGGATAGGTCTGGTAGTCAGGGGCGCCGAGCACCACCGTGCCTCCGATGGGCCAGTCGGCGCTGGGGAAGGGCGGAGAGCTGAGCGGAGCGGCGAACCCGCGGCGCTCGGGAGCGGGTGCGGGCGCGGCTCCGTTCGAGTCCACCGTCCAGTCGTCAAGGTAGGCATGGCCGAGGCGGGTAAAGAAGCCGCGCTGGGGGGTGGTCGTCGGAGGCGCGCCGGCGGCGGCTTTGGGTGCGGCGGTCTTGTCTGCGGGTGCTTGCGCGGCGGCGTTCTGGGGCAGGCCGGGCGCGGTGTTGTCGGGCGGCTCAGAGGCCGCAGCCAGGGGCGCCGGCGCAGGTGGCGCGGCGGCGGCGATATCAAGGTTTTGCGCGTGTCCGGCGGCTCCGCAAAGTGTCAGGCCGAAGAGAAGTGCAGAAAGACGACGAAAGCGAGGCATGTAGGCTTACTCCTTAGCGAGTAGAACGCGAGCACTCGTAGGAAAGCCGTAGGAAGGGTGTAAGGAAACCGTTAAAGCATGCCCCGGCTGCGAATGCCACTTTGCCGCTGCCAATTGGCCGCTGCCACTTCGCTGCTGCCGCGCTCATTGCTGCCACTTCGCTGCTGCCGCGCTCATTGCTGCCGCGCTCGCCGCTGCCGCTCTCGCCTCTGCCGCTCTCGCCTCTGCCGCGCTCATTTGCTGCCGGACTCTCCGTTGCCGCTCTCGCGGCATCAGCATCTCTAGTGTGGCTGTGCGTGTACGACGAAGGCTTGAAAGCGCACGGAGTAGCCAAGGCCGATCGCCCGGTCGGGGGCGGCGAAAGCAAAGCCGAAGTTGGCGTGGAGGTCGAGCTGCTGGTGGGGAGTGAGCTTGTATGCGGTGCCAAACTGAAGAAAGTGCTGCGGGCCGCCGCGCTGCGGGAAGAAACCGGCGTACTCCATCCACGCGTCCCACGAGGAGCGAAGCTGCCGGTCCACATAGAGGCTTGCTTCGCCCGTAAGGTTGCGGCGCGAAGACTCGGTCGGCCAGGCAAGCGAAAGCATGCCGGCCAGGGTCCAGCTGGAGGTGAGGGTGCGGGACCAGGGGAGCTGGAGGGCGGGGTCGTAGCCGTGGCTCGAAAGACCGGCGGCGCCGGTAGGCAGGCTGACAGAAGGGAT
>CAXTPL010000018.1:0-1760 GCA_964246065.1 uncultured Acidobacteriaceae bacterium
ATGGCGCGCGCCGGAGAGACACCCCGCCTGAAGCCCGCTCGCGTGTGTATAGCTCAGCTCTCCATCTTGGCCTGCGAGGGCGATCTCGCGTCGTTTTCAATGGAGATCTCGGCTGGCGGGTACGTGCGTTCGGTGGCACACGAGCTTGGGCAGCGGCTGGGTTGCGGAGCGCACCTGGCCAGCTTGCGACGCACGGCTGCCGGCCCGTATTCCGTCGAGGATGCGCTCACCCTCGGCGCGCTTGAAGACAAGGCGCGCGCCGGCATGCTCGAGGCCTGCCTGCCGCATCCGCGAAGCTTGCTCCCCTTGTTGCCTGCAGTCACAGCCGACGCGGCCACGCTGGTGCGTTTGCGCAACGGGGGCCAGGTTCACCTGCCGGAGTTTTCCTCCGCGGCCTACGTCAAGGTGTTTGCAAGCCAGCATGAGCTCGCAGCCGTAGCCCGGCGGCTTGCAGGCACACTCTTTCAGCCCGACGTGGTGCTTGGTTGAGCGAGTTACTTCTTGAGCAAAGGCAGCAGCGTTGCTAATACCGTGCGCGCGACCACCCGGTACCCCGCCCCATTCGGATGAATGTTGTCTGGCGACATGAGCGCGGGCTTGTCGTACACGTCCTTCAAAATAAATGGAACCAGCGGCAGCTTGTACTTGTGCGCCAGCGCGGGATAGATGCCGTCGAACTGTTTCAAATAGTCGGGGCCATAATTCGGCGGCATCTCGATGCCGACCAGCACTACACGCGCATGCGCCTGCAGCAGCCCCTCGATGATTGAGGATAGGTTGGCTGTGATGGTTTGTGGCGGCGCCCCGCGCAGCC
Organism: uncultured Acidobacteriaceae bacterium; assembly: GCA_964246065.1. Lineage (GTDB taxonomy): Bacteria > Acidobacteriota > Terriglobia > Terriglobales > Acidobacteriaceae > EB88. The sequence goes on from CAXTPL010000018.1 coordinate 815, forward strand.
CGTCGTTGGCGCCCAGCTCCAGCACGACGATCGACGGGTGCATGGCCAGCACCGAGGGCAGCTGCTCTAACCCGTCCTTGGTCGTTGCGCCGGAGACTCCGGCATTGACGATCTGCGGGTGGAGCCCCATCGATGCCAGATCGGCTTTCAGGTAGTCGGGGAAGCTTTGGCCCTGGGCAGCGCCATAGCCGGCGGTCAGGCTGTCGCCGAAAAACACCACCTTTTCTGTGCGTTGGTTTTGCCCCGGTGCGGAGTAGGTAGACAAGGCAGGCAAGAGCAGCATGAGCATGAAGAGGCGCGCCATCTTTCTCAAGTTTACCGCGAGACTGCCGCAGCGCTGCGCTAGCCCCGGCGCAGGGCCGGCTTGATGCAATCGAGCGCTCGCGCGCACCCTTCTGCGTCCAGGGCCCGGTCCGGAGCGTCCAACGGTGCAAGACACAAGAGGAACCGGCATGATTGAAGCACGACGAGTGAAGAAGTCGCTGCGCACAGGCGGCACCGCGGTCAACATACTGAAGGGGATCGACCTGCTGGTACCGCAAGGCCAGTTTGTGGCCATCATGGGCTCATCCGGCTCTGGAAAGAGCACCCTGCTGGGGCTGCTGGCCGGGCTGGACTCACCTACCGAGGGCCAGGTGCTGGTCGACGGGGTCGACATCACGCACCTGCAGGAAGATAAGCTGGCCTCGGTGCGCGGCCGCAAGATCGGGTTTGTCTTCCAGTCCTACCAGCTCATCCCCACGCTTACCGCGCTTGAGAATGTGTTGCTGCCATACGAATTGAACGCCGTCGCCGGAGATGCGCGCACCGTTGGCCGCGCCCGCGCGCTGGCCCTGCTTGAGAGCGTCGGGCTGGCGCAGCGGCTCGACCATTATCCGGTCCAGCTCTCCGGCGGCGAGCAGCAGCGCGTGGCGCTGGCACGGGCCTTCGTTCTTGAGCCGCCCAT
>CAXTPL010000018.1:1770-21598 GCA_964246065.1 uncultured Acidobacteriaceae bacterium
CTGGCAGACGAGCCCACGGGCAACCTGGACTCAACCAACGGCCAGCACGTGCTGGAGCTGTTGACGACGCGGCAGCGCGAGGCCGGCACCACGCTGGTGATGGTCACCCACGATCCCGCCGTTGCCGAGCGAGCCGACCGCCGGATCGTGCTGCGCGACGGCTTGATCGTTTCAGATGAATTTGTGCAGAGTGCCGCGTCCGCAATGCCGCGGCCGGCCCTGTACGAGGTGCTCTAGATGGCCACTCTGACTCCCTCTGCTCCACCGGCTCGGGTGGGCGCGGCGACCGACCAGGCTCAGGGCTCCAAGCCGGCGCTGCCTTGGGCCTCGGCCGCGCGCATCGCCTGGCGCGAGCTGCAGGCATCCCGCGTCAAGTTTGCCTTTGTCGTGCTCTCGGTGGCTATCGGCGTGGGCGCGCTGACCGGCGTACGCGGGTTTTCTGAGAGCCTGGGCAAGGTGCTGTTGGGGCAGGCGCGGGGTATCCTCGCGGCTGACCTTTCAGCCCGAATGAATCGCGAACTCTCGCCGGCAGAGCAGGGCAAGCTCGACAGCTTTGCGCGTGCGGCTCATATTGAGCAGACCAAAGTGACGGAAATGGTCTCGATGGCAGCGCTGACGACCGATCCGGTGCCGCTGCTGGTTACGCTCAAGGTGGTCGATCCGCGGGTATACCCCTTTTACGGCTCAGTAAAGCTCGACCCGGCAGAAAGCCTGGCTACGCTGCTCAACGACTCCACCGTGGTGGTCGATGAAAGCCTGCTGGTGCGGCTCAGGGCCCATGTAGGCGACCAGCTTCGCATTGGCGGACGCACCTTTCGCATCGCGGGCCTCATCCGCAAGGAGCCCGATCGGCTTACCGCAGGCGTCGGCGTGGGCCCGCGTGTGATGATGACCCGCAGCGCGGTCATGCAGACGGGCCTGCTGCAGGCCGGCAGCCGCTGGACAGAGCGCTTCCTCTTTCGGCTGAGCCCCGACCAGGCCATCGCGCGGATACGCGCACAGCTGCAGGACGTGCTGCCCGAGGCACAGATCGCTGACTTTCGCGAGGGAGCGCCCGCGCTTACCGACGGCTTAAACCAGGCCACTGGCCTGCTCAGCCTCATCTGCCTGGTGGCCATGGTGCTGGGTGCCATTGGCGTGGCCATGGCCATGCGCGCGCACCTGCAGCAGCGGATCGACGGCATCGCCATCATGAAGGCCATGGGCGCGCGCTCATCGGACGTGCTGCGCATCTATGTGCTGCAAACGCTCATGCTTGGCGGGGCAGGCGCACTCTTGGGCGTGGTCTTCGGCGTGGCGGTTGAGTTTGCGCTGCCCGCGGTGCTGGGCTCGCTGCTGCCTTTGCGGCCGCCGCTGCGCCTGCCCCTGGTCTCTGTTTCGGCGGCATTCGGCACAGGGCTGCTCACCACGATGCTCTTTTCTCTTCCGCCGCTGCTGGATGTTCGGAGCATTCGCCCGAGCGTCGTTCTACGCCGCATGGTCGAGTCAGGCGACCCGGTCACCGCCAAGTCTTTATGGAAGCGGCTGCGTACCAGCCCGGCTCAGATCGTCTCCATAACCAGTATTGTGCTTGCGTTGGCAGGCATTGCTGCCGCCTTGTCCAACTCGTGGAAAGGAGGACTCTGGTTCGCGGCCTCGCTGGCGGCCTCGCTTGCCCTTTTGCTGGCGCTGGCGGCGCTGCTGCTGCGGGTGCTGCGGTTTGTGCTAGCGCGTACGCGGCTCGCCTTGCCCTCTTTCCTGCGCCAAGGGCTCGCCAACCTGTACCGGCCGGGCAACCAGTCTGCAGCCGTGCTGGCGGCGCTGGGTGTGGGCGTCATGCTGATCCTCTGTGTGTTTCTCATGCAGGGCTCCATCGTTGCAACCATGCATGGAGAGGCGCAAGCCAAGACTCCGAACGTTTTCATGATCGACATCAGCACCCATGAGCTCGCCGGGTTGCGTACCCTGCTCGCGCAGCAGCGCGGTGTAGGCGGTCCGCTCGATGCGCTGCCGATCCTTTCCGCACGCATCACCAGGCTCAACGGTACGCCCGTTGAAGAGCTCAGCAGCGATGCGTATCCAAAGCATCTGCGCCGCACCGTTTCGCTGACGTGGGCCGACAAGCAGCCGGACGGCTTGAAGCTTACCGAGGGTCGCTGGTGGACCTCAGGGGATGTCAAGGAGTTTGCGGTGCTCGACCGCATCGCCAAACGCCTGCATTTGCACCCCGGCTCAGAGCTGGCCTTTGACTCGAATGGGCGTACCTTTACCGCTCGCGTCGCGGCTGTCTACTCTGTCGATGGACAACATATCTCCAGCCGAAGCGAGTTTATCTTTGCGCCCGCACAGCTCGAAGGGCTTCCGGTGATCTGGTACGGGGCCGTTCATGTTGTGCCGTCGCAGGTCGGCGCCATGCAGCGCGCGCTTTTCGCAGCCTACCCTACGGTGACGGTGATCAACGTAGCCGACATCCTGGACACCATTCAATCCGTGATTGGGCAGATTACGCTGGTCATCCGCTTCCTTGCTGGATTTTCAATCCTCTCGGGCGCCGTAATTCTCGCTTCAAGCGTGGCGAGCACGCGCTTTCGACGCATCCGCGAGGTGGTTGTGCTCAAAACGCTTGGAGCCACCCGCAATCGCATCGCAGCTGTGTTCAGCGTCGAGTTCGTCGTGCTAGGGCTGCTCGCGGGGCTGGCTGGCACGGCATTTGCGAACGGATTATCGAGACTGCTGCTGCACCAGCTGGAGGTTGATTTTGTCGGGAGCTGGCGCGCCAACCTCCTCACCGTGGCCGCAACAGCGCTGCTGGCCGTCGCTACCGGCTGGGCAGCCAGCTTCCGCATACTCGGGCAAAAGCCGCTGGAGGTTCTTCGCGAAGAGTAGGCGCGCGCCGCGCCTGTACCCTTGCAACCGCCTGAGAAAGCAGGACGCATCTGCCGACAAGGGGAGAGAGCAGGCTCGGAGTTTGACCTGCGCGCTTTCTGCTTTTAGTATCGAGTTGGCCCTGAGGACGTCGGCGCCCGCCGTACTCGTCCTGTGCACTGCCCCCTCGTTCAATGGTAGGACAGCTGACTCTGACTCAGCATATCGGGGTTCGAATCCCTGGGGGGCAACCAAAAATAGCAATGCGTTTACAATGAGCTGGATAAACTTGACATGACACTCACCTGCATCGTCAAACGCATTGTCACCGCCGTACTCTTCCTGCTAGGCCTAGCAGTAACGGTTGTGGGGAGTCTGGTGGCGGCCTATCAAGCTGCCAGGGGAGTGCCGCGAGTTTGGCTCTTGGTCGTGGTAGCGCTGCTGACGTTTTTCCTTGGCGCTCTTCTTACGACTGAGCTTGTGGGCAAGCTTGGCAAGACGTTTTTGAACCGAAGCGCACTTCTTACAAGTGCAATGTTGACGGCTCTGTTCGTTCTCGGCCTTTACCTGGCCGTGTTGCGGCCGATGCACTATCCGCATGCGGCTCCGGTGGCCCGCGCAAATACGCTGTACTGGAATCTTCCGACAGGCTCACGCATTGCTTACAGCGTCTATGAGCCCCCGCAGGTGTGCCGGTGAAGACGGATCCGATCATATTCGTACACGGAGGACCAGGCGCGCGGGCGTTAGATTCGGATCATGCTTTCTACCAGCAGTTCGCACAGGACGGTTTCCGGGTGTATCTCTTCGATGAGGCTGGGTCCGGATTATCGGATCGACTCCCCGCAGCGGACTACACGGTGGAACGCTTCGTCGCCGATATCGAAGCAATCCGTCAGAAGATTGGCACCGAACGGCTTATTCTGATCGGGCATTCCTGGGGCGGGACACTCGTTGTGCACTACGCCGCAGCGCATCCAGACCGTGTAGCAAAGCTGATCTTTCATTCGCCAGGTGGGATATGGAATTGGGCGTCTGCTCCAATGGAATTGCAGCGAACGGACGCCCAGACAAATGGAGGTCTACCACCACTGCGTATACTAGCGGCCATTGTTTTATCGCATGCGAATTGGAATGCGGCAGAAGACCTGTTGCCCCAGGAAGAGTCGGGCGACTGGCAAACCGCAACTTCACCCGCTGAATTTGGAGCGACGGTTTGTAAGGGAGAGGGCAGTAAGTTGCCCGCCCACTTGTCGCCTGCGTACTTCGCAGGGATGAACCTATACCCTCTGCTTGTCGCCCAGCGGGAATTAAACGATAAGCCTGATATGGATGTTCGTGCACAGCTCGGCAAGCTGCGTGTTCCCGCCATTGCGCTCGTGAGCCAATGTGAATTCGTGCCTTGGTCGCAGCAGTTGGAATACAAGAAGTCTATTTCCGGCTTGCAGGTGTTTTACTTTCCGGAAGCTGGTCATTACATCAACTTTTCGCAACCGAAAAAGCTAGCCGCAGTCATCCGCTCCTTTCTGCTCGATCAGACACCGCCATTTTCTCCTTATGAAGAAGATAGGGATCCCCGCCCGTCCATCAGGCGGTGGATCGGGGGAAGATAGTGGGTCGCTGACCAGAAATCGGCTCGTCTCAGCAAGTCTATCCATGCGGGATACTTGGTTGACGCCAACAGGCCGATGCACCCTCAACCTCGCACCTAGCCTCCCTGTTTGGGGCGGTAGCTCACTCGTTCTAATTTGCTAGGTTCCAAGCAGTAGCAGGGGGGTGCGCGAATGGGAAAGGGAAATGCGCGCCGAATGCGCGCCTGCACGCTTTTGGTTGCCTACAGGAATTCGAATTCCTGATCTTGGTATTGGCCCGGGCCCTTCCTTTTCCAGCGACAACATCACTTCGTAAGTCGCAGGACCACGCCCGCCGAAAGACGGACGTCGTGTTGCTGGTTGGTGCTGTTGTTGGGTAACTGCATGTACTGATATTCGGCCTGCACTGGGCGAATGGCCAGGTGCTTGGAAACAGCAACATCCAGGCCTAGCCCGGTAGCCATGGCGAATGAAGTTGCATAGGTGGTGGAGCGGGTCGAGCCGGGAAAGTAGCTGTCAAAGGCGTGCACACCCCCGAACAGCCCCTGACCAAAGGGCGTCCATCTGGTATTCATGGCACGGCTCACGCGAACGCCTCCCATACCTGAGATGAGCCCCAGCCCTATACCTGGAGCGCCGGGGATGGTGTCGATGTGCTGGCCCGAAAGTTCAACCACGCCAGAAACGAAGCGCCAGACGGGAACGGCCAACTCTGCTGAGCCCCCTTCCATCCAGAAGCAGCCGCACCCGCCAACCGGAGCGTTGGCGTGGAGGGCGGAGTAGGTAATGGAAAGCTCTGCCACTTGAGTCGCAGGCTCCGTTGAGGCCACTGCCTGCGCCAGCGCGGGAGCGGTGAAGATGACGGTAAAAGCCGCCAATGCCAGGGTCGTTTTCATTTTGCGGCCTCCTTACTGAAGGATCAGGGTGACGGTGGTGGACCGGCTGAGAGAGCCGCTGGTTCCAGTCACAGTGATCAGATAGGTTTGGGGTGCTTTGCCGAAGAGCCCACCTGCACCGCAGCCAGTCAAGCCGCCCAAGGCACCGAGAAACAGCAGGGCCAGGGCGAGGACTGAGAGCGGCATGCGCTTTGCCGCTTTTCTGAGTCGCCGCGATGCACCGAGCGGCAGCAGCAACAAGGCAACGATCGTGCCGCCGAGGTTGCTCGAAAGAGCCTGGCCGAGAGCCGCGGAGCTGCTTGCGGTTTGAACGGTCAGCGTACTCCCGATGGGGCCGGCGCCCGGCGTAACGACCGGCGGCGAGAAGCTATAGGTGGCGCCGGGCGGCAGGCCTGAGGCTGACAGGGTGATCGGTCCGTTGAAGCTGGTGTTGCTTGGAGCCAGCGTGAAGGGGAACACTGCGGCGGAGCCTGGGGAGACCGATTGCGTCGGCGTCATGCCGGTGCCAGAAGTAAAGGCCAGGGTGAACGCCTGGGACACGATCACGGTCGCGGCGCTCGCAGGCAAACCGGGCGTAGCGACGCTGACGGTGTAGGTGCCGGGCGCGGTGAGCACGAACGAGGTGAGATCGAAAACAGCAACGCCATTGACAGCAGTGACGGTCACCGTTTGCAAGTAGCCGCCAGGACCGCTGATCGACAGGGTGACGACCGCTGAAGAACTCGTGACGGCCAGGCCGTTGGCGTCTTCGACAGTCGCTGTCACTTTGCCCAGGTTGCCGCCGCTTACCAGCGAAGTGGCCACGGACCCAAGGCTGAGCTGTGCGGCAGGCGCCGCGTTGACGACCACGGTGTACGTGCGGGTCACCGTGCTAGCGGTTTGATCGGTTGCGGTAACAGCAAAGGAGTAAGGTCCGCCGGCAGCCGTGGGGGTACCGGAGAGCACGCCGGCCGCACTCATGCCGAGCCCAGGCGGCAGGCTCCCTGCGGCGGAGTACGTGTACGGCCCTACCCCGCCACCGGCCACAAACTGGATTGCCGGGTAGGAGGAGCCCACTACGCCAGGAGCCAGGCTTGCGGAGGCGGGTGCAAGCGTGAGTGCGGCTGCAGTAGCCGGTCCGCTCACGGCGATGTTCTGCGTCGCGGGTGTTCCATTCAGGGCGTTATCGGCTAGGACAAAAACTTCCCCGAGCGGATTGCCGCTGACGGTCGGCGCAAACCGAATGCTGATGTTGCATGCGGCACCGGCGGCAACAGAAGCGCTGTCGGCGCAGTCCGCAAGGGAGCCGGTTCCTGCGGTCTGCGAAAAGTCAATGGGCGCACCCAGCCCGGACGACGTAAAGACGAGCGCAGCGTTGCCGACATTCTCCACAGTGACCGATTGCGGACTGTCGCTGCTCACCGTACCTACCCGGGTCGATGCGAAGGTGAGGCTTGGGGAAGCGGCGAAGTTTTCCTCGAGAACTCTTCCGTTGGTCACATCCGAAAGGTAGACGTTGTCGCTCGCGTCGACAGCCACGGCCAGGGTGTGCGCAGAACCTAGCGAAGTAGAGACCACGCTTTGAACAAAGCTGCTACCGGAGGGAGTTTCCTTGTAGATGCGGCCGCCGGAGAGGCTGCCATTCCCATAGTCGGCTACGTATACGTTGCCGTTTGCGTCCAGGGCCAGTTGACCGGGCGCACTGAATCCGTTTGCAACCAGTGAGGGTGTATACCCTTCCGCGCCGGGTGCTTCTTCGATGACGCGGCCATTGCCCGAGTCGGCGATGAAAAAATTGCCCGCACCGTCCACAACAATGCTCGAGACTGCGTTGAGTGCCGAACCGAGAACAAGGCTGCTCGCCGGGATAATCGTCATCTGCAGGTAGGTGCCATTTGGCTGACGCGTTTCGAGGAGGACGTCGGACGCTTCAGCGACATAAAGATTTCCATTGGCCGCTACGGCAAGCCCGGTTGGAGAGTTGAGGCTTGTTGCAATCGGCACAGGGTTGAGCACCAGCGCGCCGCCTGACTGCGCAGCCTCAAGGATCTGGTCATTCGCGTGATCGACCACGTAAAGCGTGCCGGCCCCATCCACAGCAATCGAAGTCGGCGCTGCTCCCGTACCTGAGAGATCGAGTACGCGCGTTGTCACGCCGCCTGGCGTGGTCTGGAAGATCGCGTGATTGGTTGAGTCGGCTGTGTAGAGCCGGCCGTTTCCATCCAAGGCGAGACTGACCGGAAGCACCATGCCGGCGCCGACGTTGACTCGCAGAAGTTCTGGAGCAGGCAGGAAATTGATCTGCGGGCCGGTGCCCGTGCCATTGAGATACGCCGTGGCGAGCAGGTTTCCCGAGCCGTCTTTGAGGAGCACGGCGCCTTCGCGTTGCCCGGGATACGTCGGAGTAAAGATCACGTCTACCGTGCAGGTGGCGTTGGCGCTGTAAACGTAGGTGGCCCCATTGGTGGAGCAGGTACCCGTCCCTGCGTCGGTAAAGTCGCTGCCTGTGGCTCCGGCAGTGGAAACGAGCACGGGGCCGAGGGTGCCGGGATCGGCAATGCTGAAGGTCACGCTTCTTAGGGCGCTGGCCGTGGCAACAGGGATCGGACCAAAGCCGGTCGTAGCCGGCGCCGTCACGGTTGCGGCGACCGCGGAGTTCACCAAGAGCGTAACGCTGGCCGTGGCGGTACCGGGGTAGGCGCTTTGGTCGGCGGGAGTAAAGGTCACGGACAGAGTGTGAGTTCCCGCAGGAAGAACGGTGCCCATGGCGGGCGAGTAGACATAGGTCCCAGTCGTGTTCCCTACGGCGTCAAGTTGCGTACTGCTGAGCGGAGTGCCATCAGCTACAGCAGTCGGAGTTGCCCAGGTTACAGCCGCATGACGGCGGAGCGTGATGCTTAGAGGCGCATTGATGTTAGAGGAGAACGTCGGGTTGGTAACTGCAGCGGCGACGCTGACGCTGGTACTTGCATTTGATCCGGTTGCATTGCCTGCAACGCTGACCGTCAGCAGCACAGCATCGCTTGCGTTCGGCGCCAAAGGTACGGCGCGCGTGCAGCTGAGCGTGGCTACCGTGCAGAGCCACGCGCCTGCCTGATCGGTCATGGCTGTTGCTGTAAGTCCGGCAGGAAGGGTGACATTCAACATCGTGGAGGTATCGAGAGGATTGGTGCTGCTGGTGTTCGTTACGTCGACTGTGATGGTGTCAGTTGTGTCGCCTTCGTTGAAGATGGCGCTTGCCGGATCGGTCGTAATGGCGATAGCAACAGTGGGGGCCACGATCGGGGTGACGAAGTTAGTCAGATCAAAGAGCGTGTACTCGAGCATCTTTTCCTCCGCGCTCATCGAGGCGGGCGGAAGAGGGTTGTGAGGCGCCGAGCCGCACTCCGCTGGAAACACCGTGTTTGCGGGAGTGGAGGTGTTTTCTACATGGTATTCATTGAAAAACACGCGCCCGTATTGATTGGCAGCCGCGGCACCGAACGGCGTGTTAAAGCTGAACTGCATGATGGCGCTGTCGGAGTTGAGTGTGAGCCAGGACTGCGTAGGAGCATTGATCCCACTTGTGTCCCAGCGCAGCGTGCTGATCGAGACCTGACCCAGGGTGCCCAGGTACGATTCGCCCGTATCCTGCATCCACTGTGCCAGGCGCGCGCCATTGCTGAAGCCGGTGTTGATGGTGGCCACGCCATTTGAGGGATTGGACTGCGCGCTCCAATTAGCCGCACCGGAGAAGGTGGCGCCTGCATTTGGCCCGCTGCCCAGGGCTTCGCTGGTGTCTATCCAGCCTTTGCTGTAGTGGGTGGCGAAGACGCGGCCGCCGGCGCTGGTGTACGTAAGTAGACTGTCGATCTCCGCTGCAGATTGTGTGCCTGGTGTTCCCTGGCAGGGAAACAAGACGAGGTCATAGTTGTTGAGTGTCGCAGGCGTGCTCATCAAAGTGGCCTCGGTAGGGGTCGAGCCATTGATCTGCGCGCCCGCAGACTCGGTGCCAAGGTACAAGTGGATCCGTCCGCCAGAGGTGCCGTTGTCGTCAGTAAACTCGCTATCGGCCACGCCCACATCGCGCAGAGCACACTCCAATGCGTCCGCCGAGCCTGTCGCAACTGCCATCAGCGGTATGTCCCCTTGTGCGTGCGTAGAGGGAAAATCGAGATTGAGCCCGGCAATGGGAGTGGTGCCGACCACCTGCGAAAATTGCCTGCGCCACTTACCGGCCTGGATGACCAGCGTATATGTGGTGCTTTCAGGTACGCCTGTCAGCGTAAAGGTGCCGGCAGCCGTTGTGTAGCCCGCCACTGTTGCATTTGCAGGGATGGCATTGAACGCGGTCTGACACTGCACGCCCGGGCATTGTGCTCCTGAGACAAACGGCGCGACCGCTCCAGTGGTGACGTAGACAAGCACGTTCGGGAGCGGATCGGCGCCGTTCGGCGCATACACGGTTCCGCTGATGGTGGTCTGCGCAAAAGCAGCGATCGTCGAACCATGCCCCAGGATCAAGAGACTGAAAATAAGTGCCAGGTAAGCACCCAAACGATCAGGAAACAACCTGGAGAAGAAAGCCCGACCACGATCTGCCTTGAACACGAGTCACTTTTCCTTTCGCGCGCGCGCGCCACCGGAACAGCCGCATGCAAGGCAGCAGAGATAAGTGGCGCATCTCTCTGCCGCGTGGAGGTAAACATGCGGTGAGTGGCAGGTGTCCTCATTTAAGCAGCACCTTGCGCGAGCCGGCGGTGACGTTGGTACCAGGATGTAAACGAAGGTTTCGATCGCAGTCGTGGAGAGAGGCCGAGGATTCGAGTCGCTTCATCACACTGGCGAACGCAGATTGCGAGACGGCCAAGGCGTCTCTGAGTTTCGAGAACAAGGGCGCGACTCTCGGGGCAATCGAGGCTCACGTTCAAACTTAATTGGGAGGGAAACCGCGATTGGGCGCAAGCAGCTCCCCACGGATCTGCAAACTTCGGCTCATTGCTCGCGTTTGATCGATCAGGCCGTACGGACAGCGAAGGCTGGGCATTAATGACACAGTGGAATGATCTGCGGGCCTATCCGCGGACAGCCATTTTCGGCGCGAGCGGCAACGTGACCCGGCGCGTCGCGGGCCGCTCCCACAAGGTCGCGGATAGCTTTGCGCCCTTGCGCGCAAAGCGCAGGTCAATGCTGTCGGTCGTTTCTCCTTCGGCGCGCGTGCACGGTGTAGTGCCATCTATTGCTTGGCCGTTTCGCTCCATCCATGCGCTTGGCAATGGCAGCGGTCCGTTTGTACCGGCGGCTATCGTGCCGTCTGCTTCAGGGCCTACGTCGGCTGCCCGTGCATGGGGACGCGGCGCAGGAGCAAGCCTCGGCGCTCCGGGCCTGCAGCCGGTCGTCTCTGCACGCTGCTTTTAGATACGCTCGCCACCCTCGCGAGTAATGGGCAGGTTCCCGTCGTGGTCCTGCATCCGGTAAAGAAAACGAGCTTGAAAGAGCGCGGACGTTCCGTCTGAAAAATACACCAGAAGACCGGCACTCAAACGATGCACGTCGATGATCTGGATCTCTTGTGGGGCTTCGGTCATCACGCCCCTCCCCGCCTACCGCTGACGATGTGGATGAGCGTAACACAGGGTGATGACTAGAGAGGGTTACTCGGCGACCCTAGGCCTGCATGGCGTGCGCAGGCTTGCGCGTAAGCAGGTACAGCACCGTACCCAGCATGGCCAGGGAGCCCAGTGCTGCCAGCCCCAGGACCCGCATAATGGCGACGGTATACCGCCCTTGCGACGGCGTGTAGTTGCAGCAGTAAAGCAGCACCAGGTCTGCGAGCGTGCCGATGTGATGGTTGCTTGCCTCAATCAGGGCCAGGCGCAGGTCGCGCGGCTGGTACTCCACGCCGGACAGATACTTCGACATCCGTCCGCCGGGAGTCGCGATCATGATCACGCTCGAATGCGCAAACTGGTCCATCTTGCCATCCGGCCCGGGTACACGCACATAGTGGAAGCCCGTGGCCGCCGCCAGGTCAACAATCGACCGCTCCTGGCCTGTAAGGAAGTGCACATGCCCGGCGGCGTCGCTGCCGGGTGCCGCATCCAGCATCTGGAGCAGGCGCTGCTTGGGCGCAACGGTGTCGGCCGGCGTGTCTGTCGGGTCGATGCTGGCGACCACTACCTCAAACTCCTGCCCGGCGTGCATGCCACTCTGCCGCAGCGCAGCGCCCATTCCATGCAGTACCTGCGGGCAGAGCATGCCGCACTTGTTGTACACCAGCGCCAGCACCACGGGCCGCGAGGAAAAATACCGTCCCAGCATGACCGGGGCGCCGGACTCATCCACAAAGGTGTCATGCAGCGGCAATTGCTTGTTCAGGTTTTGATCGATGCCGGCGTTGCGTAGATAGTCGGGTTTGGTCTGCGCGGAGGCGCCAAGAGGCTTGTCTGCCGAATAGCCTTGTGCAGGTGCACGGAGCGTCCCCGCCCCGAACAGGAGGCAAGCGCCGAGGATGCCGGCGACCACGCGCGGCATGATGCCGCGAAGACGGGCGGTGCGACAGAGATGAGCATGGGGCGGCCGGCCGAGCTTCACCCTTCCAGCATACGCTGGCTTCGCTTCGCTTGCGGCGCCGGCAACGCGCATCCGCGGCACTCCCAGTGATAGCCTGAAATGTCGGCACGAAAGAGAAAAGGAGACGTATGCGCAAGAAGGTCACCATAGTAGGGGCGGGGAATGTAGGAGCGACTGCGGCGCACTGGCTCGCGTCCAAGGAGCTTGCAGATGTGGTGCTGATCGATGTCATCGAGGGCGTACCGCAGGGTAAAGGGCTCGATCTGCTCGAGGCCATGCCGATAGAAAAGCGGGATTGCCGGATCACCGGGACCAACAGTTATGCCGACACCGCCGATTCCGACATCGTGGTCATTACCGCGGGCATTGCACGCAAGCCGGGCATGAGCCGCGACGACCTGCTGAACACCAATGCGAAGATTATGGCCGAGGTCATCGGCCAGGTCACAGCGACGTCGCCAAACGCGATCCTGATCATCGTCTCAAACCCGCTCGATGCCATGGCACAGGCGGCGTACAAGCACTCCGGTTTTCCGCGCGAGCGCGTCATCGGGATGGCCGGCGTACTGGACTCCGCACGCTTTCGCACCTTTATCGCAGAGGAACTGAATGTATCGGTCGAAAATGTAACAGCCTTTGTTTTGGGCGGCCATGGCGACACCATGGTGCCGCTGCCGCGCTACTCGACAGTAGCCGGTATACCCATTACGGAGTTGATCGAGCCGGCGCGCCTGGGGGAACTGGTGCAGCGTACCCGCGATGGCGGCGCAGAGATCGTAAAACACCTCAAGACAGGCAGCGCCTACTACGCGCCGGCAGCGGCCGCCATCGAGATGGTTGAGGCGATCCTCAAAGACAAGAAGAAGATTCTGCCGTGCGCGGCCTATCTGACGGGCGAGTACGGCATCGACGGGTTGTATGTTGGGGTACCCTGCAAACTCGGAGCTGCCGGCTTGGAACAGATTCTGGAAATCAAGTTGAGCGAAGACGAACAGGCGGCACTGCAGAAGAGTGCCGATTCAGTCAAGGAGCTCTGCGCGATAATCGGCGTTTAGCGGCTACCAGCAACAGGGATGCGCCGCGCAAGCAGCACCCCTCGCACGCGCGGTGCAGAGGGTCCCAGCCGGGAGGGGGCTGCTTGCCAGCCGAGGTCAGGAGATACGGAGGGTCGAGGCGCGCGTTCCCGCTGTGTTTTGGCATGCGCAGCATGACCATGATCAAGATCGCCGCTCCCGAGCGCGGTCCGGCGACGCGTTGGGAGCCGGCGGCAGCAAGGATGGCGCGCCCCACGTCCCCGGGGTGAGGAAGTGGGGCCTTATCGGTGCGCTCTACACGCGCTCGATGGTTACGCTCTCCAGCACCACGGGGGTCTTCGGCTTATCCTGCGCGCCGCGGGGCAGCTTTGAGATCTTTTCCGCTATCTCGTAGCCTTCCACAACCTCGCCAAAGATGGTGTGATTGCCCGTAAGCCACTGCGTGGGCGCAACGGTGATAAAGAACTGCGAACCGTTGGTGTTTGGCCCGGAGTTCGCCATGGCAAGCTTGCCGGGCTTGTCGAACTTGTGCGCCGAACCCTTGGTCTCGTCTTCAAAACGGTAGCCTGGGCCGCCCATTCCATTGCCTGCCGGGTCGCCGCCCTGGATCATGAAGTCAGGAATGATGCGGTGAAACACTGTGCCGTCATAAAGCTTTTCGCCGGACTTCTTGCCCCCGCTCGGATGCACCCAGTCCCGCTTGCCTTCTGCCAGGTCGATAAAGTTCTTTACAGTCTTCGGAGCGTCCGCCTCAAAAAGGCGTGTGACAATCTGTCCTTCTGTCGTGTTGAGGATCGCATACGTGCCGGGTTGCCGTGCCATGGGTGGTGCTCCTTCAAGGAAAGATAGGTCAAGCTGTTTAAGGTTTAGGGGCGGCAGCCGCGCCGGCCGCCGGGGGTGGCGGCAAGGGCTGTCCCTCGGGAACGATGGTGACTTTGTTGAGCACCACAGGAGTGACAGGCTTATCGTCGGCTCCTACTTCCACGCGAGCGATGGACTGTACCACGAGTACGCTTGGATCATCGCACTGCCCAAAGATTGTGTGCTTCTGGTTCAGGTGGGTTGTAGGCACTTCGGTGATAAAAAACTGCGAGCCGTTGGTGTTGGGGCCTGAATTCGCCATGGCCAACCGCCCCGGTACGTCGAAGTTTAGGTCAGGGTTGAACTCATCGGCAAACATGTAGCCGGCATCGCCTTCACCGGTACCGAGCGGGTCTCCGCCCTGGATCATGAAGTTCGGAATCACCCGGTGGAATGTGGTGCCGTTGTAGAGCGGGCGGCCGTGGACTTTGCGGTGCGTGGCTGCATCGGTCCAGTCCTCGGTGCCCGTTGCCAGGCCGATGAAGTTGGCAACCGTCTCCGGCGCCTCCTTGCTGTACAACTTGCACGTCATGCGGCCCATGCTCGTATCGAACACCGCCGTAGGGCCGGTCGGCAAAAGAGGCGGCTTGGCGTTCGCATCCGGGGAGTCGGGCAGCGTCGAGACGGGCGCGGGCGGTGGGGTCGTTCGCTGGGTGAGCGCCGCGCTTGCGGCCAGTACGGGAGCGAGCACAAGAAGTCTGATTGCAATAGTCATCCCGACCCTTAGAGTACCGAATTGCGCTCGCGATAGCCAATCGACCCAACCCTCAAAGCCGAGTGGCCGCACGCGCAGCAACAGAGCCGCCGCCCCGCAACCGTTGCCGGCCACCTCTCGGGTCAACGTTGTCAGGGAACTCCTTATTTGGGACAAAGCGTGACCTTTGTGTGGCGCTCCTTTCTTTGGTAATCCATGCAAACCGCTTTGCCCCCGCTAGTCTCACCTCTACGCAGGGGGGTGACAATGCTTTCTCATTCGTCGCTTCGACTTTCTTTTTGTCTGGTGGTTCTCCTTGTTCTTGGCTCGGCTCCGTTGAGGGGCGCAGCTGAGTCCGGCGACCAGCCGATCCAGCGCCAGGCTTCGTCGGCTACGGTCTCGGTGAGCAGCCTGGCGGTGCCGCGCAAGGCGCGCAAAGCCTATGAGCAGGCAAGGGACGCGGCCCGGGCTCAACGCGATGAAGAGTTCGAGCGCAAGATCAGCAAGGCTTTGTCCTTGTACCCGTCCTTTGCCGAGGCGTACCTTCTCCGCGCCGACCGGGAAAACGCGCGCGGGCTCCACGATGCGGCCATTGAGGATGCTCAGCGCGCTCGCGATCTCGATCCTGCTCTCCCCTTTGTCGCGGTCGTGCTTGCCAGCGCGTACAACGGCAAGCAGCAGTATGTGCAGGCCGCGGTGGCGCTTGCCGCCCTGCGCAGCACAGACGCGAACTCCTGGCAGGCGCAGTATGAGATGGCCAGGGCAAGTGTAGGCCGCGGCGATGTCCAGGGTGCCTTGCACTGGAGCAGGCTTGCTCTCCAGGCCGCGCCGCAAACCTGCATCGACGCTCACATCCTGGTAGCCAATGCGCTCACCATGGCTCACCGCTGGAAGGAAGCGCGCGCGGAGTTCGAGACGTACCTGGCTTCCAAAGGTCCGTTGCTCCACCAGGACGCCGTGCGGGTCTCGCTCAACCACGTAAGCCTGCTCGCCGAACAGCAGGAGCAGGCTGCCAGGGATACTGCCGAGGTGGCTCAATCCAGGTAAGTCAAGAAGCCTAAGGAGAGGACTATTTGTGAAACGGCTGAGCCTGTTCGATCTTCGGCCGCGATTGCGCCTGTAGCTCCTTCGCCGTGGCTTCCACCTCGCGGAAGTAGCGCAGGAAGTTTGCGCCGAGGATCTTCTCGCAGTCAGCAGCCGAGTAGCCGCGTGCCATGAGCGCAGCGGTGATCTTCGGCAGGTCAGCGGCAGAGTCCAGGCCCTCGGGTGCAGAGGGGATGCCGTCGAAGTCTGACCCGAGGCCGACATGATCGATGCCGGCGACCTTGGCAATGTGGTCGATGTGGTCGATCAAAACACTTAGCGGAGGGCGAGGGATCCTGGCGGCAAACTGTTTGTCGATGGCTTCAATGGCGTTGTACTGGACGTCTGTGCCCTTGCCTTTGAGTCGCGCCGTTTCGGCGTCTTCGGCTGCTTTGCGTTCGGGCGCCTGCGCCTCCCAGGCCGTTCGCCAGGCGTCGCTCAGGAAAGCCGAGTAGAAGTTGACCATGACCACGCCGCCATGGCTTGCGGGTCCGCCGGAGCGGGCGACCGCGCGCAGCATGTCATCGGTCATATTGCGCGGCGCTGCGCAGAGGGCGCGGGCCGATGAGTGCGATGCAAAGACCGGCGCGCGCGAGCTGATCACCGCGCGGTAAAAAGTCTTGTCCGCCACATGCGAGATGTCGACCATCATGCCGAGCTTGTTCATCTCAAAGACAACATCCTTGCCAAAGTCGCTCAAGCCGTCCGCGGTATGGGGGATGCTCTTGTCGTAGATGTCGCCGGAGGAGTCGGCCCAATCATTGGAGTTCGACCAGGTCAGCGTCATATAACGCGCGCCGAGCCGATAGTAGTCGCGCAGCAGGCCGAGCGAGTTCTCGATCGAGTGGCCGCCCTCGATGCCCATCAGCCCGGCCAGCTTGTGCTCGCGGTGTGCGGTGAGGATGTCAGCGGGGGAGGTGGCGAGCATCATCTTGTCAGGGTGGGCGGCCGCCTGTTGATAGACTGCGTCGATCAGATCGAGGGTGCGCCGCGCGTAGTGGCCCTGGTTCAGCTTGGGCTCGACCCAGATCGAGAAGAACTCGGCTCCCAGATTGCCTTGCTTTGCGGAGGCGAAGTTGACCATGCCGCCGTTCAACGGAGAGGCAAGGTCGTATTGCTCGTCAAGCATGCGCTGGGTGGTGTCGGCATGGGTGTCGATGACGATGGCGGAACGGTGCACTGCGGCAGGGTCGGTCGCGGAGTGTGAAGTCACCTTAGCCTTAGGTACCTGCGCATACAGGCTGCTTGAGCAAAGAAGGAGGCAAGCGGCGGCTGCTGTAGATGTACTCTTCATCATGCTTGCAATTGAGCATAGCAAAGGCACCGGGCACTCCTACCACTTTGTGACATATGGGGATGGTGCTGCTGGCGGAGTGTTGAAGGGGTAGGCTTCCGTCAAAGCATCGAGCAATCTATTTCCGTCCGTGTCCGAGATAAATTCAGCTAGAGCTAGTGGAACCGATCCTATGTTGGCCTGGACCTGTCCTTTTGGCCAAATTCTACTATTCCCCGACTTGAGTTCAAGGTCTCTCAGAGTGGATGCGCTGTAGGTTCCGCAGTCTATTAGTCTGAAAGCGGAGCCGCGCTCAACCTGGAGCGTCGCGCCGCGCACCTGAAGCCGGCTTCGCGCCGCAATCATTCGATACAAAGCACGGCCCAGCCACCAAGACTTGGCGCCGAAGAAAACTGCGCATACCGAGCCGCGCCCGCCAAGTTTGCAGCCGTAGTGAGGGATAGGATGGTGCGGTAGGCGGCTGCTATCACTACAGCAACGCAGCCGACTCAATATGGGATGTGTGGAATTGCAAGCACGAGATATACGCCACTCTGCCTGCGCGTGATTATGACACCCTCAGTAGTTTGCTTGACATCTACGGCGCCCATATCAGCGCGTAAACACGTCCTTGATGCCTTGCAGGAGCACGTCGCGGCTTACATCGGAGATGGCCTTGGTCAGCGGGAGCATCTTAGGGCACGCATTGACGCAGTTCTGCGCAAAGCCGCACTCCTGCACGCCGCCGTCGCCCATCAGCGCATGGAGGCGCTCTTCCTTGAGGACCTTACCGGTGGGGTGATTGTTGAAGAGCTGCGCCTGGGCGATCGTGGCCGCGCCGACAAAGCCTGTGGCCTCGTTGAACTGCGGGCACACCTCCATGCAGATCGTGCAGGAGATGCAGCGGGAAAGGGGGTAGGCGTCCTCCTGCATCTGCGGAGTGATACGCGGCCCCGAGCCGAGATCGTAGGTGCCGTCGAGCGGCACCCAGGCCTTGACGCGCTTCAGATTCTCAAACAGCACCGAGCGGTCGACGGAAAGGTCGCGCACCACGGGAAACTTCGACAGCGGCTCCAGGCGCACAGTGTCATGGACAGCCACGTTGTCGATCAGCGCCGAGCACGCCATGCGCGCCTTGCCGTTGATGCGCATGGCGCAGGAGCCGCAAACCTCTTCCAGGCAGTTGGCGTCGTAGGCGATGGGCGTGGTTTCGCGGCCGTCCGCGGTGACCGGGTTGGCGGCAATCTCCATCATGGAGGAGATCACGTTCATGCCCGGGCGCCAGGGTAGCTCAAACTTGTCATAGCGCGCTTCGCCGTCGGGCCCGTTCTGGCGCTTGATCTCGATCTTGATGGTGCGTGTTGCTGTTGCCATAGTGGTGTCCTCTTGATATTAGGCGGAGGTGACTGCCTGCATGGGGCAGAACTCGGTGCGCATCAGGCTCGCTGCCGGGTCATGCGCAAGCATCTCGTTCACAGCCGCGTCGGAGCCAGCGTCGATGACGCCCATGCCGTAGGGGCCGGCAGGGTCCATGACCGGGCCAAACACGACGACAAGCCCTTCGCGCATCTGCCGTCGCCAGTACTCGGCGTGCTGCTGCATCAACGCTCTCTCGCTGTCGCTCATGTCGAAGGCGAAGGTAGCCCGGTGCGGGATCAGTTTGACGAAGTAGTAGCTCAAGATGCTCTCCTAAGCTGCATTCGGCAGACAAGCAGAGATCCCCCTCGAACCGCGCACTCGTCACCGGCCCTCTGCAACTTACTTGGCTGCGTCATAGCGGCGGGGCCTGGGTTTGATCCACTGCGTGTCGACTGCTTCAAAGCTGAAACGGGGCTCGTCGGCGTCTGGAGCAAAGGTAGCTTTGGTGGTCTTGAGGAAGCGCTCGTCGTCGCGCTCCGGAAAGTCGGGCTTGTAGTGTGCGCCGCGCGACTCATCGCGGAGCGCCGCACCTTGCGTCACCACGCGCGACAAGTGGAGCATGTTATACAGCTGGCGAGTAAAGGCAAAGCTCGTATTCGCCCAGGCACTCTTATCCGAAAGGTTGATATTGCGGAATCGCTCCAATAACTCGACGATCTTCTCGTCTGTTTCGCCAAGCGCTTTGTTGTAACGAATGACCGTGACATTCTTGGTCATGGTCTCGCCCAACTCGCGCCATAGTTTGAACGGGTTTTCGGTCCCCGACGAAGTCATCAACCGCTGATTGATCTCTTCCTGCCGCTTGCGCTCGCTTTCACCCGCACCATTGGCGGGCGCGCTCGCCAAGCCCTTGGCGTACTTGAGCGCATTCGGCCCGGCCATAAATCCACCATAGATGCACGATACGAGCGAGTTGGCCCCGAGGCGGTTGGCACCGTGGTAGTTGTACTCCGCTTCCCCTGCCGCGAAGATGCCGGGAATGTTCGTCATCTGGTCGAAGTCGACCCAGAGGCCGCCCATGGTGTAATGCATCCCAGGGAAGATCTTCATCGGGACCTTGCGCGGGTCATCGCCGACAAACTTCTCGTAAATCTCGAGGATGCCTTCGAGCTTGCGATCGAGCGTGGCCGCGTCAATGTGGGTCAGGTCGAGATAGACCATCGGCTGCCCATCGATGCCCAATCCATGCTCATACACCACCTTGTGGATGGCACGCGTCGCCACATCGCGCGGGACCAGGTTGCCATACTTTGGATACCACTCTTCAAGAAAATACCAGCGGTCCGCTTCGGGGATGGAATTGGCTTCACGGGCATCGTTCAGCTTGCGCGGTACCCACACGCGGCCGCCTTCGCCGCGTGCCGACTCCGACATCAACCGCAGCTTGTCTTCGCCCGGGATCGACGTAGGATGCACCTGGATAAACTCGCCATTGGCATAGTAGGCGCCCTGCTGGTACACGGCCGACTGTGCCGACCCGGTGCAAACCACCGAATTGGTGCTCTTGCCAAAGATTGCGCCAATGCCGCCTGTGGCCAGGATAATGGCGTCCGAGTCAAAGGTCCGCACCTCCATCGTCCGCAGGTTCATCGCACAGATGC
>CAXTPL010000018.1:21608-27861 GCA_964246065.1 uncultured Acidobacteriaceae bacterium
CACAGATGCCGCGGCATACCCCCTGTCCGTCAAGCACCGAGGACAGGAACTCCCAACCCTCGTACTTGGTCACCTTTCCTTCGGCCTCATAGCGGCGCACCTGCTCATCAAGCGCGTAGAGCAACTGCTGCCCGGTCGTGGCGCCGGCAAAGGCCGTCCGATGAAACAGCGTCCCGCCAAACCGGCGGAAGTCAAGCAGCCCTTCCGGCGTGCGATTGAACGGCACACCCATGCGATCGAGCAGGTCGATGATCGCGGGCGCTGCGTCGCACATGTTTTTGACCGGCGTCTGGTTCGCCAGGAAGTCGCCGCCGTAGATCGTGTCATCGAAGTGCGCCGCGGTGGAGTCGCCTTCGCCTTTCAGGTTCTTGGCCGCGTTGATGCCGCCCTGCGCGCATACTGAGTGCGAGCGCTTGCCCGGCACAATCGAGAACAAGTCGACCTTGCCGCCGGCTTCGGCAATCTTGATCACTGCGGCCAGCCCGGCCAGGCCACCGCCTACGACAATGATGCGTGGTGTTGCTGCTGCCATCGGTTACGCTCCCTTACTTGGACGCAGGCGTTTGGCCGCCGGCGGGTGCGGGAGCCAGTGGCCCTTGTTCGATTTGCGTGGGAGTTAAATCCGCAGGCGCATTGCGATACTGCGGCCCCACAAAGGCATACATGCTGGCCAGCCCGATGGTTGCCAGCCCTAAACCGACCGCTCCGCATACATAGCCGAAGCTGCGCCGCGCGCGCTCGCCCGGCGTGATGCCCCACTTGGCCGCAAACAGCCACACGCCGTAAGCGAAGTGCCAGCAGGTGGCAACCATGGCGACGGCATAGATGGCGAGCATCCACGGGTGCAGCAGCTCTACCTGTACCTTGTGGAATGCCGCACCGGGATGCTCGGGCAGGCTCACGCCCGAAAAGCGCTGCCGCCACACGTGCTGCACGATGTAGGCGAGCGCGATACCCCCGGTCCAGCGCTGCGCCGCATACATCCAGTTGCCGGCCCAGGGATAGTAGACAACGTTGGACTTACCGCGCAGCCAGATATACATGCCGTAGCCGGCGTGATAAGCAAGCGGCAGAAAGATGAACACCCACTCCAGCACCCGCACAAACGGCAGCGAATTAAGAAATTTGACCTGCGCCGCATAGGCGGCCGGCCCTTTGAGCGCCTCAAAGTTGGAGACGAGGTGTTCGATCAAAAAGGCCCCGATGGGCACAATGCCGGAGAGCGAGTGCAGCTTGCGCAGCAAAAACGAGTGACCCTGCCCGGCGCGCAGCGGTTGTACACCAGGGCGTCTCCCCCCGGTATCGGCTGGTGCGGCGCTCGCAGGTGCTGGGGCAGAAGCAGTGGCCATGGGTTCTCCGGGTGCAACGCGGTTACGGCGGGGATCGCGCACCGCGCCACCCTTCATTATTGGGGCCGACGCCTGGGGCGTCAAGGCGCCACTGCAAGCGTATGTGACCTGGTCAATGGTCAAGCGCGCGGGGCTAAACAGCCAGGCGCGGCAGCAGCGCGCGCAGCGCGGCGCCTCGATGGCTGATCGAAATTCGCGTCGCCTGGTCGAGTTCTGCCATGGTCCGGCCCAACCGCGGCAGCAGCAACCATGGATCGTACCCAAAGCCTCCTTCGCCGCGCGGCTCCCGCAGGATCTCGCCTTCTACCGCGCCTTCCGCGGTCGCCAGCACTGTGCCGTCACGAGCCGCGGCCAGCACACACCGGTACCGCGCTGCAGAGCCGCCGCCGCCATCCGCAGCATGGGCTTGCAGCCGATGGAGCAGATAGCTGGTGTTGCGCTCGTCCTGAGTCGCGCCGCGGCGCCAGCCGGCCCGCTCCGCATACCGGGCAGAGTGCACGCCGGGTGCGCCGTTGAGCGCATCCACCTCCAGGCCGGAGTCGTCTGCCACCAGGAGCAGCCCGGGCGCCAGCCGGCTGTAGTAAACCGCCTTCAACTCCGCATTGCCGTGAAAAGTCAGCTGGTCTTCTTGAGGGGGCGCCATGGTGTGGAGGTCCGGCAAAGGTCGAAGCACAAGGCTCGTTGCGGCCGCGCTGAAGTCGCGCAGCTTGCCTTGGTTGCTGCTGGCCACATAGACGATCATCCGCGACGGCTCTTTTGAGCCGGAATGCGCGCGGCAGCCGTCGGCGCTGCCGGCGGGTGAAAGCGCGCCTCGCCCAGCGGGCACCCGGAGCAGCGAGGCACACCCCCGCAGTGCTCCTTGCCCACCTGGACGACGAGCGCGTGAAACTCGTTGTAGTGCGCGCGCCGCCGCTCTTCGGCCTCGTCGGCAAAAGCCGCCAGCGCCAGGCGCTGCAGGTCGTGGTAGCGTGCCGGCTCCGCCGTCAGGCCGTGGCGCGTGGCCACGCGCCGCAGGGACTCAGCGACAACCCTGACCGGCTGCTCCAGCGCATAAAGCAGGATCGCGTCCGCGGTCTCCGGCCCCACGCCCGGCAGCGCCAGCAGGGCTTCGCGAGCCTTGTCTGCCGGTTCAGCCGCCAGCCGGTCGAGCGAGCCCCCATACTCGGCATCCAGCCAGGCCACGAAAGCCTTGATCGCAGCCCCTTTGCGCACCATGTAGCCGGACGGCCGAATCTGCGCGCGCAGCTCTTCAAGCGGCATCGACCGCAGGCCGGCTACGGTCATCCCGCCTGCTTCCCGCAGGTTGGCAATCGAGCGCTCCACATTGCGCCAGGCTGTGTTTTGCGTCAGGTAGGCACCCACGATCGTCTCGATCGCACTCTGCGACGGCCACCATTGCTGCGGCCCATAGGCAGCCAGCAGCTGGTCATAGATGGCGCGCAGCGCACGAGGAGGAGCACTTTGAGAAGGCACGCTCACGCTCGATCCTCGGCAGTCTTGCCGACGCGCAGCTGCTGCTTCCAGCCAAGCAGCTTGGCGCGTGTCGCAGCGGCTTCCGCTTCCGGGATCATCCCTTTGTGCTGGTAAAGAATAGAAAGCGCGGTATGCGCCAGCACGTCGTCCGGGTCGAGTGCCGCCAGCCGGTAAGCCGCGGCTATGCCTTCGTCGTAGCGACCCGCCTCCTGGAGCGCGCGCACCAGACCGTGCATGGCCTCAAGCAGCGCGGGATCAATCGCCAGCGCGGCCTCAAAGCCGGCGATCGCTGCCGGGGGGTCGCCCGAGGCCAGCGCATCGATGGCTGCATAGTAGTGCTGTTCGGCAGCCGCGCGCGTTGCGCCGGGGGGCTGGTGTGCGTCGGCCATCGTGCTTTTGATGATAGAGGAGCCGGCTCGACTTAGCCGACCGTGGCCAGCTCTTCTTCAAGCATCTGCTTCTCAAACAGGCTGGCATAGTAGCCGCCGCGTGCCAGGAGTTCGTCATGGGTGCCGAGCTCGGCGACGCGGCCGCCGAGCAGTACCGCAATCTGGTCCGCATGGCGAATCGTCGAAACCCGGTGCGAGATCAGCACGGTCGTCCGGCCCTGCATCACGCGGCGCAGCCCATTGAGGATCTGCTCTTCCGTGTAGGTATCTACGCTCGCCAGCGCATCGTCGAGGATCAAGATGCGGGGCTCACGGATCAGCGCCCGCGCCAGTGCGGAGCGCTGTTTCTGGCCGCCTGAGAGTGTAAGTCCACGCTCGCCGATCATCGTGTCAAAGCCGGCGGGGAAGTCTTCAAACTCGCGGCGGATGTGAGCGGCCTCCGCGGCGTCGAGCAACTGCTGCTCAGTTGCCGTCGGGCTGCCGAGCGCGATGTTGTCGCGGATGGTTGTGGAAAAAAGAAACGTCTCCTGCGGCACATAGCCAAGGTTCGCGCGCAGGGTATCGAGCGGGTACCGGTTGACCGGGCAGCCGTCGATGCGCACCATGCCGGGCGCGGCATCGTAGAGCCGGGCGAGCAGGCTTGCGAGCGTGGACTTGCCTGCACCGGTCGGGCCCACGATCGCCAGGCTGGTGCCTGCCGGGACGTGGAGCGTGATGCCGCACAAGACCTCCGGAGCGGCCGCCTCGCCCGGATAGGCGAAGTGCAGATCGACAAAGTCGAGTGTGCCGTCTAATGTTACGTTCTGCAGCGAGGCGTCGGCACCGGCGTCGTCGATGGTCGGCTTTTCTCGCAGCAGCTCATGGATGCGCACCACCGAGGCCTTGCCGCGCTGCACCAGGTTGACCACCCAGCCGAGCGCAATCATGGGCCAGGTGAGCATGACCGTGTAGGTAGAAAAGGCGACGAAATCGCCGACGGTGATGCGGTGCGAAAGCACCTCATGGCCGCCGACCAGCAGCACGATGATCATGGCCAGGCCGAGCAGAAACTCAAGCGTAGGCCAGAGCATGGCCATCAGCTGCACCAGGCGCAGGCCGCGCCGGATGTACTCGCGGTTAGACTCCCGGAAGGCGGCAATCTGGGCTTCTTCCTGCGCAAAGGCCTGGACCAGCCGCGCACCGGAAAAGTTCTCCTGGGCCTGTGCGGAAATGTCAGAAAACATGGCCTGAATGCGCTCAAAGCGGTCGTGTATGCGCCGGCCCAGCGCCTGAACCAGGATGCTTGCCAGCGGCAAAGGTGCCAGCGCCACCAGTGTGAGAAACGGCGAAATGCGCAGCAGGAAGTATAGCGAGCCAAGCGTGAACAGGACCGTGTTGGCGCTGTACATGATTGCTGGCCCCAGCAGCATGCGCACCGCGTTCAGGTCATTGGTCATCCGCGCCATGATGTCGCCGGTACGGTGCTGCTGGTAGTAGGCCGGCGGCTGGGTTTCGAGCACCGAGAAAAGGTCGTTGCGCAGGTTCAGCTCAATATCGCGAGAGATCCCGATGATGATCCAGCGCGTCCAGAAGAGGAAGAACCCCTTGGCCGCGGCGAGGGCTACCAGCGCGCTCGCGTAGAGCAGGATCTTGTGCCCGGTCACGCCGTGGTTCAGGTCGTCGATCGAGATTCGGATGACCTGGGGAAAAAAGATCCAGACCGCATTGCTGCAGACGGTAGCCAGCCCGCCCCAGACAAATTCGCGGCGATATCGGCGCAGGTAAGGTACCAGCGGTTTGAACTCTTCGAGCAAGAGACAAGACTCCTTGCGCGCACCCGGCGCGCTCCAGCACAAACTAGGTCGAAGTACGCAGGAGCAGGTAGCTGCCCGCAAAAGCGAAGAGCAGGTCCGGCGCCCACGCTGCCAGAAAGGCCGGCAGCATATTCACATCGCCCATAGCCTCAAACATCCCGGCAATGACCCAGTACACCACGGCGACCGCAATGGCCACCGCGATGCCTGCCAGCGAGCCGCTCCGGCCCATGGACAAGGCAAAAGGAACAGCAAGCACAGCCATCACCAGCGTAATCAAAGGGTAGGCCAGCTTATGGTTCAGCTGCACGCGCAGCCGCATGGTGTCAAAGCCGCTCTGGCGCAGGTCGCCGATGTAGCGGCGCAGCTCGATAAAGCTCATCTCCTGCGACTGCCGCGTTTCTTTCTTGAAGTATTGCGGAGCCTCGTGCAACTGGTCCAGCGTGACTACCTGAAAGGTCTTGTAGCTCTCGATCTCGGCTCCGGAGAAGTCGCGTTCCCAGCCATGCTCAAAGACCCACTGGTGCAGATTCGGCTCCCAATACGCCGAGTTGGCAAACAGGCGCTTGGAAAGGTTGAAGGTGCCGGGTTGAAACTCAAAGACGCTGATGTTGCCGAAGGTGTCTTTATCGGGATCAAAGAACTGGTAGTAAAAGATATGGCTTGGCTCGCCGGGCTTTTCGATACCGAAGATCCACTTCTGATCGGGGCGCTCAAAGGTCTGCGCCGGTTTGCCCTTGATGATCGAGCGAAGCGCTTCCTGCTTGCGGTTGGCCTGCGGCACGTAGAACTCGTCAAAGGAAAAAAGTGCCGCCGCCAGCACGGAGGCGATCACCAGGATAGGCACAACGATCCGGTAAAGGCTGATGCCGGTGGCCTTCATCGCGGTCAGCTCGTTTGATCGGTTGAGCCCGCCGAAGACTACCAGCACCGCAATCAGCACGCTCAAGGGAGCGATGGTGTAGATCATGCTGGGTGTCAGGTTGGCCAGGTACTCGCCCACGGTGATGAAGGGCGAACGATTGCGGATGATATCGCCCAGCAGCTCAAAAAACGTGAAAAGCAGCATGAGCATGACAAATGTAATCAGGACTAGCACAAATGTCTTGAGAAACTCCCGGATCACATACTCGTCCAGGATGAGCGGAAAGTGGCTGCGGGTGTGGCGCTCGCGTGGCGCAGCTTCGGCGGCGGACGAGGCTGCGGTCTCGCGGGCTTCGGCTGCGCCCGGGGTCCGGCCTCTTCCAAA
>CAXTPL010000018.1:27871-30820 GCA_964246065.1 uncultured Acidobacteriaceae bacterium
ACGCGGCCAATGCGCCTGAGCAGCAGCAGCCCGCATCCGCCAAAGATCAGGTTGGCGCCCCACACACCCAGCAGCACGGGGATCTTGTCCTGCCGGGCAAGCGCCACCCCCGTTGAGGAAAGAAAGTAGTAGACAAAGACCAGGACGATGGTCAGCACAAAGCCGGTGCTCTTGCCCCCGCGCCTGGAACTCATGCCGAGCGGCACGCCCACCAGCATCAGCACCAGGCAGGCCGCCGGGTAGGAGTAGCGCTTGCCAAGCTCGATCCGGTACCAGCGACCGTTGGGTCCATGGGCACGCCGCGCCAGCTCCCCGTTGCTCAGCGCCGGTACGGGCGAGCCGTTCCGTCCTGCGCGGAGCGCATCCTCGTCGCTCTCGGTCACCAGCGGCAGATCAGTCTGCGCAAAGGTGGAAACGTCGTACTGGCCTGGGTTGGAAGCCTCCATCTGGTGCTGGGTCCCATCATGCAGCCGCATCATGACGAGGTCTTCGCCGGAGTTGACCACGGTGGCGCGTGCGGCGGTGGTGATGCGCGGGGTCGAAGGATCGGCCAGATCGGCTAGAAAGACCTTGCGCCACTGCGCCGCGCCGGTGCCCGCGCGCACGTCGTCCACGTACAACACAATGTTTTTGAAGTCTTCATAGAAGACTCTGGGCTGCACCTCGAACGAGGCTTGCGAGTTTTTCAGCTGATCCTCAAGCGAAAGCATGGACGACCAGGCGTAAGGCGCGAGGTAAAGGGTGTTGGCCAGCCCCAGGGCGCAGCCGGCAACGGCAATGAGCCCGGCGATGCGCACAAAGCTCCACACTCCGATGCCGCAAGCGCGCATGGCGGTAATTTCACTGTCGGCTGCCAACCGGCTCAGGCCCAGCAGCACGCCGACCAGCACCGCCATCGGGATGGTGACGGTAAACATGTTGGGCAGCATGAACAGGAAGATCCTGAGTACCGCCCAGGAAGAACTGGTATTGCGCAGCGTAAGCTCAAGCAGCTGCCCCAGCCTGGGGGTAAACAGGACAAAGGTGAACAAGGCCCCGCCGATCAGCGCATGGGAGAGCATTTCGCGCAGGATGTAGCGGGTCAGGATGCGCATTGTGGCTCGATCCGGCAGGCGCGCCCGGTTGTTCCCAGTTTACCCGGTTGTTCTCCACTTGGCAGGGGCAGCCGCGCCTTAGGACCTCGACAGGACCTCGACCGGACCTCGATCGGCGCAAAGGGGCGGCCTGGCTCGGCGTGTATCCACGTCATAACGCTTGCGAGCCCAGGCTTGCTTCACGGCGCCCGACTCGGGTACAACTGCTGCGAGCCTTAGACAGGGTGCTGCGCCGCATCGACGATGCTCGGCGCTCATCTGCTCCCAGGAGAACCGATATGCGCCTTGCTCTTTCCATGATTGCGTTTGCAGCGCTAGCCGCTGCGCCGGCCGGCTTTGCCCAGGCCGACCAAACCCTCCACGGCACCGTGACCGACGCTTCCTGCGGGGCCAAGCACGGCATGGCCAACATGAGCGCGGCCCAGTGCACCCGCGCTTGTACCAAGGGCGGCGGCGACTTCGCGCTGGCCAGCGGCGACAAGGTCTACACCCTCAAAGGCGACCGGGCGCTTATGGACAAGTATGCCGGGCAAGCCGTAACTGTGAAGGGCACCGTAGACGGCAAGGTGATCAACGTCGCCTCGATCAGCGACAAGTAGACTTGGCAACGCCAAAGGCAGGGAAGACCCGCCTTACTGGGGCGTCCAGTGTGGGTGGCTTGAAAACAAGCCACCCAGGTACCCGAGCTGGTAAACCAGAAAGCACCCAAAGCAGACGCTAACCACCCCGGAAGCGACGCCGAGGTAGCGGCTTACCTGCGGCAACCGGTCGCCCGCGTACACCATGGGCAGTGACATGGCCACCGTCATGCACATCATGCCAAGCATGGTCCCCACCCCAAAGATGACCAGGTACACAAGCGCCCATGAGGGATTGTGGATGGTCGAGAGCACCAGCAGTGCGATGGCGGCCGAGCCGGCCAGCCCATGCACCAGGCCCACCACCAGCGGCCGCAAGCACTGGTAAAGGCCGTAGTGTGCCCTCGCACCGCGTTTAACCCCTGTCGGCGGAGCCACCGCCGCCGCGGCCTGCTGGCCCGTGCTCAGCCGCGCAACCACCTTCTGCATCACGCCGGTAAGATTGAGCAGGCCCAGCAGGATCAGCATCAAGGCAACGCTGAACTCCATCGAAAGCCCGACCCGGGGCGGAATCACGACGCCGAACAAGATGATCAGGCAGCCGACGATCGAGATGGTCACCGTGTGGCCCAATCCCCAGAGCGCACCGATCAGGCTTGCTCCTCGCAAGCTTCGCTCCCGCGTCACGATGGTCGAGATAGCTACTACGTGGTCGGCATCTGTGGAGTGGCGCACGCCAAGGACCAGGCCAAGCCCGGCGATCAGCAACGCCGGACCGAGCCTTTGCCGGGAGATGCCGTGAAAGAACAGCGACCCGAAAAGAAAACCAGGCTGGCCCAGCCGCCACAGGGAGCTCGCCGCCAGCAGCACGCCGGCCAGCGCCAGCAGGGCGCCAATCACCGCCGGCAGCAGCTGCCGGGTGGGTGAGTGGCCGGATGCCCCGGGCCCCAAGCCGAAGAGCCTCTGACCCGGCGCTCGTGCCGCTGCTCCCCATTCTCCGGGCGTGTGTCGATGGCCATGCCCGTGGGGATGCCGGAGCCGCATGGGCAGGTAGCGAACCAGCAGGTAGGCGCCAGTGCCTGCCAGCAGGAGCCCGCAGGCCGCCAGCAGCCACGGCCTGCCCCATACCTGGGCCGGCTCCTGGGCAAACAGCCCGGCCGCCATGGGCGCTGCCTTGCTCCCCGCCCCAAGCCGCAACACTTCCCCTATCTCCGCTCCCAGATGCAAACGCGCTCCCCGTTACGCCCAAGCGTAGCCGAGAGAGCCCTCTCCCTGAA
>CAXTPL010000019.1:0-7243 GCA_964246065.1 uncultured Acidobacteriaceae bacterium
GTGGTCGGGAGTGCGGGCGTGTTCTTGTTGCGGCTGCGGTGCGGTTTTATGATGAGTGGTATGGCCTTTCCGATCAAGACCTGTGTCGTGTGCTCGGAAGAGTTTGAGCTGAAGCCTGGCAAGCCCGGCTTCGCGAACCGCTGCCCGGAATGCAGCACGCCCGAGTCCTCCGACCCCGACACCAAGCGCCGCATGGGCGCTGACGAGCGCAAGGCTGATGCGGAGGCCAACGAAGCGCGGCGGGCCGCCATCCGCGACTTGTTGTATCGCAAGGACAGCTAGGTGACTATGGGTGTACTCTCCGCCTGGGAGCCGCGGGGCAAGGATTTCGACAGATGCAGGTAGCTGCACTACGCAAACATGTGGCGGTTTCATCGGGAGCGGAACGAAGGCAAGGCTCAGTGAGATAGCAGGTTCGAGCTGAGGCTCGTTAGCTGTCGGTAATCAGCTTTGCGTAGCTAAACAGAAAGAGTGGTCGGCGCGTATCACTTACGTAGATAGATTAGTCCTACTTGCTGGTGGAACTCTCACCCTTGTTTTTACAGTGGTAAGCAGCCTCGGAGCACATAGAGTTGCAGCCCACAGGAGTGCGGTGCGCATAAGCGTGAGACTAATCGCCTGCTGGGGATGAACTGCTTCGATCATTTCAGCCCTAATTGCAAATATCGCCGCAATCAGGATTCAACGCTCACTAAGTGTCGCCAACAGCTTTTTAGCTGCCGATCTGCAAGCCCAATTCTCGATTATTGAAAGACTGCCAACAGTAGATAGAAGTGTCTTAGCGACACTTTTGCCTAAACACGTAAAACCGGATCTCGCGCGGCCAATGTTTACCTGCTTATTCTTCGTTTTCAGCGGTCTGGCTCAGGTCTTCATGCTTGCCGCTTTCATACTTCTCACGCTGTTTCTCCAAGCCAACCTTCCTCTTCTGCGAAACGCAAGAAAATAGCAGATCGCATTGCTATCAACTTCCCAGGCTCGACATCGCGAACTGCCGCGCAGACTCCAATAGCTTTGTTACAGAGTCCTTCGAAACAGACTCGGAGTAGATACGCAGCAGGGGTTCGGTGCCGGAGGCTCTTAGTAGGAGCCACGTCCTGGCTGGGGTGGGTTTGCTCTCGGCCTCAGGGTTGGTCAGGAAGAACTTGATCCCGTCGAGCGTTTCTACGTGCTCGACGGGCATACCTGCAAAGGCCTGTACGCCTGCCCTGGCTTTGGCAATGGTCGCGTTCTTCAGCTCGTCCGCGATGTGGAGATCGATCCGCCCGTAGTGGTGCTCGCCGTACTCGGCTTGTAAGTCGGCCACTAACTGCCCCAAGGTCTTTTTCTCCTCCGACATGATATTTGCCAGCAGCAGCGCGTTGAGCAGGCCGTCGCGCTCGGGCAGGTGGCGCTTGATGCCGATGCCGCCCGACTCTTCGCCGCCGATCAGAATGTCCTCGCTCAGCATGAGGTCGCAAACGAACTTGAAGCCGATGCCGTGCTCGTAGAGCTTGCGGCCGTACCGGGCGGCAATGCGGTCGAGCATGCCGGTCGTATTAAACGCCCGGGTCACACCGCCCGGCCAGCCCTTGGTGCGCAGCAGCCAGTCGAGAATAATCGAAAAGATCTTATGCGGGTCGACGAAGTTGCCATGCTCATCGACGGCGCCGATGCGGTCTGCGTCGCCGTCCGTGGCCAGGCCGGCAGCACACTGTTCGGCGACCGTGATCTCCTGCAGCATGCGAATATGCGGCTCGATCGGTTCTGGATTAATCCCGGGAAAGAGCGGATCGTGCTCAGCGCGAATCTCAACAAAGTCCACGCCCAGCCGGGTAAAGATGCCTGCCAGCACCCCGCGCCCGGCGCCGTACATGCAGTCCACAGCGAACTTCAGCCCGGAGCTCCGGATCAGCTCAAGGTTGGCGAACCGCGAGATCGTCTCGATATAGGGAGTGAGGAAATCGACAGCCACGATCTCGGCCTTGCGCGCCGCCTGCGGGAGCGGCCGCCCGAGGTAGCCCTCAATCTCCTTGATGATGGCTGGCGCACCCGAGCCTCCGTACCAGGCCTTGTACTTGACGCCGTTCCACTGGAAAGGATTGTGCGAGGAGGTGATCATGACCCCGCCGGCGGCGCCGCGATCGCGCACGCCGAGCGAAAGTGCGGGCGTCGGGGTGATCCTGTCGGCCAGTGCTACGGGGATGCCGGCCGCTGCCAGCACCTCGGCCACCGCGCCGGCGAACTCGGCCGATCCGAAGCGCGTGTCATAGCCGATGCAGACGCCCTTGCTCGCAGCCGGCTTTTGCGGGTCCGAGCCCTCGAGCACGTAGTGCCCTATCGCTTCGGCAGCCACGCGCACGTTGGCAAAGGTGAAGTCTTCGGCGATCAACCCCCGCCATCCATCGGTCCCAAACTTGATCGTCAACCGTCGTTCCTTTCCCTTTCATGCACGCTCGCAAGGCTGCTCCTAAACGCGGGAGGCGACCCCTATGTAGGGTGTCATGCGCCCGCCGGCCCGCGGAGGCGCTTCAGGTCGTCTCCTACACAAGCTCCGAGCGCCCCTGGGCCGCCAGTTCCTTGACGACCTTGCCCACGTCCTGCGAGTGGTGCCGGGAGGTGACCAGAATGGCGTCCTCTGTTTCAACCACGACCAGATCTTTTACCCCGACGAGCGCGACCATCTTGCCTTTGCTGAACACGTAGTTGCCGCGCGCGTCGATGGCCACCAGCCCGCCCGACTCAGCCACGTTGCCCGCAGCATCGCCGGCCTTTAACTGATCCATCTGGTGCTCATACAAAGCGGCCCAGGAGCCAAGATCGTTCCAGCCAAAGTCTGCCGGGAGGCAGAACAGGTTGGAATGATGCTCGCCCTTGGCTGAGCGCGGCTCAAGAATGGCGTAATCGACGCTGATGTTTTCGCACTGCGGATACAATCGCGCGAAGACGGCTTCAAACTCCGGCGTGCCGTGCGCAGCAGCGATCTGCTCAAGCAATGGCGCGGTCTCCGGCAGGTGCTCGCGCACTGCATTGGCCAGGGTCCGGGCCGACCAGAGAAAGATTCCCGAGTTCCAGTGGTAATTGCCTGCGGCTACAAACTCTTCGGCGCGTTCCTGATTCGGCTTTTCTGTAAAGCGGCGCACCCGATGCTGCGCCAGTTCCCCGCCCGGGCTGGGTATGGCTTCGCCTGTTTCAATGTAGCCGTAGCCCGTCTCCGGCCGGTTCGGCGTCACGCCCAGCACGACCATATTCTCCCCAGCCGCCGCAATCTCAATTCCGCGCGCAATCACGGCGAGGAAGCCGGGCTCATCTGCGATCACGTGATCGGCCGGGAACATGCCAAGTACCGCGTCAGGATTTTCCTTCTCCACCAGAAACGCAGCCAGACCGGCCGCCGGCGCGGTGTTGCGCGCCGAGGGTTCGCACACCACCTGGGCCTCCGGTACCGCCTCCAGCTGGCCGCAGATCGAGCCCGAGAGCAGGTTGTTGGTAATCACCCAGACTGAGGACGCCCCGGCAATCGGCGCAAGCCGGTCCACGGTGCGCTGGATCATCGTTCTTTCCCCGTCGAGCGAGAGCACCTGCTTGGCGCGGGCCTTGCGGCTGCGCGGCCAAAAGCGCGTGCCGCTTCCCCCTGCCAGGATGATCGGCCGAAACTCCACCTGCTTGCTCATACCCCTCCTCGACGCTTCGTTCTGCTTCAGCGAGGCAGGATGCGGATGACCTCGGCCGTGTCGACCGGCACCACTGTCAACTCGCCTGCGCTGGCCGGCAGCACCGCCAGTTCGCACCGGCCCAGCGTAAACGGCTCAAAGCCCTCGCCATCGATCGTCACCAGACCCTGGCTCACAAACAACAACGACGCGGCCTTGCGATCGATAAGGGCATTGTTGCACGCAACAGCGAGCTTGGCAGCCTGCGCGGCGCCGTCGAGCGACCATCGCTCCACACGAAAGTACTGTTCATCGATCAGCACCGTGCACCCGTCTTCCTCGACAGGAGCGATCTTGCCGGCCGAGGTTTCCAGGCGCATCGCCCGCAGCGATTTTTCCACGTGCAGCTCACGCGGGCGGCCGTAATCGTAGAGCCGATAGGTCATGTCGGAGGTCTGCTGGGTTTCCAGGATCACCGCGCCCGGCCAGATCGCGTGCACCGTGCCTGCGTCCACATACACCATGTCGCCGGGTGCGACTTCGACCCAGGTCAGAAGATCTTCAAGGTTGTGCCCGGTGACGGCGGCGCGTACCTGGTCGTTGGTGACACCGGGGCGCAGGCCGAGCGCGACCTTGGTGCCGGGTTCGGCCTCAAGCGCATACCAGCATTCGGTCTTGCCGCGGGGCTCGCCGGCCTCGCGCGCAAGCAGGTCGTCAGGATGCACCTGCACGCTCAGCTTTTCTTTTGGAAACAACACTTTGATGAGCAAAGGAAACTCAGGCGCGCGACCGCCCGGGGTTTCCATCGGCACGTGGTCGGAGCCGAGGATCAAGGGGGCCTGCTCCGCCATGATCTCGCTAAAGCGCTGCCCGGCGAGCGGCCCCGTTGCCGCCACGCAGAGCGGGCCGGTCAGCCACACTTCGCCTACCGGCTCAGCCTCGGCGCGGTGGTCAAACCAGGGTGCGAGATCATGAAATCCCCAGACACGGGTCTGAAAATAGGGTGCGAGTTTGAAAGGGGCAAGGGCTTGCATTGCCCCCAGTATGCTTGATTTTGCCGTTTGATCCTAGTCTGCGGCTGCCGGGCGCATCCCGCCCAGGCTGCGCGTGCCCTTCTGCTCCGAGGGCCGCGCGCGTTGCCAGGCGATCGCGGCAACCGCCCTGCAGTCTGCTATGTTTTTCGCAGTCGATCTTCTTTTTCCGGAGCCTGCCTTGCCTGTTCGCTTCTCTTTGCTCGGTACAGCGTTGCTTGCCGCTTCCCTGTCTGCTGCTTCGGCACAGACCGACTATCACGCCCTGGCGCACGATATCTTCAAGCAGCTCGTCGAGATCAACACCACCGACTCGGTCGGCAGCGTGACCGCCGCGGCTGAGGCGATGCGGCAAAGGCTGCTTGCCGGGGGCTACCCGGCGGCCGATGTGCAGCTGCTGGGGCCGAACGACCGCAAGCAGAATCTGGTTCTTCGCCTGCACGGCACGGGCACAGGCAAAAAGCCGATCCTGTTCATCGGGCATCTCGATGTGGTCGAGGCGCGGCGCAGCGACTGGACTACCGACCCGTTCGAATTTGTCGAAAAAGACGGCTACTACTACGGCCGCGGCACCCAGGACATGAAGGAAGGCGACGCCATCCTCGTCACCACCTTTATCCGCCTCAGGCAGGAAGGTTATCGGCCGGACCGCGACCTCATCCTTGCACTGACGGCCGATGAGGAAGGCGGCAAGTCCAATGGCATCGATTGGCTGCTCAAGAACCACCGCGACCTCATCGACGCGCAGTATGTTCTCAACTCCGACGGCGGCGGCGTAGGGCTGCAGCATGGCAAGCCGGTTGTGGTCGAAGCCGACGCTACAGAAAAGCTTTATGCCGACTTCGAGCTCACGGCCCGCAATCCGGGTGGGCACAGCTCGCTGCCGGTGCGCGACAACGCGATCTACCACATCGCGGATGCTCTTTCCCGGCTCGAGCAGTACACCTTTCCCTTTGAGCTGAATGCGATCACCCGGGCCTACCTTGAACAGATGAGCAGGCAGGAGAGCGGGCAGCTCGCGGCCGACATCCAAGGCGTGCTGCAAACGCCGCCTGAGCCTGCGGCCCTGGCTCGGCTTGGGGAGAATGCTCCCTACAATGCGACCATTCGCACTACCTGCGTGGCGACCATGCTGAACGGCGGACACGCGCCCAATGCTCTGCCGCAAAAGGCGACGGCCAACGTCAACTGCCGCATCTTGCCCGGGCACTCGCGGGAAGAGGTGCGACAGCAGCTTCTTGGAGTCTTCCATGACCCGACGATCGCGGTGCGCTACATGGCGGACAATGGCGACCTGTCGGACACCGCGCCCACAGCCAAGGCGCTCCCGCCGGCTGAGGTCGACCCGCGCGTGATGGCTGCGCTGCAAAGGCTGGCGGCGGAGATGTGGCCCGGCGCGCCTGTGATTCCGACGATGGCAACCGGCGCCTCAGACGGCATTTATACCAACGCCGCGGGCATGCCCACCTACGCCATCACCGGCATTGCTCTTGAAGAGAACGACGTGCGCGCTCATGGACGGGACGAGCGGCTTCCTGTCGCTTCATTTACCCAGGGGCAGGACTTCTACTACCGGTTTGTCAAGGCGATCACCGGCGGAACGGTGTAGAGGCAGACCTCGTGCGCCCTCAGGCCACGGGCGACTGGCGTCGGCTGGAGCAGACGTTTCCCGGGCAGCCGAGCGGCACCACGCACAGTTGGGCACACAACACTACCAGCGCGATCCAGAGCAGGTCCGCGCCCAGCAGGTGGGTGATCTGCAGCCAGGTCGGCGCCAGCAGCAGAACGTCCGCCACACCCAGCACCAGTTGCGCCAGCAGCAGTGCTGCGAGGAGCCGGCCTATCTTTCTGTGGAGGGGGCTACGCCAAGCCTCAAGGAGCACCAGCCCGACAAAGGCGGCAGCAACCACGCTCATAGCCGGATGCACCCAGCGGAGACGCAGCAGCCAGGAGGCATGCGAGCTGAAATCCTGTGCGAAGGCTTCACGAAGGCTGTTCGCTGGGAAGAGCGTGTCTCCGAGAGCAGCCAGTGACCCGGTCACACCGACAACCAGGGTCGCGCCCAGCCCGAGGGAGGCCGGCAGCGGGTTGCGGTATGCGACGCTGCCGCGCATTCGCCCTGTTTGCCTTGATAAGAAATGCGCGGTAAGCGCGAGCGCGCCCAGCAGCAGCAAGGTGTTCGCCAAGTGCAGCGAAAGGTAAACGGCGCGGAGCGGGGACCGGTTGTTGGCGGTAAGCCCCAACACCACCAGCAGCGCGCCGATCAAAGCCTCATTCAAGGTAAGAACGGCCGAGGCGAGAACCGCCGTACGGGCAAGGTGCCGAGGCGCGGTCGCGCGCCAGGTCCAGCCCACCAGCCCCACGAGCAGCAAGAGGGCGAGCCCGGATGAGGCGCGATGGGCAAACTCGATCACGGAGGCTGCGGTGCGCCAATGCTGCACGACGGTGCCGCCGCATAGCGGCCAATGCTCGCCGCAGCCGTTGCCGGAGCCGGTAGCCCGCACGATGGAGCCCCAGAGCACCACCGCCACGTTGTAGCCGGTCACGCCCCAGGCGTAGACGCGCAGCGGGCGCGCAGGC
>CAXTPL010000019.1:7253-8444 GCA_964246065.1 uncultured Acidobacteriaceae bacterium
CGCCGGGACCGCGGTCTGCGTATCGTCCAGCCGCGCCGGCGGCGGGCGGATGGTGCGCGGCGCCGGGGGCGGGCCGCCTGGGGCGGCGACGGCACGGGGACAAAGACGGCGGGGGTAACGGTAGCCATGCTGAACGTGTGTCCTGTCGACTGGGACGCGGCGCAGCCGTCTGTCGGCTGGCCTGTCGCGTCCTCCACAGTTTACTCCGCGCGTTCTACAACCAAAGATCGTGCAAAGGAATCCCCTATAACGATATGAAGAAACTCCGGATATTCTCGCTCGCATCCACGGTACTGGCTTCTTCCCTGCTGATTGCGCCGGCGGCGCTCACCTACGCGCAGTCCGGCACGACCGCCTCGCAGGATATGCAGAGTGCCGGCGCAGACACCAAGGCGGCCGCTAAACACACCGGCCACGCTGTAAAGCACACCACCAAACGGGCCTACCACAAGACCAAGCGTGGCGCCGCGACCGCGACAGACAAGACCAAGAGCGGCACAGAGAAAGTTGCCGACAAGACTAAGGAGGATACGACCAAGGTCGCGGACAAGACGAAGGAAACCTCTGTCAAAGCCTTTGACAAGTCCAAGGAAGGCGTACAGAAAGTCTTTGATCCGAGCGCCGAAAAGAAGAGCAAGGTAACCGATGCCGCACGTGAGTCCAAAATGACCGCCAAGGACAAGGCGATGCAAACCAAGCAGAAGGTCAAGGACGCGACGACGCCTCAGTAGGGCAGCCAACGCACCTATAGGGAAAACGGGTTCTGCACCTTTTCTCGAATGCGTTATCCCGCGGCGACGATCTCAGCTTGTCGCGGGAGGGCGAAGAGAGGCTTGAACTCGTGCTGGTCCGGTTGGTAGATCTCTACCTCACCGGACAGGATGTCATAGACCATCCCATGGACTTGCAAGGACCCCGCATCAAGTCCACGCTTGACGGCTGTATGGGTGCGCAGGTTTGCAAGCTGCCCAAGCAAGTTGGCGCATACCAGATCATAAAAGCTCGGTTCGGCGTCGCTCTCCTGGGATCGCACTACGGGAAGGAAGTCGGCTTGCGCCTGTTCCACATAGCGCAGCCATGGCCGCACCAGGGGCAGATTGTCGGTAAGCGCCGGTTGAGCCGCGGCGCGTACGGCTCCGCAGTCGGAGTGGCCGCAAATAACCACGTGCTCGACCCGCAACACCTCAACGG
>CAXTPL010000019.1:8470-24885 GCA_964246065.1 uncultured Acidobacteriaceae bacterium
ACTCAATCGTCGCGGAAACCCCGCCCGCCCGCTCACCGGCAGGCGGCACGACGTTCCCTGCGTTGCGGCACAGAAAGAGGTCTCCCGGCTCGGCCTGGAAGATCAGGTTCGGCACCACACGCGAGTCTGCGCAGGTGATAAACAGCACCTTTGGAGCCTGGCTGTCTGCCAGAAGGTGAAAGTGATCTTTCCACTTGGGGAACTCTTCCTCGTGAAAACGCCGATAGCCTTCGATCAGTTTTTGCATGGCAGTTTCAAGCCTACCGCATACCGGCGCAGGAGTTAAGACTGAGTCCAGTGGTCTTTATGCAGGGTGAGCCACCAGCAGGGCTTCATCTTCTGGTGCGGCATCAGCGCCCGCACGCAGGGCTGGTCGAGTTCGCCCAGGTAATCGAGCTCATCGCGCCCGTTCTTGAGCGGGGTAGCCAGGTACTGGTGTACGGTGACCACCGACAAAGCTGTGCCCTGGCGTAGCCGGTACACAAAGATCACGTAGTCGATAGCAGCAGCGCCGAACGCGCTGAAGACTGCGGCAAAAAGCAGGTAGGTTAGCGCACGCCGCCACATGCAGACCTCCATCGGGCGACGGGGCTCATCGCCTGGCGTCCCAGGGTTGACGGCCGGCTGCCGACTGCGAGCCGGCGGTTGGACTCTTTGCCCTTGCATGGATGATTGCGACGAGCCGCGCTATCTTGGTCGACCATATCGAGCAAAAGTCTCCTCTTAGGAAAGCATACGAGACGGCGGAGCAGCCGGCATGAGCCGCGACCAGTCTAGCGGCCGCCGTTCGCTGCCAGGTCGGCTGGAAACCGCTCGTCCGGCCGAGCCGCCACTACCGGCGCCATGAAGTCCATCCAGATAGGCAAGGCAGCCCGCGCGCCTGTTTCTTTGTCGCCCAGCGGCAGGCGATTGTCATAGCCCACCCACACGCCGCAGGTCACCGAGGGGGAAAAGCCGAGGAACCAGGCGTCGGTGAAGCCACTGGTCGTACCCGTTTTGCCGCCAATCGGATGGTTTAGCTTTGCCGCGTCGGCTGCCGTACCGGTTCGTGTGACCTCCTCGAGCAAGGAGGTCATGATGCGTGCCACGCGCGGACTGGTCACCTCCGAGACACCATGCGGGTCGTCGGGGAGCGGCATACCCTCGGCCGTGGTTACATTCCGAATCAGCCGCGGCGCGATGCGCACACCATCGTTCGGGAAAACCGCATATGCGGCTACCTGCTGCTCAAGCGTAATTTCAACCGCGCCGAGCGCCACCGGCAGGTACGGCGGGATGGTGGCCGTGATGCCGAACCGGTGTGCAGTATCGATGACCTTGTGCATGCCGACGCGCTCAGCCAGTTTGACTGCCGGGATATTGCGGGAGTCGGCAAACGCTTTGCGCAGCGTGATGCTGCCAAGGTAATTCC
The DNA here is from genome assembly GCA_964246065.1 of uncultured Acidobacteriaceae bacterium. GTDB lineage: Bacteria > Acidobacteriota > Terriglobia > Terriglobales > Acidobacteriaceae > EB88. The sequence goes on from CAXTPL010000019.1 coordinate 9,882, forward strand.
CCTCGTAGTCATGCGGCGTATAGCTGCCGAAGGTCGTAGGCCCATCCACAATGGTCTGGTCCGGGAGAGCGCCCTGCTCTACGGCCGCCGTGTACACGTAGGGCTTAAAGGCGGAGCCCACCTGGCGCTCGGCCTGCGTGGCCCGGTTGTACTGCGACAGGTTGAAGTCGCGGCCGCCTACCATCGCGAGCACGTTTCCCGTGACATTGTCGATGGCGAGCAGCGAGCCTTCGGCTCCCGAATCCTGCTCCAGGGTGCCGCCCAGCAGACTGCCACCACCCCGCAGATGCACATAAATCAGGTCGCCCGGTTTGAGGAACTCCGGAGCTGTTTTGTAGCCGGTCCACGCCCAGTCCTCGGCCTGCAGCACCAAAAGGTGGCGGCCTACGCGGGCGCTGACCTGGTAAGGCAGCACTCCGGTCACCAGCGCATGCACATAGCTGCCCGCAGGGGGACCATCGGCAGGCAAGTTGACCCAGTCCGGGTGCCGAAAGCTTTCCGGGTCGACCTGCCCGGCGATCACGTTCAGGAGGCGACCTCGCCATCCACGTCTGCGCTCATACGCGGCCAGCCCATCGAGCACAGCAATGTTTGCCCGGCGCTGCAGATCCAGATCGAGCGTGGTGTACACCCGCAGCCCTTCTTCATAGACGCGGTCGGCACCGAGCCTGCGGTCGAGTTCCCGCCGTACCTCTTCTACGAACCAGGGTGCTTCTGTGTTCGGCGGCGGCTCGAGGTGCAGGCCAAGCGGCTCCCTGCGCGCGGCTTCTGCTTCCCCCGCGGTGATCTTGCCGTCTTCCAGCATGGAGTTGATCACCTGGTTGCGTCGCCGCATGGCGCGTTCCGGGTTCAAGATCGGCGAGAACTCCGCCGGGCCCTTGGGCAGGCCGGCCAGCAGCGCGGCCTCGGTCAAGCTGAGCTGCGAAGCATGCTTGCTGAAGTAATACTCAGCTCCGGCTTCAAAGCCAAAGACACCGTGGCCGAGATAGATCTGGTTGCCGTAAAGGACAAAGATCTGCTGCTTGGTAAAGCTACGCTCGATCTGGATCGAAAGCAGAACCTCCTCAAGCTTGCGGCTGGCCGTGCGGCGGCTGGACAGAAAAAGATTGCGCGCGAGTTGCATGGTCAACGTCGATGCTCCCTGCGCACGGCCCTTGGAGCGGAGGTCATAGTAGGCCGCACCTAAAACCCGGAAAACGTTCACACCCCAGTGACTCTCGAAGTTCTTGTCCTCGATCGAGATGACGGCCTCGCGCAGGGTTGGGGAAAAGCCTTCATACGGGATCAGGATGCGGCGCTCAAGCGCAAAGGAGCCGAAGAGCCGCCCATGCACATCGTAAAGCTCGGTGATGGTGGAGGGGCGAAAGTGTTCGAGGTCCGAGACCTGGGGCAGGTCGACCGAGTACACCAGCATGAGGCCGGTAAGGGAGCCAAGCGCCGCGGCCAGGATCGCCAGGGTGATCAGCACGGCGCGCTCGAGAGTTCGATGGCGCGCAGCGCGCGGCCTTGCCGCTGCAGGAGTAAGTGTCACGACTTGAACAGTGTAGGGCGAGACAGGACAGAAAGGTAGAGGGGAGACGCCGGATACCAAAGGAGGACCACAGGGGCGTTTGTAGCTACAGCGATCAGTGCTGCTCCAGTTCGCTCACGCGCTCCTCAAGCGAGGTGACACGCTCGCTGAAGCCGACTACCAGAGCCTCGTTTGGGCGGAACTTCGATTAAAAGCTGATAGCCCACTTGCGAAACTCTTTCAGCAGTGTGGTCTCGATCTTTTCCATTCGCTCAAGTAGTTCTTCTTTTTGATCCGCCAGTTGAGCCGCCAATTCCGCCTTGCTTATAAAGTCATCCGGCACCGTGTTCGTCTCCTTTGACCCTTCTGTCTCACCATAAATCTTTAAGCAGACTTCGCTTTGAGCAGATCGAGCGCCTTGTTCAACTGATCATCCGTATGCGGCTTGGATACCTCTGCCGGGTTTGCGGCGGTGCCGTCTTCTTCCGCGAGAAACTGGTCGATGCTGGGGCTTACCGTTACATTCGGCGTCACGGCATCGTCCTGGATCTTCTTGCCGGAGGGTGACTCGTATTTGGCGACGGAAAGCAGCAAAGCTGCGCCGTCCGGCAGGTCGATCGTCTTCTGCACCACTCCCTCGCCAAAGGTCCGGTCGCCTACGACGTCGCCGCGCTTGTTGTCGAGGATCGCCGCCGCGACGATCTCTGCCGCGCCGGAGGTTCCGTGGTTGACCAGCACCGCCAGCGGGGCCGCGGTGATGAACTTTGCCGGCTCGGCGGCGAAGTTCTGGGTGGGATACTTCTGGCCTTCAACCGAGGCGATCTTGCCCGACTGCAGGAACGCGTTCGCGAGCGCGACACCCTGCGCCTCATCGCCCACGGTGACGTCGCGCAGGTCGAGCAGAACCTTCTTGTTATTGTTCTTGCCCATGGCGCGCAGCCGCGCTTCCATCTCGGCTACCCGTTCCCGGGTCAGCACGGTAGGCTTGAGATACAGGATGCTCGAGCTGTCATACTGCTGCTCGGCAAGCGCCGGCGGCACAATGGCTACGCGGGTGAACTTGAGCATGTCGGGCTCGGCCTTGCGCGGCCGCACCACGCCCACCATCACTGTCGAGCCAGGCTTACCTTCAAGCAGCAGGCGGATCATGGCCAGCGAAAGCTCGTGGGTGGACTGCCCGTCGATGGTCTCGATCAGGTCGCCGTCGGAGACCTGCTGCTTTTCAGCCGGCGAGTTCGGCATGACCGAAACGACCGTTGCATAGCCCATGCGCTTGGAAACATTGAGGCCCACCTGCGCGGTGCCCTCGTTCTGGTGCGCCTTGTAGGCTCGATATTCATCGGCCGTCAGGTAGCTGGAGTCCGAATCCAGCGACTCGAGCAGACCGTGGAGCGCGCCCTTGGTCACGCTTGGGATACTCGGCTCGACCACGTAATCGTTCTGGATCTTGTGCAGGACCTCTTCAAAGACGCCCATCTGCTGGTAGGCGCCTCCGCTCTGCCCATCGGCTCGAACGCGGACCGGCACAAAGCCGCCCAGCAGGATGAGAAGCGCAACAGCGACCGAAAGACCGAAGACGGAGCGGCGAAACGAGTTTGACATGAAAGGGCCGCCTGAGGTGAGACGTGCTCCTATCATAACGCAGCGCCAGCGGTCCTTACGGGGGAGGCCGACGACGGAGTTGGCCTGTTGTTGGGCTTGCTGACTGACCGACAGCCGTGGTCTCAAGCCGGCTGCTGTGCCCTCCCCACCGCGTTCGCTGCCCTGGGGCGCAAGGCTGGGGCTATGCAGATCTAATGCGCGGCTCCCATCCAGCGGCCGTTCACAAGCCTTTCCTGCGCTGCTCCGCTTGCACGCATGCAGAAGCGGCTCGTCGGCTGCGCATCGCCCGCCTGGATGGGGTACCAGCACTCCTCGCCCAGGTACTCGTGCGACATCGAGTTGTTCACGCGAACATCGGCGCGGAAGTAGTGATCCTGCGGCGAAAAGCGGACGCCGGCGCTTTGATCGTGCACCACGGCAAGCGCCGCACCCGTGCCCCACTTGACCACCTGTACATGCGAGCTGCCGTTGACATAGGTAAACAGCGCCGTATCGGCCGAGGTAAAGCTCGCCAGCGGGCGGTCCCCCTGGTCAAGCGTGACGTTGCCATTGGCCGGCACCTTGATCCAGCCCTCCCCATTCGCCTCGTCGCCGCCGTAAAAGATCGTGTTGTCAGAGATTGCCACGTCAAACTCCGGCGCGATAAAGCCGGTTGAAGGCGGCGGAATCATGTAGCCGTCCGGCACCAGGCCCACGATGATCTCCGCGCACAGGCGACTGGGGCTGCTGGTCCAGCGTGCAAGCGGCGCGGTGTCGTCGCAGCCGGAGGCATACTTGGCGTGGGGATCGTAGTCGAGCGAGTTGAAGTGATTTTCTTCAATCCGCGCAGTGCCGTAACCCTTGGGCGGCGCCTGCTCAATGATGGACCCCGCCGGCCACGCAACGGAAGCGGAGCCGTTCTGCGCGCGCGCAATGGCGTGAGCCCGGCCATCGCCCGCGAAGCTCGCCACGCGAATCCACTCCATCGTCCCGCGGCTCACGCCGGGAACCGCTCGGCTCGGTTCGGTGCTTTTGTACTGGTAGTCTGCCGGAAAGATACCGAAGTAAGGCGTGTAGGCGTGCTCGCCATTGATGTGCGCGAGCGCGGGATCGTTGACGTACAGCGGCTGCCAGCCCGCATCGTCAACCGCAATTTCAAGGTCGTGCGCGCCGATACCCGAGGTCAGGTGCCCCAGTTCGAGCTTGCCACCCAGTTCGACCGCATGGTTGGTACGCGGCTGCCCGCCCCAGGCAAAGCCCTCAAAGTAGGTGTGTGCAACGCTGCTGGTCACTGCCGCCATCCGCAGCCCGCCGATGTAGGCCGTGCTCTTGATCGAGGAGTCCATCCAATGCAGGTTGTCTCCATCGAGAAAGACAGCCGAGTGCGGATCAGCCATCCAGGTGCCGCTCTGGATCAGATGGCCGCCCGGGCAGTTGACGCTGAAACAAAAGCCGGTGCCGTCGCCGCCGCTATCGATGACGTTGACCCGCTCGAAGTAGTCCTCATTCGTATCGCCTTCCGCAAGCAGCGCCCATCGCGCATGATCGATCTCTACCTGCAGCAGGCTCCACCGTTCCGAGCTGCCCTGGAGGTTCAGCGCGATGCCGCCGGTATCGGCCAGCACCACATCGTCCATCAAGCCAGTGCTGGTGCTGTTGATCTCGACCAGGCCGCCCATGGTGCTGTGCCCCAGCCCGCTAAAGGTCAGCCCCTCGATCCGGATAAAACACGGGCCAGGCTTGCCGGCGCACTCGTTCGCATTGTTGTAGGCAACGGTCCCGGCGGAAGGGCTCACGTTGAGGATCGTGCTGCTTTGCGCGCCATCGCCAACCAGGCTGATGCCTGCATCAAGCGTCAGTGCTGCCGTCAAACCCTGGCCTGCAACCCGGTACACCCCGTGGGGAAAATAGATGGCAGGGTAGCCGCCGCCGCGTATCGGGTTGCTTTTTGCATAGGCGATGGCGTTGCGGATCGCACACGTGGAGTCGGCATGGCCGGCCGCATCGGCAGCATTGGCGCAGCCCACACTGAAGTCTCCGTGCGTCACGTCGACCCGCGGCAGCTTGCTGGTAATCATTCTTACCTGCTGCACCTGCGCGGCCATCCGCGTGTGATCCTGCTGGTCGGGTGAAAGGGCGGTTTGCGCGAGAACGATCGAGGCCGGCAACGCGGGGAAGGCACTCAAAAGCGCAAGCGCGGTTCTCAGGTGGTGGCGCATAAGGCAGCTTCCTCCTCCGGGTAAACAGGCCAGGCACCTGTAAGACGCATTCGCCGCGCGGTTGACGCGGACTGCATAAGCTTTTGATGGAGCATGCCCAGAAGCGTTGGTGGCGGCGGACGGAATCGAACCGTCGACCTACGGGTTATGAGTCCGTCGCTCTAACCATCTGAGCTACGCCGCCGAGGTGGTACCTGTGCCGGGGGAGATGGCCCGTGTGCGCGGAGAAGCGCGGCACCGCACCCTGATTTTACGGTCCACTCCGGCGCGGGTCAAACACCGGTCCGTTCCTGAGCCCGGGTATCGAACCCGATCGCTGGAGCTCAGTATCGGGCGTGCTTATCGGCGCGAGTATCGGCACGAGTATCGGGCGCGACTACCGGGCGCCAGGGCGCACGCGGACGCGCGAGTTCTGCGAAGCAAGGTTCACGGCGCCGCGACCCACGCGATGCTTGCTGCTCAGAAGACTCTCCTTGAGAGCAGGGCGCACTGCGGTAGCATCCTAAGAAGAGCGGTCGGTGCGGGTGTTTCCAGGTGCGTTCCTGGAGCCCGTCCTCTCTTTCCGCCTTTCAAATGCAAGGAGCAGACAAGCCGGCAGTGATTCGTTCCCAGCTTTTTTCCGCCGTAGAAGCCGGCAGCCCCCCGGAGCCGCAGCGCGTGCTGGGGGTCATCCCGGCCCGTCTGCATTCCACGCGGCTGGCTCGCAAAATGCTTCGCGACATCGCGGGCGAGCCCATGCTGGCCTGGGTGTATCGGGCGGCGCGTGCCTGTACCCAGTTGCACCAGGTCCTGATCGCCACCGACGCCGAAGAGATCATGCAACTGGCGCAGAGTTACGGCTTCCCTGCCATCTTTACACCCGAAGACTGCCCGAGCGGCACCGACAGGGTGCACGTGGTCGCGCAAGCCATCGCTGCGGATATCTATGTCAACATCCAGGGAGATGAGCCCCTGCTTCGGCCGGAACATCTCGACGCGCTGCTCGCCCCCATGCTGCACGGCGACCCGCGCGAGGCCCATACCGTTGAGGTGGCAACGCTGGCTACGCCCTGCCCGGCGGCTCAGGTGCACTCGCCCCACGCAGTCAAAGTGGTGGCCGACTCCGCAGGACGCGCCCTTTATTTTTCTCGCGCAGCCATTCCGTTTGACCGCGACGGAACCGGCTTTACCGGCTACTGGAAGCACCTGGGGCTGTACGCGTATCGAAAGCGCGTGCTCGACCGCTTTCCTTTTCTACCTGCCTCGCAGCTGGAAACGCTGGAGAAACTGGAGCAGCTGCGCTTTCTCGAGAACGGCATCGCAATCCGCGTCTGCACGACTCCCTTTGACACGCGCGGCGTCGATACCGAGGAAGACCTGCAGGCAGTAGAAGCGATCCTGGCTCGGCAGGCGACCAGGTGAGGCGACCGCGAAGCCGGGCGCAGCTGCAAAAGCGTGGTCGCAACGCCCGAGGCGATGCCAACGCAGTACCAGCTACTTGCCGAAGCTGTACACCAGCCCGCCGCTGAACTCGATACGCCCGCGGCGCGGATTGGCCAGCGCTGTCGACTTTTGCAAGCTGACATAGCGGTATTCGCCGTCGACCGGGATCAACGAGAAATGCTTGCTCAGCCGAACGGAGACGCCTGCAACCGCGCTCTCGGTCATCCCGTAGTAGTACTGGTGGGCGACACCAAGCAACACGCTTCCATATGGGCTGACGCGGCCGAAGCTGTGGCTGATACGTGGACCTGCTGCTACCGCTGCCGTGTGGTTGTTTCCAGGCGCGAGGCCTACGCTGCCCAGGGCAAACTCAACCGCGGTCCCGCGCACCTCAACCCCGCGCAGATCTGACCACTGCTTGTTTGCAAACGCTTTTACCCCGCTGCTCACATAGGCCTTGTAACCGAGCGTTTCAGTCTGCACCGTGAATAAAGCGCCTATTGAGATGGGGTGGCTCAAGGACGGAGCGGGCGGCGCTACAAATGCAGGAAACGGTTCGGTTAAGCGCACGTGATCCGAAGACGGCAGGGTGATCTCTCCAAGGTACTTCTGCTTGGGCAACGTCGTGCCTTCAAAGGTGCACGAAGCGCCCACCTGCAAATGATCCGCGCGACAGTCCGGCAAGGACTGCGCCTGCATTGCCGTTGCCGTTCCAAAGGCCGCTACTGCGGTCACGGCCAGTTTTGCAAAATGCTTCATCGAATCGACTCTCCCCGTCTTGCTTGTGCCGGAAGCACACACGTCGGCATCTCTCATACTACAAGTCCTAATATGGACACTCTATCGACACAAGTGGGGAAAGCCTCTACTTTTTGGCGATCTTTGGAGTGCTTTCGCCTTTTCTGCGTCTGAATTTTCGCGCTGAGGCCACAACGAACGCAGCGGCCCACACTGCGCCGTGCGCATCGCGCGCAGCATGAACAAACCGGCAAGCACACCTCTTCCCTGCGTTGCTTTATGCGGCCCATAGCTCCAGCCCATGGCAGAATGACAAGGAGGCTCCGTAAGCCATGGATTTTGAGCAGCTGAGGACGTTTATGGAAGTAAGCCGGCTGCGCTCGTTTTCGCGCGCGGCGGAAAAGCTCAGCGTAACGCAGCCTGCCATCTCTGCTCAAATCCGCTCGCTTGAAAATGAGGTGGGCGCGCGGCTCTTTGACCGCGACGGCGGCAAGGTCACCTTTACCGCGGCCGGGCGCGTCTTTGAGCCTTTTGCCGAGCATGTTCTCCAGGCCCATGCGCACATCGGCGTCACCATCTCTGAGCTCCATCGCTCGCCGCGCGGCGAGATCGCCATCAGCGCCAATGAGGCGACCAGCCTTTACGTTCTTCCCCAGGTCTTTGCGCAGTTCAAGCGCGAATACACCCGCGTGTCGCTCAAGATTGTTCGCGCCGATCGCGCGCGCACCATCGAGGCTGTTCTCAATCGCGAGGTGGATTTCGGCATCGTTTCGCTGCCCGTCAAGGATGCCCGCCTGCTGGTCGATGTGATCCACAAGGATGAAGTGGTGTTGGTCGCTCCCAACGCGCACCCCATTGCGGGGCGCGAACAGATCACGCTGCCCGAGCTCCTGCAGTATCCGGTCGTGCTGCCCAAGCAGGGGCGTCAGCGCGAACAGCTCGATGAGCTTTTTCGCAGCCATGATGCGCAGCCGCGCGTGGCCATGGAAGTGGAATCGCGCGAGCTGCTCAAGCGTTTGATCGCCGCCGGGCTCGGCATCGGATTTTTACCCCGCGCCGTCGTCGGTGCCGATGAGCGCGCGGGGCTGCTGCGCATCTTGCGGCTGGAGGGATTTCGCATCAGTCGCGAGCTGGCGCTCGTGTATCGCAAAGAAAAGTCGCTCACCCGCGCCGGCCACGCGTTTCTTGAGATCGCCACTGGGCGCGCACGGCCCCCGCAGCCGATGCCTGCAAAAGCGCGCACAGCCGCCAGAACGTAGGGCGCATGCATCGCGGCCGCAGCCTCGCGCGCAGGCGGCGCTCCGGGCCTGCAATCTCCATTGGCAGCGCCGCTCTCCTTGGGGCGGCGGCCGCAGTCTTTTGAAGTGCTGTACCCTACACCGGCAAGCCAGATCCCAGCTCCTGCCCAGGGCTGCCGCCCATTGGCTTGACGCGAGCGCGCGGCTTGCGCGCCGGCGCAGGCGCGTGAGTATCGGAAACAGCCGGCCCGGTAGATTCACGCACCACCAGGCGCGTGGGAATGCGCGTCGGCTGTTGCAGCGGTGTTTTTTCTATATAGGCTCGCAGCACGGAAAAAGCGCCGCGCGCCAGGTCGCTCCTCGACATACAAACCGAGGTAAGCGGCGGGTACACATACTCGGCCAGCTGAATGTCGTCGTAGCCGATCACGGAGATCTCCCCCGGCACGCGAACACCCGCAGCGGCCAGATGCCTGAGCACTCCAATGGCCATCATGTCATTGGAACAAAGCACAGCGGTTGGTCGATCCTTGAGACGCAGGAGTGCGTCCGCCGCGCCCAGGCCGCAGGTCAGGGTATGGTCGCCAGGGATAACAAGAGCCGGCTGCACGACGAGGCCGCACTGCTCCATGGCGCGGGTATAAGCCTCGAGCCGCAACTGGCAGGTGCGCTGGCGCATGGGGCCGGTTACAAAGGCGATGCGCGTATGCCCCAGTCTGCGCAGATGTTCAATGGCTTCGCCGATGCCTTGCTCATAGTCCACATGCAGGGCCTGCGCCCGCTCGCTTTCTACCGGCATGTCGACAAAGACCATGGGGATGTTGCGCGCGACCAGCTCCTCCAGCAGCGGCGCCTCGATGCCGAAGGTCATGACGGCGACGCCTTCTACGTTGCGCTCGACCATGCGCCGGATACAAACCTCGAGTCTGCGCGGCTCGTAGTTGGTAGAGCCGATCAGCAACTCGTAGTTATGCTCGATGACGACATCTTCAAACCCTCGAATCAGCTCCGGGAAAAAGGGGTTGGTGATCTCGGAGATGAGCAGACCCAGCAGGCGGCTGCGGCCGGAGACAAGCGAGCGCGCCTGGGTATTGGGAAAGTAGTTGAGCTCCTGGATGGAGCGCCTCACGCGCGCGGCCAGCTCCTTGTCAACGGTGGGCACCGCGTTGATGGTGCGGGAGACCGTGGCGATTGAAACACCGGCATGCCTGGCGACATCGCGAATATCGAGACGCCTTTTTTCCGAGCTTTGCTGCCTGGTTTTCTTCATCCTGGACGCGACCCCTCAATGCTTAGAATACGGGGAAGAAAGGCTGCTTGACTGCGCCAGTGTAGAACGCTTAGGCTGCTTGTGCGAGAAAACGTTTGCCAGCCGCCCCCCCCCGTTACCGCCCGGCCTGTCAGAAGGAGAATGATCCCATGCTCGACGAACTTCGCTCCAACGTCCTTGAAGCCAACCTGGAACTGGTGCGCCGCGGCCTGGTGCTCTACACCTGGGGCAATGCCAGCGGCATCGACCGTAAACAGGGTCTGGTCGCCATCAAACCGAGCGGCGTAGCCTACGAGTCCATGACGGCTGACGATATCGTGATCAGCGACATGGAAGGCAAGATCGTCCATGGCAAGCTCAAGCCCTCCTCTGACCTCGGCACGCACCTTTTGCTCTACCGGGCTTTTCCAAGCATCGGCGGCGTGGTCCACACCCACTCCGAGTATGCGACCGCCTGGGCGCAGGCCGGCCGTGCCATACCGGCCTACGGTACCACCCATGCGGACTACTTTTACGGTCCTGTTCCGGTCACCGACGTGTTGTCTCCGGACGAGATCGCCGGCGAATACGTCCACAACACCGGGCTCGCCATTGTGCGACGCTTTCGCGATCTTGACCCGGATGCGACCCCCGGGTGCCTGGTGGCCGGCCACGCCCCTTTTGCCTGGGGCAAGACCGCTGAGGATGCCGCCCACAACGCGGTAGTACTTGAAGCGGTGGCCCGCATCGCCACGCGAACCTTGATCGTCAATCCGCAAGCCTCTTCGGTCTCGCAGGCTTTGCTTGATCGCCACTACTTCCGCAAACACGGGAACACTGCCACCTACGGACAAGGCCAGCCATGAGCGCATTCATCTTTACAGCGTCCGCGCCTCCGATCCGGGCTGCCTCGCCGGCTGGCCTCCGCGACCGGTGCGCTTTCTCAAGGCAGCCTTGCGCCATGTAAGCTTTTAGGCGCTTGCCGGTCACGCTCCGGCATCCCTGCTCCGGTACCCTGTTCCCCACGAGGCTCGAATCGCCCATGCTTCTTTCGCTTTCGCGTCTCCTTGCTCCTGGCGCCGGAACCCTCGGCTTCTTCCAGTCCACCGCCGCCTCTATCCATGAGAAAACGACGCTGGCCTCGTTGACCGGCGTCGATGTTCTTGTGATCGCGGTCTACTTTGGCATCGTCATCTTTATCGGCTTTCATCTGCGCGGAGCGGCCAATACCTCTGAAGAGTTCTTTATGGCCGGGCGCGAGATGACCGCCTGGATTGCCGGACTCTCCTTTGTCTCGGCCAACCTTGGCTCGCTTGAGCTTATGGGCTGGGCCGGCTCGGCCTACCAGTACGGGATACTCGCCGCGCACTGGTATTGGATCGGCGCCATCCCCGCCATGCTCTTTCTCGGCATCGTCATGATGCCCTTCTACTACATCTCCAAGGTCAACTCGGTTCCGGGTTACCTGGCGTTGCGCTATGGCGAAGGAGCGCGCTTTGTCTCCGCTATCTCATTCGCCTTCATGACTGTCTTGATGTCGGGCATCAATATGTACTCGATGGCGCTGGTGATGAAGGTCGTTCTCGGGTGGAACCTCAACTTTTCCATCTGGGTCTCTTCGATCACGGTTGCCGTCTATGTCGCGCTCGGCGGCCTGCGCTCTGCCATCTATAACGAAGTGCTGCAGTTCCTGCTCATCTGGCTCGGCGCGCTGCTGGTTCCTATCCTGGGCTTGATTGAAGTGGGCGGCTGGACCAACCTCAAAGCGCAGATGGTCCAGCGCATGGGCTCCATGCAGTATGTCCATCTCTGGTCCGGCCTTGGGCACTTCAATACCAACCCCATGGGCGTGCATTGGACAGGTATCGTCTTCGGCCTGGGCTTTGTTATCTCCTTCGGCTACTGGACAACGGACTTCCTGGTCGTGCAGCGCGTGCTTTCGGCAGACAATATCCGTTCTGCCCGCATGGCTCCGATCCTCGGCGCGGCCTTCAAAATGGCCGTGCCCTTTATCGTGATCCTGCCGGGGCTCCTCGCCATCTCCGTGCTGCCCTTTCACCTGGTCGGCGAAGCACAGGCCGTAGCCACCGGCGGCCACTCCTACAACGAAGTGCTGCCGCTGCTGCTTGTGCGGTATCTCGGACCCGGGCTGCTCGGCCTCGGCGTGACCGCGCTGATCGCGGGCTTCATGTCCGGCATGGCAGGCAATGTTTCGGCCTTCTCCACCGTCTGGACCTATGACATCTACGGCGCTTTCATGAACAAGAAAGCGACCGACAAGCACTATGTCGCGATGGGACGCTGGTCGACTCTGGTAGGTGTGCTGATCTCTGTCGGCACCGCATACCTGGTGCAGCATGCGGCCTCCATCATGGATTACGTGCAGCAGCTTTTCTCCTTCTTTATCGCGCCGCTCTTCGGCGTGGTCATCCTGGGAATGCTGTGGAAGCGCCCTACCAAGGCAGGCGGTTTTTGGGGGCTGCTCGCAGGCACAGTGACGGCCATTTCGCTCTGGCTCTGGGTCAAGGAAGACCCGGCCGCCCTGCGCTACGTTGCCCTTTCAGCAGATGCGAAAGATATGGCAGAAAACCTGTACCGCGCGCTGTGGGTGTGGATCGTCACCGTTGTTGTGACGATTGTGGTCAGCCTGTTTACCCAGCCGCGGCCTGTGCGCGAACTGGAAGGGCTTGTCTACGGCGTGGTGCCCTTGCCCGATGAGCACGACGATCATTGGTGGCAAAAACCTATCGTCTGGGCCTGCGCTGTTGCCACCGGCTTTATCATCTTGAATATCATCTTCTGGTAAGTTGGCCGAGCGAGCCACAAGGAGCAACGTATGCGTACCGAGCTATCGATCTGGTTCTTTGCCGGCGTTCAGTTCCTTGCCTTCGGCCTCATCATCTTTGCTACCGGCGTGTGGGAGCTTTCGCACCCGCTTGTTCATCCGCCTGTGCTCAGCTCCCTGCACCCGGCCGTCTGGTGGGGTGCTTTGATGACCCTCGCCGGGCTCGCCTACACTATCAAGTTCTGGCCCAGGCGCGCCTAAGCCGCGCCGCTTCATTCCAACAAACGCTTCCACTAAGGACAAGAACGACCATGAGCAAACAACTTACCTTCGGCGTCATCGTCGGCAGTCGCGGCTTCTTTCCGCATCACCTGGCTAAAGAAGGCCATGACCACATTACCGCGGTTCTGACTAAGCTCGGTTACAAATACGTGATCCTTTCGGCCGACCAGACCCAGCATGGAGCCGTTCAGACGCCTGACGACGCCCGTCACTGCGCCGCACTCTTCAAGGCCAATGCCGACGCTATCGACGGCATCATCGTCACGCTGCCCAACTTCGGCGAAGAGCGCGCCATCGTCGACGCGATCCGGCTGTCGGGCTTGAAGGTGCCAGTGCTGGTCCAGGCCACGCCCGACCGCACCGAGACCATGAAGATCTCGCACCGGCGCGACTCCTTTTGCGGCAAGATGTCGGCCTGCAACAACCTGGCGCAATACAACATTGCGTATTCACTCACTGCGCTGCACACCGTCGATCCGCAATCTGCCGGCTTTGCGGCCGACCTTGCCAAGTTCGCCGCCACCTGCCGCGTCGTCAACGGCTTCAAAAACCTCCGCATCGGCGCAATTGGAGCGCGTCCTGCGGCCTTCAATACCGTCCGCTACTCAGAGAAGATCCTCGAATACCACGGCATCTCGGTAGAAACGCTCGATCTGTCTGAGATTATCGGCCGCATCAACCGCATGGCCGACAGTGCTGACCCGGCGCAGCAAAAACTCGACGCCATCAAGCGCTACGTCCCCACAGAAGGCATTCCGGCTGAGGCGTTGATGAAGATGGCCAAGCTCGGCGCTGTCATCGACGGCTGGATGAGCGAAACCTACTGCACCATCTCCGCGATCCAGTGCTGGACCTCGCTTGAAGAATACTTTGGCGTCGTTCCCTGCACCGTTATGAGCATGATGAGCGAAAACCTCTTCTCCTCGGCGTGTGAGACCGACGTTGCCGGCGTGCTCAGCATGTACGGCCTTGCCCTCGCGTCTGAAACCCCCAGTGCCCTGCTGGACTGGAACAACAATTATGGCGACGACCCGGACAAGGCCGTCTGTTTCCACTGCGCCAACCTGCCCAAGCATTTCTTTGAGTCGGTCATCATGGACTTCCAGGCCATTATCGCGGGCACCGTCGGCAAAGAGAATACGTTCGGCACCTGCGTCGGTCGCGTCAAGGCAGGCGCCATGACTTATCTCCGTTTCTCAACTGACGACCTTACGGGTAAAATCCGCGGCTATGTTGGCGAGGGAGAGTTCACCAACGATCCGCTTGAAACCTTTGGAGGCGCCGGCGTTTGCCGCATCCCGAAGATGCAGAAGTTGCTGCATTACATCTGCCGCAACGCCTATGAGCACCACGTAGCGGCCAACTTCTCCACAGTAGCTGCCCCTGTTTATGAAGCGGCAACGACGTACCTGGGTTGGGACATGCATCACCACGGCGCTATCGAAGCCTAAGACCCCCTGCGCGGGAGGCGCCCACGTCGTGGGGGGCGTTCTGCCTGCGGCGCTTCAAGAGCTTGTCTCCCCCGATAGGTCGCGGGGGAGACAAGCTCTTGCGCCACGAAGTGGCCGCTAGCTGCGCAGGCGGTTTGGCTCGTTAGCTTTTAAGAAAAGACGGTCATCCTGAGCGTAGCGAAGGATCCGCTGTTGCCCTTGACTTACGAACGTACGCACCAGGAGTAACACAATGCCAAGCACAACAGTAGCCGGTGTCGACTTCGGAACGTTAAGCGTTCGCGTCACTCTGCTCGACAGCGAACAAGGCCGGCTAGGTACCGCCTCCGCCGAGTACCCGCTCCACCGCAAGCGCGAAGACCCTGACTACGCGACGCAGTCGCACGAGGACCAGATGAACGCGCTCGTCGCGGCCACACGCAAGGTGCTCGAAGAGTCGGGCGTAGACGGCCAGACTATCGCGGCCATCGCCCTCGACACGACCGGCTCCAGCGTAGTGATGGTCGACAAGACGATGCAGCCGCTGGGC
>CAXTPL010000019.1:24895-30447 GCA_964246065.1 uncultured Acidobacteriaceae bacterium
GAGTACTACTTATGGTGCGACCACCGCGCCAAGTTAGAAGCGCAGCAAATTACCGCGCTCGCCCGCGAAGAAAACCTCGAAGCGATCGAGTGGTGCGGCGGCGTGTACTCGCACGAGTGGGGCTTTGCCAAGCTGCTCCACTGGATTCGCCACAACCCCGACCGCCGCGCCGAACTGGCCACGGCCTTTGAGCACTGCGACATGGTCGCGGCCACCCTGGCCGGCATCGCAGATCCTGCCCAGGTCAAGCGAAGCGTCTGCGCCATGGGCCATAAGTGGCTCTGGAACCCGAAGTGGGGCGGCCTCCCCCCGCAGTCATTCTTTACGAAGTTAGATCCGCTTCTTGAAGGTATCCGCGACAAGTTTCAGGGCACCTATGAGACCTCCGATACCATCGCGGGGAACTTAGCCGCCGCCTGGGCCGAGAAGATGGGCCTCCGCGCCGGCATCCCCATTCCGGTCGGCGCCTTCGACGCCCACTGGGACGCGATCGGCGCGGGCTGCCGCGAGGGCGACGTGGTCAACGTCGTCGGCACCTCCACTTGCATCATCGCCATGGAAAAGAAAACTACGCTCGTCCCTGGCGTCTGCGGCGTTGTTCCGGGAAGCGTCCACCCTGCCTACACCGGCGTTGAGGCAGGGCTCTCTGCCACCGGCGACATCTTTGAAGCCATTGCCAAGCGCGCCGGAACGAAGGTCCGCGACCTCGCGCAGGGATTGGAGCAATACCGCGCCGGCCAGACGGGCCTGCTCCGTCTCAGCTGGGACAACGGCGACCGCACCGTCCTGGTCAACTCCGAGTTAGGCGGAGTGACCCTGGGGTGGAACCTGATCCACACCGCGCAGGATGAACTCTTCGCCGCCATCGAAGGCACCGCCTTCCACACCCGCATCATCCTCGAGCGCATGGCCGAAAACGGCGTCCCCGTCGAGCGCGTCATCAACGCCGGCGGCATTCCGCAGAACAACACCGTGCTCAATCAGGTCTATGCCGACGTCCTTGGCAAACCGGTGCTCGTGCCCGCCGGCATCCCCACCTCGCTCGGCTCCGGCATCTTCGCCCTGGTCGCCGCTGGTGCCTTTCAATCTATTGAAGAAGCCCAGGCCAAGCTATGCCTCGACTACAAAACCTGCGAACCGGATCCCCTAGCTCACGCGACGTACAACCGTCTCTTCTCCCTCTACCGCGCCCTCTACTTCGCGCTGGGCACCAAGAACGCCGAACCGGTCGCCCTCGGCAACATCCTCCCCGAACTAAAGAGAATCGCCGCCGAAGCCCAGCCTTCTCACTGGGGTGATGTCACGGCTTGAAAAGCGGTTCGTAGCCGTATGTCACTGTCGGGCTGCTGTCGGGGAAATGCTGTTCCCGCACGCTAGCTCTCGTGTAACTCTGCAGGTGGAGGGTTTCCACAATGACTAAAGAGATTGAACGGGAGTTCCGGTGCCTCACGCCACAGGAGATTGGCAAAGCAGTGACCATGATGCGTAACTTGGCTAGCATGAAGCAGTTCACTCTTGCTCATGAAGCGGGCATCACTGAGCGCACGGTTCAACGCATTGAAGGCGGCGAGAAGGTGAGCGAAGAAAGCCTTCGACGGATAGCAAAAGCACTCCGCATGGACGAAAAGTCTTTCATTGGCCCGCGGCATGTATTGAGTGAGGAAGAGGCCGTCCGAACCGCAAAGAAACGGCTCCAAGACTTAATGGTGATCGAAGCACACCGGTTTGCTTGCCTCAAGGATGCTGAGGCGGTGTTAGGTACGGACGGTATGATAATCGACGATCATTTCATTACGGAGGAAGCAGCAGACGATTCAGCGCGCTTCAAGGACCTCTTGCGAGATTATAACGATGTGTATGGAGTGATGCGCTCTCATGAAGAAAAGCTGGACGCCTGTAGGGCCTTACTGATTGCGGCTAAGAGCCTGGATCTGCGAGGTTATTCAATCACGTATGGCACTTATACAAGTCAGGATGATTACCGTCTTTCAAGCATGGTGTTTGCCCGGAAAGCTGATGAAAATGGCTGTGCGATTAAGCAGATGATAGTGCCCAGCCGATTTACAGAGCTTGCCTGGAGTTCACTGTAATTGCACAAGGGAGGAGAGCTAGCGAAGCCTGCTCTCTCCTCCTTTATCGTGAATCTACTTCCCCGCCCCAGCCTTCTCATGCAACCCGTGGCTCAGCGCCAGGTCAATCAGCGTCCGCTGCTCCATCTCGTGCGCCTTCGCACTCCCCGTCGCAGGGCTCGCCGCTGCGGACCGCTTCACGCTCAGCACATGGCGGCCGCCGACCATCCTCCGCAGCCGCGGCATCACGAACGAGAGCGCCCCCATATTCTCCGGCTCTTCCTGCACCCACACCACTTCCTTGGCCTCGGGGTGCGCATCGATGGCTGCGCAGATCTCCGCCTCGGGCCAGGGATACAGCTGTTCGACCGAGATAATTCCGGTCGAGGTATCGCCGCGCTTTTCGCGCTCCGTCCGCAGCTCATGGCCGATCTTGCCCGTGCACAGCAGCAGCCGGGTCGCAGTGGTCACGCCCGTCTCCGGCAGCACGTTCTGGAACATCGGCGCTGCCAGGTCCTCAATCGGCGAAGAAGCGCTGGGATGCCGCAGCATGCTCTTGGGCGTAAACACCACCAGCGGCTTGCGCCACTTACGCAACATATGCCGCCGCAAGAGGTGGAAGTACTGCGCCGCAGTCGAAGGCTGCGCGATCTGCATATTATCGTGCGCGGCTAACTGCAGATACCGCTCCACGCGGGCTGAGGAGTGCTCCGGCCCCTGCCCCTCATACCCATGCGGCAGCAGCAGAACAACATGAGCCAGCAGCCCCCACTTATCTTCGGCCGCCGCAAGAAACTGGTCGATGATCACCTGGGCGCCATTGGCAAAGTCGCCGAACTGGGCCTCCCATAAGACCAGCGCCTCGGGGTAGTCGCGGCTGTAGCCGTACTCAAACCCCAGCACCCCGGCTTCGCTCAGAGCGGAGTTATACACCTCAAACGGCGCCTGCCCCTCACTCACGTGGTTTAATGCCACAAAGGTCGACTCATCGACCGTATCGATCAAGACCGAGTGGCGCTGGTTGAATGTGCCCCGTTCAGAGTCCTGGCCACTGAGCCGCACCGGCGTACCGCGCTTCAACAGCGATGCAAACGCCACGGCCTCAGCCATGCCGTAATCGAAAGCCCGCGACCCGGCACCCATCTCCGCCCGCTGCTCCAGCAGCTTTTTCAACTTCGCATGGATCCGGAATCCACCGGGATACGCGCACAGCTTTTGGCTGAGCGCTGCAATCTCTTCACGCGGCAGCCCGGTTTCTACCTCATACTCCGGCTTGTACGGACCGCCGTTGTAAGGTGACCAGTAGTCCGGCAGCGTCGCCAGGGATGTCCGCTTCTGGATCTCGGTCGCCGCCCGCTGCGCCGCAACAAACTCGCCCTGCACCTCGCGTACCTGGTCTGCAATGTCGATACCCAGCTGCTTCGCGTACAGCTCATAGAGCGGCGGATGACTCTTGATCCGCGCATACCGCAACGGCTGCGTGATCGTCGGGTCGTCTACCTCCGAGTGCCCATGCCGCCGGTACCCGATCAGGTCCACTACCACGTCGGACTGGAACTCGTAGCGATACTCCGCCGCCAGCGCCGCAATGCGCGACACCGCGTCCGGGTCTTCCGCGTTGACATGGAAGACGGGGATGGCCAGTCGCTTGGCGGGATCGGAAGCAAAGCGCGTTGCCGTCACCTCGTCCGGCTCCGCTGTAAAGCCGATCAGGTTGTTGACCAGGATATGGATGGTCCCGCCGACGGTATACCCTGCGATCCCGCCCAGGTTCAGCGTTTCTGCCGTCACACCCTGCCCCGCAAAGGCCGCATCGCCATGGATGACGATCGGCAGCACCTTCGCTTCGCCGCCCTGGCCAAGCCGCACCTGCTTGGCGCGCGCACGGCCCATCGCCACCGGATTTACCGCCTCCAGGTGGCTCGGATTGGACACCAGGTGCAGCGCCATTGTGCCGCCGGCACGCGTAGGAAACTGAGCCGTCGCACCCACGTGATACTTCACATCGCCGCCGCCCAGGAACGAGCGCGGGTCCACATCCTCAAACTTTGAAAAAATATGCGAAGGCTGCTTGCCGAAGGTATTCACCATCACGCTCAGGCGCCCGCGATGGCTCATCCCGAGCATCGCCTTTTGCGCGCCCAGCCCGGCGGCACGGTTCAGCAGTTCGTCCAAAAACGGGATCAGCGCGGTCACGCCTTCGAGCGAAAATCGCTTGGTCCCCAGGTACCGCGACTGGATGACCTGTTCAAACAGGTCTGCGCGAATCAGTTGGTTGAGCACTCGCCGCTGCCCGGCCTTGTCGAGCCGGGTCTGCTCCGCTTCAAGCCGGGCGGCAATCCAGTCGCGCCGCCGCCGGTCAGCGATGTGCATAAACTCTGCGCCGACGGTTCCGCTGTACACCTGGCGCGCGGCCTGCACTTCGGCCTGCAGCAGCGCCTCGGAACCGGGATACTCCGGCAGATCCTCCGGCAGTGGCTGCTCCGCCAGATACTGGCCTAAAGGATCGAGCCTGGCCTGCAGGTAGCCCCACCGGCGATAGGTAGCAAACACCTGATCATGAATGAAAGAGGAAGAAAGAGTCTGGGCGGGTTCTAGATGCGTAGCGCTCATAGCGTAAGTGGGCCGCACGGCCGGGAGCCGAAAGGCCTCCCGCCATGGGCATCATCCAACATTCTACGCGCGGGGGCCCTGTCGCGCTCTGCCCAAGTACCAAAGTACACATCAACCAGAGCGTGGCGAAGGAGGCCTCCACGGCAAGCGGGCCCCGTTTCTGCGGCGAAAACCGGCGCTAGCCGCTCCCAAAGCCGACCGGCCTCTCCCTGTCGTGCGACCGGGCGCGCCTGTCTTGGCTACCCTGTCTGCGCGCACCGGTCGCTGCGAACCTTTCAAATTCTCCTCAAAGGATAAAGGTGCCAGGGCTCGGGCAAGGTTGTGGACTTGAGAGATGATCGACGGACGTAGCCAGATCGGGCATGCAGCGCAGGTCCCCGGGCAAACTGCGCTTGTCGATGGCGGCAGCCTATAATCCGGGACGCGCAGTGCAGAGCCGCATGCGAACGAGGCTCATGGTCGCTCGTGTTTTACAATCAAACCGCAGAAATTACGGTAATTTTTGCCTCCCTGTTTGTTGGAGGTGCTGCCATAGTTCGGCATCTTTCAAGGAGGCTCCAGCCGTGGCTTGGACGCGCAGGCAATTTGTGGGAGCCAGCTGCACAGGGGCCGCGCTTGCGGCGCTGCAGCCAGGCCTCGGCGCCGCCACGCGTCCCGAGTTGCTCCCTGCTGCCCCGATCCCTTCCCCAACGGCTTCCCCGTCGGCTGCCCTGAAGCCTGTCTCCTCAGCCGGCGTGCCCGGCAGCATCTCGAGCCCCGCGCAGCCTGAGCCGGCAGGCGTGGAAGCAGCGCGCGCCGTGCTGGTGCGGCAGCTCGGGCGTGAGGTCGCCGGCAAGTTTCACCTCAGCCTGCTGCCGGAGACCGGCTCGC
>CAXTPL010000020.1:0-13849 GCA_964246065.1 uncultured Acidobacteriaceae bacterium
CCCGGTGCGGTTGCCGCCGAAGTCGGAACCGCGTGCGCTGGTGATGGTTCCAAACGAGGGGCTGGTCACGTCAAGGATAGGGTCGGCCAGGTTGGTGTGGTTCAGTACATTGGTGAAGGTACCCTCTGCACGCAGCTGTACGCCCTCAGTGACCGCAAAGGATTTGCTCAACCCGGTAGACAGGCTGACCGTACCGGGACCGACCACGTCGCCTACCGAGGAGTTCCCGAAGCGCCCGATCGGAGCGACAGGATTGCCGTTCGCGTCCACTCCGCCGACGTTGCAGTGGCCGGCCTGGAGCGAGGCGAAGCCCTGCGAACCCGGGCAGGCGAAAGCGTTGTTGTTAAACCATTGCGAGCGGGACCGGTGCGCGGAGTTTCCGTTTGCCACGCGGTCTGGCCGCTGCTGCGATCCGAAAAGCGAGCCGGAGCCGGTACCCGACGGGTCAGCCGTGCCATAGGGAATATATGGGGTGAGAAACGGGCCGGTCTGGTAAAGAAAGATACCGGCGAGCTGCCAGCCGCCGATTGCCTCATCGGGCAAGCGGCCCATGCCGCCGCCAAAGCGTCTGCCGCGACCGACGGGCAGCTCGTACACGCTGCTTGAAAGCCAGCGATGACGCCGTGTGCCCGTGACGTTGCCATAATCGAGTGCGCGGTCGTAGGTGTAGGTCGCGTTGTATCCACCCTGCTCGTCGACAAAGCTTTGCTGCCCGTTCGCGGCGCCATAGGTGCCTTGGTTATCGGAAAGGTTCTTGGCAAAGGTGTATGCGGAATCGAAAGAAAGCCCACGCGTAAACCGGTGCGAAAGCTCTACCTGCCCGGAATGGTAGCTTGCCTGCGCGGAGGTAGCGCGGTCGGGAATGCTGAAGAAGTTTGGGAACGGGAAGGCGCTGCGCGGCTGCGAGGCGGCCGTGGTCGTAGTGGATAAAGGCAGCATGTTGAACTCCGGCTGCCAGATCAAGTGCCACGTCTTGAGTCCGACATAGGAAAGCCGCAAGCCGAAGTTGTTTCCGAGGTCGCGATCGATCGATAAATTGCTTTGCAAGGAGTAAGGGTCGTGCCAGTTGACATCGACAGCGGAGTAAAAGGTCGTACTTCCGTACTGCGGTGCAAACGTGCTTCCAGCCGTAGAAACGTTGGGAAACAGGATGGAAGGCCCAGCGGCTGTCTGCGCATTGTAGAAGGTCTGCAGATTGGCGCTGACTGTGCCGGTAAGCGCATAGAACAGCGCGCCGGTGGTGGTGATGTTGTAGTAGCCGACACCGCCGCGGATGGCCGTGCGGTCGGACCCGGTAGGGCGGAAGGCAAAGCCGAAGCGAGGCTCGAAACGCAGCTTGGGCGAGGTGCGCAGCCCGGCAGGCAGCCCGGCCTGAGCATTTGAGAGTACCGGTGTGCACGGTGCGCCGTTGATCACGCTGTTTGTAGCGTAAGGATTGGCGATACCCGGCGTTGCGCAAGCATTGACGTTGGCCATCTCCTGTCGATCAACGTTGCCGACCTGCCCGGCGTTATAAAGGATGCGCCCGGATTTAGGGGTCGAAGGATCGAAATTTCCTATGGCGTTGGTTGTGGTCGCAAAGGCTGGATGAAACTCATAGCGAAGGCCGAAGCTCAACGTCAGCCGCGGGGTTGTTTTCCAGCTGTCCTGTGCGTAGACGGCATAGGCGTTGGCGGTGCCGTTGTTATTGGAAGTCACGTTGTCGGTCTGCGACTCGTGCGGGGCACCGATAAGAAAGTCGGCAAACTCCTGCCCGGTAAAGCTGCCCGTGCCGACAAAGGCGAAGTTGCCGTAGTTATCCGACGGCGCGAAGCTGAGCGGAGTAATTGCCGCAAGGTGACGGATATCGGTACCCACCCTGACGGTGTGCGTGCCGCGCTGCCAGGTCACATTGTCCACATACTGAAAGACCCGGGACTGCTCACTCTGGTTAAGCCGGCTGCCGACCGAAGTAAGCTGCTGAAAGCCAAAGTAAGGGATGCCGTTGAATGGAAATGTTTTGGAGATGCCATTGAAGTTTGCGCTGTCGGTCAGCGCCTGCCCGTTAAAGCCGTTTGAGCTCCCATCTTCTTCCAGCGTGAAACCGAAGCGAAACTCATTCGCCAGGTTCGGAGTCAACGCGTAGTTGATGGCCGTGGCAAAGATGTGGTAGCGGGCATTGGCAATGCCATCCGGCAAGGCAAGCTGCCCAGGCTGCACCTGGTCGATACTCTTGTCGGTGTACCGCGCAAAGAAAGTAACCTTTTGCGAAAGGGTCTGGTCCGCGCGCACGTCGTACTGGTTGGAGTGGATGTCATTGCGCCGTGTACTCAGGTAGTTGTAGCCCAGGTTGGCAGCCGCGCTTTGAACGGATTGATTGGCCAGGATATTCGGGTCGGGAAAGAGCGAGAGAAAGACGGCCGAAGTAGGATTGATCGAAGGCAGGCGCGCGCCGGTGTAGGGTGTTCCGGTAAAGGGATTGTTCAAGGTTGCCGTTTCCTGCGAAAAGTCGCCCGCCTTCATACGCGTTGTGGGCACCAGGTAGTGGACCACGCTTGCCTGCGGGTAGCGAAGACCTTCATACGTGCCGAAGAAAAACGTTTTATCGTGCCCGTTGTAGAGGTGCGGGACGACGACCGGTCCGCCGGCGGAACCGCCGAAATCATTGGCCACTTTTTGCGGCTTGTTGGCAGCATTGCTCCCGTAAGGAATGGCATCGAAGGCGCGATTCTGGAAGTACCAGAAAGCGGAACCATGCACGCGGTTGCCGCCCGAGCGCGTGATGGTGGTGATCTCGCCGGGCTGGCCGAACTCGGCGTTGTTGTTGACTCCGTCGACACGGATCTCAGCAATCGACTCGGCTGAAGGAAATGCATCGGCCTGGATATTGTTCGACGTCATATTTTGCGCCGTGATCCCGTCCACCGTAGTCTCCGACTGAGACGGCAGGCCTCCTTGGATCGAGAACTTGACGCTGGGGTTGGGCGAGGCAGACGGCTGCGGGGGGTACGCGCCTGAGTCAGGCTGCACCCCGGGAAGGGTCTGGATCACGCTGAGCGGCGAAGTGGACCCCGCCCCGCGATAGTTGGCCGGCAGGTTCAGCACATCGCGCGTACCGAGCGCCGCAGAGATCGACGCGCTTTCCGTCTGGATCGTGCCGGCGTCGCTCGCATCCACCTGGACGACCTCGTTGGTTGCCGCCGGCTGCATTGCCACGTCCAGGCGGAGCAGCTGCCGCGGCTCAAGATGCACCTTGGTATTTACGCTGGTGGCAAAGCCCGGCTCGGCAACCGTAATGGTGTAGGTTCCGGGCTGCACGTCCAGGGCGCTGAAGCTGCCTTCAGCGTTCGCCGTCGCTTCGCGATCGGTGTTGCTTTCTTCCCGGTGCAGGGTCAGGTGTGCGCCTGGCAGAACAGCTCCGCTCGCATCATGCACGGTACCGTTAATTGCGCCCAGCGTCGACTGCGCGTGCGCAGGCAGGACGCCGAGCAGCATGGTTATAGGAAGGATCTTGAAAACTGGGGATTGTAAGCGAACATGCATGGTCGAAAGCCTCACGAGTAGGGGAAAAGTTTGTGCGTCAAGGCGCACGGGCATCGCGCCTGCTCGCGTCTCCGGCAGGCTTGCGTCCATCTTATGCATTTGCCCACGCATGGTAGCAGCTTGAAGTGTCGCTTGCTTTTGGTGTGGTCATGCAGCCACGGCCCGGGCTTGAGGCCGGCTGGCTGTGGACACCGCCAGGCTGAAACTAACCTTTTGCCGACTTTGCCGCACCTCGCCCTGGGCCGCGCAAACGCATCCTGCGTACCGGCTCGCCGACCGCGGTCATCAGGAGCACGGCGGCTGGAATCACCGCTGCGTCACGAGGCGTCTGCAGCGTCCCGCTCGCAATCAGCAGAGAAGTAGAGATTGCGGCAGGCTGGGTAACCCCAAGCAGCAGGGTTCCAAAGACGGTAAGCAGAGTAGCCAGCGTAGCCGCCCAGACCCGGGGCAGTGGAACGCCGGCCGAGGAGATGGCGGGAGCTTGCCAGCCGTGGGTGAGCAGCAGCGCCAGGTACCCGGCCAGGAGGCCGATCAGGTGTCCGCCGAGGATGTTCGAAGGCCGCGCGGTTTGACGGTGGGGGGTCTCGATCATCTCGTACGCCGTGGGGCCGAGGCTTGAAAAAAGCAGCGGCTGGTGGGCCATCCACCCGGCCAGACCGGCTACCAGAATCAGGGCTGCCTCAAGCAAGGGGACCAGGATGAGATCGCTGCGTTTCATCGAGTGGAGGGACCTGGACAGGGAATTTTGTGGTCTTCGAGTAGATGCCGGGTGGCCTTGGACGGGTTAAGGAATCAGGCCGGGCAAACTGAAGTAACACCTCCAGGGCTGAAATTGTAGGAGCTTTGTGTCGATACCCTGCTTACCGGCAAGACTGGGCGCCACAGGGTGGACAACGGTCTGCCTCGCGCCTGGTACGGAGATTGTAGGGAAAGGACAGATATGGCAAAGGAGCAACCCGCCGGCGAGCCGTCTTCGCCGCAGCCGGCAAAACGGCGAAAGTCGCGCGCCAAAAGCGCCGCCGCACCCGAGGCCATGGTAATTGTCGCGGGCTGCTCGGGGGAGTGGGTGCCCGTAGACGAACTGCGTGAAAAAGCCCTTGCGGCGCTGGAACAGCATCGCAGCGTCACGCTGGACCTCGACGGAGTCGATCACCTTGATGCTAGCTCTTTGCAGATTGTGCTCGCGCTCCAGGTGGAACAGCAGGCGCGTGGCGCCCGGCTGGAACTTCAGAACGCATCAGCCGCGCTTTGCCAATGGATCAAGTGCGCCGGTGCCACAGAACACCTACCGCTAGCCTGAGCCTGGAGCAGACATGTCCGTAGCAGTGGGAGCAAGCATGAGTCTGGCAGCAAATGGCGGACGAGCAGGTACGGGGAAGCCGCCGATCGCCTCCGAGGGGTCTGAGGCAGACATCCTTGGCTCGTTGCCGCGCCTTGGAAAGATGAGCACGCAGCTCCAGCAGACCTCGGCCCAGATCGAGGAGTCCGTGCTCGCGGTCTGCACCAGCTTCCAGGGCATCGCCGAGCGCGCGCGGGCCACGGTCGATAAAACGGTCAGCTTTCTCGGCCGGGATGGCGCGAAAAGCTCCGGCCAACCCTCCTTCGAGCAGCTGATCGAGACATGCGGCTCGACTCTGGTCAACATCATGAACACGATTGATGAGGCCGGCGCCGTTTCGCAGCGGGCGATCGAGCGCATTCAGCAGATGGATCGCGCTTCGCAGCAGATCGGCATCGCGCTACGCCAGCTCGATCAGATCGCAAGCGGCAACAAGATCCTGGCGCTGAACGCTCGTATTGAGGCGGCGCATTCGGGCAGCTTTGGCGTCGGCTTTTCAGCAGTAGCCGTGGAACTGGCGGCGCAAACAGAAAAGTCGCAGGATGTGACGGCAAAGGTTGGGGACCTGGCCGACGACCTCCGCGCCCTCGCGGCCTCGACGCTTGAAGATCTGGAGCGCATGCACGAAAAGGATCATGAGCGCGTTGAAGACTGCCGAAAGAAGGTCAATGAGTCTCTTTATGAGCTCAGAAGCGCGCATTTCCAGATGGAAGAAGCGCTGAACGGTATGACCGAGGATGGCGCATTGCTGGCGAACGACATCGGCGCTGCGATCCGTGGTTTGCAGTTTCAGGATCGGGTAGCGCAGCGCATCGCCCATGTTGTGGAAGATCTGGAGTGCATGAAGGCCCGTCTGGAAGGGCCCCCGCCTGCGGGAGGAGAGTTCGAGGGCATGCGCGCCGACGACGGCTTCAGTGCGTACACCATGCGGGAAGAACGAGCCGTCGATGGCGGCGGCGAAATCGAAGCCCCGGCAGGCGATGTCGAATTATTTTAGGCAGCAGGTAGCGCAGTCGCAAAGAGAGGACTAGAAAATCGTGCGCAAGATACTGATTGTCGATGACTCAGTCTCCATGAGGCAGATGGTTGGCTACACGTTGCGTCAAGGCGGGTTTGAGGTCGTGGAAGCGCAGCACGGGCAGGACGCTTTGGACAAGCTGCAGGGTGTGGTCGTCGACATGGTGATCACCGACCTGAACATGCCTGTCATGGACGGTATCACGCTGATCAAGAACGTACGAAAGATACCTGCGATGAAGACCAAGCCGATTCTCATGCTCACCACGGAAGGACTTGCCGCCAAAAAGGAAGAAGGGAAAGCCGCAGGCGCGACGGGCTGGATTATCAAACCGTTCGACCCGGACAAGCTGCTGCAGACCATGGCGAAGGTTCTGCCCTGATCTCGCCGGCGTTCAAACGGCGGGCAAATACGGCGTCACTCTTGTGATGGCCCCGAAAAGCGACTCACCACCCACCACGCAGGTAAGGTCCGGCGACAGAGATGAAGATTGATCTAAGCCAATTCCGGCAGACCTTTTTACAGGAGAGCGCTGAGCACGTCGCGTTCATGGAGACGGCGCTGCTCGACCTGCGCCAGAGCCCTGCTGACCTGGAGTTGATGAACGCGATCTTCCGTTCCGCGCACTCGATCAAGGGCGGAGCCGGCTCCTTTGGCTTACAAAACCTTGTTCGATTCACGCATGCGCTGGAAAACCTGCTGGACAAACTCCGTTCCTTGGAACTCACCGTCACCGAGCAGGCGATCGGATTGATGCTCAAATCCGTGGACGTGCTCCGAGCTCTCCTCGACGCAGGAGAAGGCGCAAGCATGCCGGATGGTGTCCCCCAGCTGCTGGAACAGATCGAAGCCCTCAGTTCAGGGCAACCTCCAGCACAGCAGGCTGTGGCTCCTCCCCCTGCAATCAAGATCGACAGCGCTTCGAGCGCTGCGTGCTACCTCATCGAGTTTCTGCCGGTTCAGGAGCTGTTCAGCAGCGGCACCAATCCGCTCATCCTGCTGCGCAACCTGGCAAGCCTCGGCTCCGTGCGACGCTGCACTCTCAACGTTGCCAACCTGCCGCCGCTGGCCGAACTCGACCCGGCTCTCTCCTACCTGAGCTGGGCGATGGAGTTGGAGACTGAAGCTGACGAAGGGGAGCTCCGCGAGGTCTTCGAATTCGTCGAGCATCTGGCCGAGGTACGGATCACGCGTGTGGCAGATCAGCCTGCTCAAGGTGGCCTGCGGATCACCACCTCAGGTGCGGCAGCCCTGCTTCCATCTGCCCCTGAGCCATTGACTGCGCTCGCACGTCCGGAGACCAGCTCGCCACCGGTAGCCGCAGGGAAAAGCGCCTCGTCGACAGACATCGAAGTGGCTTCGGTGCGGGCACCCATCGCTGCCCCGTCAACCGCGTCGAGAAAAAGCGGCGCAAGCGGCGACGCAGGCTCCATTCGCGTCTCCACGGACAAGGTAGACAGGCTCATCGACCTGGTAGGAGAACTGGTCATCGCGCACGCGATGACGCAGCAGATGGTTGAGTCGATCGTACCGGAATCGCTTCCTCGTTTGCGCGATGCGGTCGCATCGATGGAACGTAATATGCGCGAGCTGCACGAGCGTGTCATGGGTATTCGGATGATGCCGATCGGCTCGCTGTTTGGCCGGTACACCCGTACCGTGTACGACATCGCGCAGGCTACGACGAAAAAGATAGAGCTGCAAACCAGCGGCGAAGAAACAGAAATCGATAAGAGCATGCTGGAGCTGCTCGGCGACCCATTGACGCACCTTATCCGCAACGCAGCCGATCACGGCATCGAAACGCCGGCGCAAAGGGTGGCGGCGGGAAAAGCCGAGCAGGGCACGATCACCCTGAGTGCCTGCCATCGGTCGGGCCGGCTTGCCATCGACATCTCTGATGACGGCGCAGGGATTGACCCACAGCGAGTGCGGGCGAAAGCAATCGAGCGAGGGCTCATCACGGCTGAGGCTCAGCTCACAGACGAACAACTGAGCATGCTGATCTTTGAACCCGGCTTCTCCACTCGCGATGAGGTGACGGACCTGTCCGGCCGCGGCGTGGGTATGGACGTAGTCAAGCGAAATATTCAGCAGCTCAGCGGCGTGGTCACGATGAACAGCCGAAAAGGCTTCGGTTCCACCGTCTCGATAGAACTTCCGCTTACGCTCGCAATCCTGGAAGGTTTGCTTGTGCGGGTAGCCGACCGCACCCTGGTTTTGCCGCTGCTGGCCGTCATCGAAACGGTGGCACCTTCGGCTGGCCAGGTGCAAAGGATAGCCGAACAAGGAGAGGTCGTCGTCATTCGCGGAGAGTCCATCCCCTTGTTGCGCCTTTCGAGGTTTCTCGGTCTTGCAAGCACTCCGGCGGTCAGTGTCGGCGACAGCAAGGCTGGCAACCGGAGCCTGGTCGTCATCGTGGAGTCAGGCGCGCGCAAGGTTGGGCTGGTTGTCGATGAGTTGTTAGGTCAACAGCAGGTGGTAGTAAAAAGTCTTGAAAAGCATCTCCATCGGGTCGGCGGCCTGATGGGCGCAACTATCCTGGGCGATGGCTGCGTCGCCCCGATTGTCGACATTGCCGGAGTGACCGAGATGAATCTATTTTCTCTTTGTCCGAACACAAACATGATTGCACAGACCAGCCTCAACCGGGCGATTGCCTCGCCGCTGGTCCATTAAGGAGACACCGCTGATGCAATGGTTCAAGAATATTAACGCTACACCCCGGCTCTTGCTCGGCTTCGGGATCGTTCTTGCACTCAGCTTGACCCTGGGCGCCTTATCGATCAGCGATCTATCCAAGTCGAACGCGTCCATGGGCGTGCTTTTCAGCAAAGATATGCAGGGAGTCATGCTTGCGGAGGACTTATCTGTTCTCAAGGTATCGATTGGAAAAGATGATCGCGATCTCATTCTCCATATGCATGATCCCGCCATCGTCGCAGCGGACGAAGCCGCCATAGCCTCCGACATCGCCAAGGTGCATGCCACGCTGGATGCGGCAGACAAGACCTTCTACCTCAAGGAAAGCGTTGCGGCATTAAGCTCCATCCACGCGGTCATGCCGGCTTATGAAAAGAACATGAGCCGCATTCTAGATTGCGTGCATGCGCGAGACCTGCCATGTGCCGAATCGGCACTCAGCGCCCTCAAGACCCAAGCCGATGTTTTGAATCAGATTACCAGCCGCATAGTAACGATCAAGGCGAATGGAGCTTCAGACAGATTTGAAGCGAACAATCGTGCGTTTCATACAAGCATCACGATCATCATGACCATGCTGGCCGTCTCGCTCGTGCTCGGCGTTTTGCTTAGCATTGCTATCGCTCGTAGCTTCGCTGTGCCGCTTCGCGAAGCGGTCGCGGCACTGGAGCGTGTTGCAGGCGGCGATCTCACCGTTTCGCTCGATTCACATACCAGGGATGAGACCGGACGCATGTCCCAGGCTCTCAACGACGCTGTTTCCAAGCTTCGAAGTACTCTCGAAGAGGTTGCCGAAACGGCAAGCAGTGCGAGTGCTTCGTCCCAGCAACTCGCCGCCGCCGCCGAGGCCATCTCGAGCGGTGCGCAGGAGCAGGCAGCCAGCCTTGAACAGACCTCCGCCAGTCTCGAGCAGATAACAGCCACTGTGCGCCAAAGTGCCGACAACGCCAAGCAGGCAAATCAGCTTGCATCCACCTCGCGCGAGTCGGCTGAGGGCGGCCAAGCCGTCGTGTCCAACGCTGTCACGGCAATGGACGAGATCAACGTTGCCTCCGCGAAGATCTCCGACATCATTTCGACCATTGATGAGATCGCTTTTCAAACCAATCTCCTTGCGGTCAACGCTGCCGTTGAGGCCGCACGGGCCGGCGAAGAAGGGCGGGGCTTTGCCGTCGTTGCTTCAGAGGTGCGCAGTCTGGCGCAGCGAAGCGCAGGCGCTGCAAAAGAGATCAAGGTTCTCATCCAGGACTCGCTTCGCAAAGTAGAAAAGGGATCTGAACTCGTCAACCGTTCGGGGGAAACGCTTCACGGCATTGTGAATTCGGTCAAGCGCGTCACCGACATTGTCGGCGAAATCGCGGCGGCCGCCGAGGAGCAGAGTACCGGCATTGACCAGGTCAATACGGCTGTGACTCAGATCGATCAAGTAACCCAATCGAACGCCGCGCAGACTGAAGAGCTCTCCTCTACGGCCAAATCGCTCATGCAGCAGTCGGTACGCTTGACTCAGCTAATCAACACGTTTCAGCTGAGCGAGCATCGAGAGGCGGCCGCGAAGCTCCGCACGAGCGTGCCCACCCGATCATCGGGCAACCTTCGGAAGGAGCCGTCGAGGTCCGGCAAGCTGGCTCCCAAGACTGAACTGAAAGTCAACCTTCGTCACGCTGCAACTCTGCCTGAGCCTGAGTACGAGATGGCCGGCAGCCGCAAAGGGGTGGCCGATGACAGCTTTGAGGAGTTCTAAGCTCCTCTCCACTACCCGGCAGCAAGGGAGTCGGCATGCGGTACACGCGGTACAAAGGCGGCGCCTCTAGAACCCGCGGGTGCGTCGTGAACCACAAAGCAAGCGACCCTATTTTGCAGGCTCTGGAAGAGAGGAGGCGGACGTGAAAGCGACCACAAAGCAAAGGCTGGATGACTCCACGCAATTTTTGACCTTCCTGATCGACGATCAAGAGTTTGGCCTGGAACTATCGAGGATTCAAGAGATCCGCGGATATGCGCCAGTGACTCCCATTCCGAATGTTCCGCCGCACGTTCGGGGCATCATGAATCTCCGAGGCACCGTGTTGCCCGTCATCGATCTGCGTATGAAGTTCGGCCTGGAGCCGATGGCCTACACGAGCTTCACGGTCATAGTCATTGCGATGATCGGCGAAAAGATGGCCGGACTGCTGGTGGATGCAATCTCCGATGTTCTGCAGGTAAGCGAGGGAGATATGCGGCCGGCGCCCGATTTTGGATCGGCGGTCGATACCCGCTTCATCGACGCCGTGTTTCAGACAAGGGAGCACTTGGCGGTTGCGCTCAACCTGGACAAGCTGCTTTCCAATCTTGAATTAAGCACTCTTGAACCGGTGGGTTCGTGCTGATGGACGACGTGGTTCGGGAGCAGTCAAGATGAGTTCTTATTCGAGCCGACCATCGGTAGCCGCTATGGACTCGCGAGAGTTCAAGTTGTTTCGCGGGCTCATCGAGCAGCAAACCGGCATAAGTCTGCGCGAAGGAAAACAGGTCATGCTGGGCTCGCGGCTGTCCAAACGGCTGCAGCACCACAACCTGCAGACCTTCTCCGACTACTATCGCCTACTTGAGAAAGAAGGCGGTACCAGTCGAGAGATGGTCGAGTTTATCAACTGCGTCACCACGAACAAGACGTCATTTTACCGCGAATCGCATCACTTCGATTTTCTACGTGACACGCTGGTGCCCGAGATGCAAAGAGCCGCACGACAGGGAGCGCCGAGGAAGATACGAGTTTGGAGCGCTGCGTGTTCAACCGGCGAAGAGCCGTACTCTATTGCTATCTGCTTGCTCGATGCCTTGCACTCGGCTCCTGAGGTACGTTGTCGGCCCGATCCGGGGGTGAACCGGGCCGCAGTTCAGTCCTCGGCCGCTCCAGCCGCCAAATGGAGCATTGAAGTGTTTGCGTCAGACGTCGACACCGAGGTCTTGGACGTCGCTGCTCAGGCCATATACAACGAAAGTGCACTTGGTACGGTCGATGACGAGCTTCAGAAAAAGCATTTCCTGCGGGGCAAGGGCAACATGGCAGGCCAGGTTCGAGTCAAGCCAGAGACTGCTGCATGTGTGCGTTTCCAGCGAATCAATCTCATGAGCCACTCCTGGCCGGTCACAGGACTTTTCGACGCGATCTTCTTCCGAAACGCACTTATCTATTTCAACCAGGATACGCAGAACACATTTCTGCGAAAGATGTTGCGCTTCCTGAGGCCGGCCGGATATCTGATGCTGGGGCACTCGGAACACGTGCCCTGGCTCCATGATGCGGTGACGCCGCTCAACAAAACGATCTATCAACTGAAAGAGCTTAGGTGACCTTGCCATAGCCTAAGCTTCGCTCTTCCCGGCGCCCCTGCGCTTCTCTTGAAGCCAAGGGTTCCCGGACGCCGGAAACTCGGTACGCTGCACGTGGTCGATCCAAGTGTAACCCTTGCGAAACCCTCATGATGCCTGCCAACCCTTCAAGCCGCAGCCGCCGCGACGCAACGCCCGATGATCCCGCGCTGGACCGCGTCAGCAGGCGTATCTCGATCGGTGAGGTTGCAGCCAGCCTTCGCCCAATGGTGGTGCAAACTCTGCTCGGTTCTTGCGTTGCCGTGTGTCTTCGGGATCCAAACCTGGGCGCGGGTGGAATGAACCACATCCTTCTTCCGGGTTGTTCAACTGAAATACATGCGTCCCGCTTCGGAGTGCAAGCAATGGAACTGCTGATCAATGAACTGATGCGACTGGGCGCCGACCGAAGGAAGTTTGTTGCCAAAGCATTCGGAGCCGGCAATGTTCTGCCGTCCATGCAGCGACCAACTGTCGGAGATCGCAATGCTTTCTTCGTTCGAAGTTTTCTGGCTGCGGAGGGCATTCCCCTTCTGGCGGAAAGAATGGGCGGAAACAAAGCAGTGCAAGTGCAGTTTCATACGGGTACGGGAAAAGCAATCGTGCGCTCGGTAGATGGTTCTCGGCTGCCCGCGATCCTCAGCAATGAGGATGGGTATCGTGGTCGCTCGTTGGTCACGGAAAACGACCGTGAAGATGTCACCCTGTTTTGATCAAGCTCGTGCGGCGGAGGCGAGCGCAGCGTCGCTGCTGCCGTGAACACAAACACATGCAGACATGGCGTGGAGTGATTGACCATGACCCGACCCTATAAAGTACTCATCGTCGACGATTCTGCCTTGATGCGACAGCTGCTGACGCAGATCGTGAACTCGTCGCCCGAGCTGGAGGTAATCGGCACGGCCGGCGATCCGTTTGCAGCCCGTGAAAAAATCAAGGCACTCGATCCCGATGTACTCACGCTGGACATCGAGATGCCCCGCATGGATGGACTGACCTTTCTAGAAAAACTGATGCGCGGGCATCCAATGCCTGTCGTGATGATCTCGACCCTAACGGACAAAGGGGCAGACACTACCCTTCGCGCCCTCAGTCTGGGGGCGATCGACTACATCCCGAAGCCAAAAGTGGATGTTTCCAACGGCACCATCGATCAAAGAGAAGAGATCGTGGCGAAGATTCTGGCGGCCGCCAAGGCAAAGGCCAAGGTGCGCAGTGCCGCGCCGAGCGCCGCGCCGGCTGCCGATCTCTCGCCTGCCAGCTATCACTTCTCGGCAACGCACAAGGTCGTGGCAGTCGGATCGTCTACTGGCGGGACCGAAGCCCTCAAGGAACTGCTCGCCCCGCTGCCGGCAGATTGCCCTGGCATCGTCATCGTCCAGCACATGCCCGAAGCCTTCACCAAGCAGTTCTCCGAGCGGCTGAATTCTCTATGCCGCATTCGCGTAAAAGAAGCTCTGGACGGCGATTCCATTTTGCCCGGCCATGCTCTGCTTGCGCCGGGCGGCCATCACATGGCCGTGGTGCGGCGCGGCATGGAGTACCGGGTGCGCGTCTATCGCGGTGAGCGCGTCAACCGTCATTTGCCTTCGGTCGATGTTTTATTCTCCTCCTGTGCGCGCCAGCTAGGAGCGAACGCGGTAGGCGTGATATTGACCGGCATGGGCGCTGATGGCGCCAAGGGCATGCTCGAGATGAAGCAGGCGGGGGCGTTTACCTTTGCGCAGGACGAAGCGACGAGTGGGGTGTTCGGCATGCCGCGCGAAGCGATTCTTCTTGGCGGTGTCGACCAGGTGCTTCCTCTCGGTCGGATTCCGCCGGCACTGCTTCAAAAGCTGGCCAGCACCTAGGCGAAAACACGACGGCTCCGCTCGAGAACCGCTCTGCTGTGCCCGCGCCGGCCCGGTCCC
>CAXTPL010000020.1:13859-25396 GCA_964246065.1 uncultured Acidobacteriaceae bacterium
CCCGTGGCAGGGGCCCGCGTGCCGGCGCCGCAAGCGCGCGCAGCACGCGCGCCAAAGCCGGGTGCGGCAAACACGGTTTTCACTCCCTTCACGCGAGCCTAGTTCTGGCACAGCAAGCCCCCCCGTAGCTCGATCGGCACGAGACCACACTGATCTACCCGCAAGCGTCACGTTCCCTCGCCTTCTTTCTGAACGACCGCCAAGCTGCTGCAAAGTGCTGCCACGCTTCCGCCTGCGAGCAGCGACGAGCGAGCGCGGTATTTGTCTCACCATCCCGATCAGGTCGGCGCTGGGTGGCTGTCCGGATTGCTCAGACTTCTTGCCGTATGGTCCGACAACAGGACACAAGGTGCGAATCGAAAGGTTGATGGCTCGCGTTAGAATAAACGAGACTTCCCCGGAGCGTGCATGAAGAAAGCGTTGATAAGTGGAATCACCGGGCAGGATGGAGCGTACCTTGCAGAGTTCCTGCTGGCAAAGGGGTATGAGGTCCACGGCATCAAACGGCGCACGTCGCTGATCAATACCGCGAGGGTGGATCACCTCTACCAGGATCCACACACGAAGCAGCGCAGATTCTTTCTTCATTATGGAGATATGACCGACTCTTCCAGCCTGATCCATCTTGTGCAGAAGATACAGCCGGACGAGATCTACAACCTGGCGGCACAGAGCCATGTCAAGGTCTCCTTTGAAGAGCCGGAGTACACGGCGAACTCGGACGCGCTTGGGGTGCTTCGCCTGCTTGAAGCGATTCGCATCCTGGGATTAGAAAACAAGACGCGGTTTTACCAGGCTTCTACTTCGGAGTTGTATGGACTTGTTCAGCAGACGCCGCAAACCGAGCGTACCAGCTTTTATCCTCGTTCGCCCTACGCGGTAGCCAAGTTATACGGGTACTGGATCGTGGTTAACTATCGTGAAGCCTACGGCATGTACGCGTGCAACGGCATTTTGTTCAATCATGAGTCGCCCCTGCGCGGAGAAACATTTGTTACCAGGAAGATTACGCAGGGACTCAGCCGCATCAAAGCCGGGCTGCAGGAGCGGCTGCACATGGGCAATATCGACTCCCTTCGCGACTGGGGCCATGCCCGCGACTACGTCGAGATGCAGTGGCTGATGCTGCAGCAGGACCAGCCGGACGACTTTGTCATCGCTACCGGGGAGCAGCACTCGGTGCGGGACTTCATCAGCCTGGCGGCCGAGATGCTCGAGATGCCGCTTACCTGGCGTGGCTCGGGGCTTGAAGAACAGGCGACCGACGAGGCAGGAAAGGTCGTCGTCGCCATTGATCCGGCATACTTCCGGCCAACGGAGGTGCAAACGCTGCTGGGCGACGCCGGCAAGGCGCGCCAGCACCTGGGTTGGCAGCCTCGCATCTCTTTTGCCGAGCTCGTGCGCGAGATGGTGGAAGCAGACTACAGCGCAGCGCGGCAGGAAGCGCTGATGCGTCAGCACGGGTATACCCGTCCTGATGTGCATGAAAGCTAACGCCGGGAGTCCGAGCCAACAGGGAAGGTGCATGGAAAAGAATAGCCGCATATATGTTGCCGGGCATCGTGGCCTTGTGGGATCGGCCATTCTCAGCCAGCTACAGCAGCGCGGATACAACAACCTGGTGACGCGCACCCATGATGCACTGGATTTATTAGACGAGCGGAGCGTTCGCGCTTTCTTTGCAGAAGAAAGGCCGGAGTACGTCGTCCTGGCGGCTGCTCGCGTCGGCGGGATCCTGGCGAACAGCGAGTATCCAGCGGACTTTATCCGCGACAACCTCGATATTCAAACCCATGTCATCGAGGCCAGCCGGCAGGCAGGCGTCAAGCGGCTGCTTTTTCTTGGCTCAAGCTGTATCTACCCTCGTCTTTGTCCGCAGCCTATCCGCGAAGAGTATCTCCTGGCGGGTCCGCTCGAGGCGACCAATCGCCCGTATGCGCTGGCCAAGATCGCTGGGATCGAGTTGTGCTGGGCCTACAACCGGCAGTATGGCACCCGATACCTTGCTGCGATGCCGACCAATCTTTATGGCCCGAACGATAACTTCGATCGGCAAACATCGCATGTGCTCCCCGCGCTCATCGCAAAGGTTCATGAGGCCAGGCACGCGGGCAGCTCTGAGATCGCCGTATGGGGCACCGGCACCCCGCGGCGGGAGTTTTTGTACTCTGAAGATATGGCACAGGCATGCGTGTTCCTCCTCACCCTGGAGGAAGAGCGCTATGGCTCGCTGCTGTCAGCCGAAGAGCCGCCCCTGGTCAACATAGGAACCGGCGAGGACATCTCCATACGCGAGCTGGCGGAGAAGATCAGCGAGCTCCTGGGCTATCGCGGCGCATTGCACTTCGATCCAGGCAAGCCGGACGGTACGCCGCGCAAACTGCTCGACGTAGGCCGGATGCGCTCGCTTGGCTGGAGCGCAACCACATCTCTCGACGATGGCATTTTGCGCACGTACGCCGCAGCATGTGCGGCCGGGGTCTTGAGCGGGAGATAAGAGAGGCGGGCGCGCTGCTCTAGTCGCCTCCGCTCGTCCCGTCTTTGGCGGGCGCAGCGGAGACAAGGTGAGCATGCACGATGAATCGCTTCGGCGCAGCGCCGATATAGTCGAACGGGTAGCACGTCACCAGGACGAGCTCCGGCCTATCTCGAATATCAAGGACCTGCACGGCTCCAGGGTCGACGATCTCTGTCGAGTCGACGATGTAATGAAAGACGCCTGCCGGACTTACAGCGCGTATCTCCATCGAGGGCGCAACATGGCGGATCGGGCGGAGAAATGTATCGCGATGGCCGGCAAGGGCGGTAGTGCCGAGGCCTCCCAGCATAGCTGTTCCCCGGATATGGCCGAGCCCATGCAGCAGGCTTTGCGTGTCGTCATCCTCCACAATCGGCACGCTCAGGCCTATGGCGGGGATGACGAGCGTACCCAGGCGGGAGCCCGAAGCGGCCGGCCCCACCGCCTGGCTTCGCAGAGGCGCAGCGGGCGGCGGCGTATGGGCGGCGACCAAGTAGCTCAGGCTCCAGAGCGACGAGACGAGCGCCGCCGCCCAGCAGGCCTTCTCCCATCGCTTCCGTCGGGTCATCAGCTATCCTCGACTAACTTTAGCTTTCCTTGCCTGGGCTTGCTTTACAGGTTTGCCTTGGGCGAGGCAAAGCGCAGGCCGGCCCCGAAAAGAACGAACAAGAGTGACGACAAGGCTGCGAGCGGAAGCAGCGATGCAGTGTGCGGCAGCCTCGCCACTACGGGCTTATGCGCTGCCGAGGCGACCTGCTGGTACCGCTCTGCCTTGATCCCCGCGGCATCGACGGGCCCTACGTGGGTGGGCGAAAGCAGCCACAGGGTGACCATCTGCATATCTTCCTTGGATAGGCCGTTGTTGGTGACCCGACCCTCGGATGCGGGATCGATAGCGGCCACCCGTGTGCCGTTTGCCTTGGCCAGGGCCACGGCGTCGTCCTTGGGGTAGACAAACTCCAGGGCTCCGGGAGCGCCGGCCGCAGAGCCGAAGTTCCACCCTTTCAAGTAGGTGTTGTCATTCGGGCTCTTGCCCCATTTAATCGCTCCGGGCGCGCCCTTCAATGCGGCATTCGGTATGCCGAGGAAGGAGGACTGACTCGCGCTTCCCCCATCCACGCGAAGAATGTACCGATCAGAAAGATGGTCGACCACCTGGAGGGAGTAGCTCCCCGGCTGCAGGGTTCCGCCGGGAATGGCGGTAGCCTGATCTACCTTGAACCGGGCCGAGACTTCCGGGGTCGCCGCATACGAGGAGCCGACGCAAAGCATCAGCATCATCGAGCAAAGGGCAAGCTTGTTCCTCATAGATTCTCCTTAGGTGGTCCACATACAGCGGAGAGGCGTAGTAGGCCTGCCGCGTGTTTCAGCCGGGGCCGCGAGTGACTTAGGCAATGCGGGTACGATGCCGAATTGCTCCCAGCCGATTGTTTCAATAACGCACACCCTTGGTGTGCAGATGCAATAAGTTACTATTTTGTTACTTTGGCAGTGCTCTGGAGTACTCAAGGATTGAGTGTCCCCGTGCAAAGCTACTCGCAGGTATTAGCTCTAACTCGTATCAAATGAAGTGCCTAGTCTGGAATGCGGACGACGGACTGATCTGCTGAAAAAGAGTTACCTGTCTATCTTCCTCAACAAAGTAACTCCTTCGCGCATGACCCTTTGCGGGGGAAAAGGGAACTATGGCGCTCCTCCTATTGAAAGTTTCCTCAAAGCATGTCACCTTAACGCATCCGGAGCAAACGGGTAAGCGTACTACTATCGAGCACCTATATGCATCTTTTGAAAAACTGCAGTTTTTTGCTGGTCGCCGTTCTGTCGCTGGTTTCGCTCGCACAATCGCCTGCGACGTCGATGCCGGACTATGTGCTGGGTGCCGGGGACCAGATGGTGATCCATGTGGTCGACCTCGAGGAGATCCCGGACAGGCCGGTGCGCGTGGACCCCAGCGGCTCGGTCGACCTGCCGCTAGCTGGACGAGTAGAGGCAGCAGGGCTCACGGTTGAGCAGTTCAAGGCGGCGCTTGCGCTCAAGCTTGCCAGGTACATCAGCGCGCCGCATATCACGATCAACGTGACTGAAGATCAAAACCGTCCCGTGTCGATTATCGGGGCGGTCAACAGCCCGGGCGTGCATCAGCTGCAGGGGCCCAAGCGGCTCATCGAGGTTATCTCGCTCGCAGGCGGCGTACGCCCCGACGCAGGTTCGCTGGTCATCCTGACCCGCCAGGCCAAGTGGGGCGCCTTGCCTTTACCGGGCGCAAAGGTAGACACGGCCGGAGGCTTCAGCACGGCGTCGGTCTCCCTTGACGCTTTACTGGCGGCCAAGCGCCCTGCTGAAAATATCCCCATCCTGCCCGATGACGTAATCTCGATCCCCAAAGCCGACCTGGTGTATGTGGTGGGCGACGTGAAGAAAGCGGGCGGCTTTCAGCTTTCCTCGCATGCGTCCATGTCGGTGCTGCAGGCGCTTTCGCTGTCGGAAGGCTTCGGTCCGAGCGCTTCGCCAAAGAGCGCGCGCATCATGCGTCCGACGGGTGCCGACGCCGCAAAGATGGACGAGATTCCTGTGAATCTCCAAAAGGTGCTGGAAGGCAAATCGCCGGACGTGGCTTTGTATGCCAACGATGTGCTTTTTGTTCCGAACAGTGCCGCCAAGTCGTCTGCGCGGCGCGTCGCTGAAGCTGTGTTGCAGGCGGGCACGGGCTATGCCATTTACGCGCATTGATCTTTGTTGAACGAAATTGCGCGTAGATTGTTTTGTTTTTGGTGTTTCTTCGCACCCTTGGTTTTCCCCCAGAGCTTAAGTACGCGGAGCCTTCATGAACGAGTTTTTGAGTATGCACTCCACGGCACGCAGTGCGCCGGGCTTTGATCCGGCAGGCGCGGCGCACGAATTGCCGGGCGCGCAGGACGCACACTATCCCTGGCAGCCGGCCGGCGACGAGCAGGGCAACCTGCTCAGCGACTACCTCGGCATCCTGCGCCGCCATGCCAGGCTCATCCTGCTGCTCGCCGCGGCCGGGGCGCTCGCGGGCTTTCTGCTCAACCTCACCACGCTGCCGCTCTACCGGGCGCGCACCTCGCTCGATATCCAAAGCCTCAATACCGACTTCATGGACATGAAGACGCTGGCGCCGACAGGCGAAGGCGCCGGCGCTTCCAACGAGACCTATGTCCAGACGCAGATCAAGATGCTCCAGAGCGATACCCTGCTGGCGGATACGGTGCGCTCGATGGAAGCGCAGCCGCACCCCGCGCTCGTGGAGCGGGGCGATCTGCTTTCGCGCTTTGCAGGCGCGCTCCATCTCAGCCGCGGCGGCTCGATCCCCTATGACACCCTGCTGCGCGACACGGCCGCCCGCACCAAGGTCAAGCCGCTCGGGCTGACGCGCCTGGTTGAGATCACCTGCGACTCATGGAGCGCCAAGTTCGCGGCCCAGTTCTGCAACACGCTCACCAACACCTATCGCGACGACGACTACGCCACCCGCGGCGCAGAAGCAGCCAAGACCAGCGCCTGGCTCACACGGCAGGTGGCCGATGTCCGCGCCCAGGCAGAAGAGTCGGAAAAGAAGCTTGAAGCAGCCACCGGCGGCAACGGGCTGGTGCTGAGCACGCAAAACACCAGCGTCTCTGAGGATCGGTTGCGCCAGGTGCAGGAAGAGCTGGTCCGGGCGCAGGCAGACCGGATGGAAAAGCAGGCCGCGCTCGAGGTGAGCCTGACCGCGCCGCTCGACTCGCTGCCGAGCGTGATCGACAACCCGAACTTTCGGCAATCGCAGCAGCAGCTTGCCGATCTGCGCAACAAGGTGGCTCAACTGGTGCCGCCGCTGACAGAGGAAAACCCCAAGGTCATCCACCTGCGCTCGCAGATCAAGGAGGTGGAAGAAGAGATGGAAAACGAGCGGCACACCATTGTGACCCGGCTCAAGGACGAGTATGCCTCGGCCCGGCATCGCGAAGACCTGCTCAACATCACCTACCAGGCACAGGAAGCAAACACCTCGAGCGAGCTTGGGAAGACCAACAAGGTCAGCCTGCTGCGCCGGGAGGTGGACTCGGAAACGCAGCTGTATCAGACCCTGCTGCAACGAGCCCGCGAAGCCGGCTTCGCCTCCGCCATGCACGTCAACACCATCCGCGTGGTCGATGCGGCAGAAGCGCCCAAGGTGCCTGTCGCGCCCAGGCGAGGGACGGCGATCAGCATCGGGCTGCTCCTCGGCTCGCTTGGCGGCATGGGCTTTTCGCTTTACAAGGAACGCACCTCGAGCACCATCCGCTTTCCCGGCGAGATCCAGGGCCGGCTCCATGTGCAGGAGCTGGGCGTGATCCCCAGCGTGGACCAGCCGCGGCGCCTGCCGGTCGTGCCCCTGCAGACGCTCAAAAAGCTGCCCGGCGGCGAAACGCTGCTGCCCCCTTCCACTGGGCCGACGGAGCCGGGTGCGGACGACCGCGCGCACGGGCTGCGTATCTGGCGGGAGCAGTTTTCTATTGCCGCCGAGGCTTACCGCAACGCCACTTTCTCGATCCTGCTGGCCAGCCGCACAAGCGGTCCGGCAAAGATTTACGTGGTCACCAGCCCCAACTCCGGCGAAGGCAAGACCACCGTGGTGTCCAACCTTGGCGTCGCCTTAAGCCAATCGCAGCGGCGCGTGGTGATCGTCGATGGCGACCTGCGCAAGCCGGGTCTGCATCAGGCGCTCGGCATGGGCAATGCGCCCGGCCTGCGCGAGGTGCTGCGCGGAGAGATCGATGCCGCAACCAGCCCGCTTGAAAGCTTCTGCCAGAAGACCTCCATCCCGAACCTGTCGATTGTCAGCTCCGGGAAGGGCAGCGAAGAGGTGACCGGTTTGCTGCACGCGCCCGCAGCAGGCAAGCTCTTCGCGCGGCTCGCAGCCGAGTTCGACCTGGTGCTGATCGACACCCCGCCCATGCTGCACATGGCCGACGCACGCATCTTTGCCGACCACACCGACGGGGTCATCCTGATCTTTCGCGCCGGGGTGACCAACCTTGAGCAGGCCCAGGCCGCGCACGATGTGTTTGTTTACGACCGGGTACGGGTGCTCGGAACCATCCTCAACGACTTCAATCCGTCGCGGGAAGGCAAGAGCAACTACTACAAGTCCTATTACCGCTACAAGGAAGCTGTAGAAACAGGTGTAGCCGACGAGGTCCACGTATGACGCCCGCGCTCGCGCCCGGCGCCGATCGGGCAGATCGGCCAGGTCAGGCAGATCTGATAGATCAGGCAGACCAGGCAGACCAGGCAGACCACGGCAAGGGAGCGGACCCGGGACTTGCCGGGGAAGCCGCTGCCGAAGGCGATCCGGAAGCTGCTGCTAACGTCGCTGCCGAACTTGCTGCCGAACTCGAAGCTGAACTGGTCGCAGGGCCAGGGCCCGCGGCTCTCCCCTCGGCTCCCGCGGTGCCGGGCCACGTTGCGCGCAACCTGCTCAGCGGCACCTCTGCCATGGGTGCCGGTGCACTGATCGAGCGCGGATT
Organism: uncultured Acidobacteriaceae bacterium; assembly: GCA_964246065.1. Classification (GTDB taxonomy): domain Bacteria; phylum Acidobacteriota; class Terriglobia; order Terriglobales; family Acidobacteriaceae; genus EB88. The sequence goes on from CAXTPL010000020.1 coordinate 21,888, forward strand.
GGGCTTTCTGGCCAACATCCTGGCGGCGCGCCTGGGCGGCGCTTCCACCTTTGGAGCGTATTCGCTTGGCATCACGACCGCTGCCAACATCTCTACCTACGCCGCTGGCGGCATCGGGTCCACAGCTGCCCGCTTTTCCGGCAAGTATCCGCTGGGCAGCGAAGGGTACCCACGGCTGGCTCGGGCCCTTGCGGTGGTGTCCCTGGTTTCGGCTGCAGCCGCGGCGGCCGCGCTGTGGTTTGGCGCGGCCCCGCTTGCGCACATCCTCAACAAGGACAGCCTGGCCCCGCTGCTGCGCTGGGCCGCGTTTTCAGCCGGGGGCATGATCGTGCTCGAATGCGCGCGGGGCTTCTTTATCGGGCAGCGGCGGCTGGTCGCGCTGCTGCTGCTTTCGCTGCTGGTCGGCGTGGGCATGGTGGTATGCGTGCCCCTGGCCGCCGGTCGTCACCATCCTTCGCAAATGATCCTTTCGCAAGCCGGGATCGCCGTGGCGGCGGTGCTTCTTTGCCTGGCGCTTGCGCGGCCGCTGGGCATGCTGGTCAGTCCCCCGGGCGGCGCATCGGGCGGCGCATCGGGAACGAGCAAGATGGCGGGCGGCCGCACGTCGATCCTGCGCGAGGTATGGGGCTTCGGCATGGTACAACTCGCCGGGCTGGTGGGGATGAACCTGGCCGGCTGGTGGCTGACGACGCTGGTGGCCCGCGCCGATACGACGCTGGTGCAGATGAGCTTTTTCGCCATCGCCAACCAGATGCGCAACATTGTGGGCCTGGGGCCAAGCCTGCTGACTGAAAGCAGCTATGCGATCATGGCGGCCAGCCATCGCGCGGAACAGCCCGCAAGGGAGAGCGCGCGGGCCACAGTGCCCGAGCCGGCTTCGGCTCCTGTTCCCGTTGCAGCTCCAGCCGTAGCTCCGGCGCAGGCTCCGGACCAACGCCGCGCGGAGGTACGTGGGCAGGGTTCAAGCCGGGCCGCCGTTGAGGCTTCGTACCAAGCTTCGTTCCGGGCTTCGTTCCGGGCTTCGTTCCGGGCTTCCAAACAGGATGCCTCCCAAGCTGCCGACCAGAACCTGCGCCAGACTCCCGATCAGGCGCTCGACCAGAATGTGCACCAGGCCCCCGATCAGACTCCCGACAAGGTCATGGCGCTCTGCACCTTTCTTGCCACCGCTTCGGCCTTTGTTCTTTCCGCTTTCGGCATCCTGATCGCGCCCTGGGGCATGACTCTGCTTTACGGACACGCCTACCGTGCCGGTGCGATCACTACCGCCATCGGGCTTGCCATCGCCATCGTGCACATGGGCAACGCCCCTGCCGCCGCTCGCCTGACCATTGTTTCGATCCGCAGCGCGGCCTGGATCAATACGGCCTGGGCGGTCGTGGTGGCAGGCGCGGGCACGCTGCTGCTGCTGCGCGGCGGCACCGCCTGGCAGGCGATGGCGGTCTACCTGGGGGCGCACCTGCTCTCGTCTGCGCTTGTGGTCACCACGCTTGCCCGGCATGGCTCCTCGCCTGCCGGCATGCGCACCGTTCTTTTGCTCGGCGCCGCGACCAGCGTGATGCTGGCTGTGCTCGCCGCACTGCGCGATCTCCACCCGCACTGGCTGCTCGCTTCCGACCTGGCCATGCTGGGCGTCATTGCCGCCGCCTTTTCTGCGCTGGCCGTCCTTGGGCGTCGTCACCGCTGGCTGCCGAGCCGGGCGGCCCTGCTTTCGCTCGGGCGCTCGCTCCGGGCCAGGCTCCCCGCAGGGTTGCGGACCGCAGGAGGTGTCTCGTGAGCGTTGCCTCGGCTTCGCCTCTCGTTGAAGCGCCTGCCGTCAAAGCACCCGTCCGCGCCTGCCGCGTGCTTGCGTACGTGCACCTGCGCAACATCCATGCGTCGACAGGAGCAGGCCGCGTCGCGCGCCAGCTGATCGAGCACCTGGCTGTGCGCCCCGAGATGCAGCTCCGTATCCTCGCCGATGCAGCAGACCATGCGCGGGTGGTTCCGCTGGTCGGCGCACCCTGGTCCGGGTTTGCCTACAGCTTCTTCAAGGACGATACCTCTCGCCAGCAGGCGCGCTGGCTGGCTGCGAACCGGCCAAAGGCGGACAGCTATTGGCCGGAGGCGGAGGTGCTCTTCTGCACAGGGGAATCCTATGTTCCGCCCGGCAAGGCACGCTCGGTCGTTACCCTCCACGATGCTGCCTACTTTGAGCGCGACGCCCACCACCGGGATGCCGCTTTCTGGAAGCAAAGCCTCAAGTGGCGCATCCTGTTTGCCCGGCTGAGCCGCACCGTCGACCTGTTCCACACTGTTTCGGAGTTTTCCGCCGAGCGGCTGGCACATTTTTTCCCCGCCATCCGGACGCGGCTGCGGGTGGTGCCGAACGCCGTTTCGCCGCACTTTTTTGCGCCCGTTACTCCCGACGGCATGGCCTTTCTTGCAGCGGAAAAGCTTTCGTCGGAGTCCTTTCTGCTGGTTCCCGGCGGGCTGCACTACCGCAAAAACGCCGAGCTGATACTCGGAGGCGCAGCAAGCCTGCTGGCCCGCTTTCCGCAGCTCACCATTGCTGTTGTCAACCACTCAAACCCCGCGTATGCCGGGCGCGCCGCGGCGCTGGGGCCGCGTTTTCGGCTGCTCGGCTTTGTTTCTGACCAGGCCTTGCGTGCGCTCTACGGCGCGGCCGCGGCCGTCTGGTTTCCTTCGCGATACGAGGGCTTCGGGCTCCCGGTGGTCGAGGCCATGGCCTGCGGCGCGCCGGTGGTTGCGAGCCGGGCCTCCTCGCTGCCCGAGATAGCCGGCGATGCGGCGCTGCTGGCGGACCCGGCCAGCGCCCCGGCCCACGTGGAGGCTATCAGCTCGCTGCTTGCCGATCCGCGCGCGGCCGAAGAGCTTGCCGAGCGTGGACGGGCGCGCGCGACCGGCTTTACCTGGACGCGCAGCGCGGAGCTGCTTGCGGGGCACTTCCAGTCGTTGTTGTAGAGCGAAGACGAATTTGGTAAGAACGGCCGACGCGCCGGAAAGGAGACACACGCCGCATGGCAGCCAGCCCTGTGATCGAAACGAACTCCCGCACGGCTCCGCCGCAGGCTTCCGCGGGCTCCCACACGGCTCCGCCGCTCAAAGCTGTCCGGGGCGGCTGCAGTGCTCCCGTAAGCCCCCCTTCGACCTCGGCGGCAGCTGCCGCTCAGCGGCGGCAGGCGGTGGTGGTGCATAGCGGCGCACGCGACGGCTACCAGGTCGCTTGCGCGCTCGAAGAGCGCGGGCTGCTCGACGCGCTGGTGACCGACCTGTATTTCCCGGCGGACCGTCCGGCTGCCGCTGCGCTTTTGCGCCTGCTGCCTCCGGCGCTTCGCGCGTCCCTGCGGCAGCGCTTTGAGCCCCGGCTTGGCTCCGCAAAGGTGCGCCCGCTTACCGGGCGCGGCGCGGCAACGCTGCTGCTCGACAAGCTCCCGCGCGCGCCCTTCGCCTGGAGACGCGCCTTGATGCGCTCAACCGACGCGGCGCTTGGCCGGGCCGCGTATACC
>CAXTPL010000020.1:25406-30038 GCA_964246065.1 uncultured Acidobacteriaceae bacterium
TTGAGCTACAGCTACTACGGGTATCAGGCGCTTGCCGACAAGGCGCATCCCGGCATGCTCTTCCAGCTGCATCCCCATCCGGCCAGCATGCGGCGCATCCTGCTGGCAGAGCTGGCCGCCCATCCGGAGTGTGCCGAGTCGCTTGCAAAGGAGTGGGAGCTAGCGCTGCCGGAAGACGATTACCAGCGCCTGGTCGAAGAGACACGGCTGCCCGCGCACACCCTGGTCGCCTCCTCCTTTACCCGCGATACGCTGGTCGAGCACGGAACCCAGCGCGAAGCGATCACCGTTGTGCCTTACGGCGTGGACTGCGAGCGGTTTTCGCCCGGCACTCGGGCGGCCGGGCCGCCAACCGGCGCGCTACGCCTGCTTTTTGTCGGACGCATCAACCAGCGCAAGGGGATCCGCTATCTGCTGGACGCGCTGGGGCTGCTGGCCGGGCGGCCTGCCGGCAGCCCGAGCGTGCATTTGACTGTGTGCGGCCGGGTGGTCGATTCGCTTGAAATCTTTAAGCCCTATGCCGCGCAGGTGGAGCTCCGGGCCGACGTTTCCCATGAGGAGCTGCTCGCCGCCTACCGCGCCGCCGACCTGTTCGTCTTTCCGTCGGTTGCTGAAGGCTTTGGCCAGGTCCTGCTTGAAGCGCTGGCCTGCGGGCTGCCCGTGCTCAGCACCACCCACACCGCCGCGCCCGACCTGATCGAGGAGGGTGTGGAAGGCTGGACGGTCGCGCCCGGCCGTGCCGACCTGCTCGCCCAGCGGATTGCCTGGGCGTGCGAGCATCGGGCGGAGCTCCACGCGATGCGCGCCCGCGCGCGTGCCCGCGCTGAGTCTTTTCCCTGGTCGCGCTTCCGGACCGGGGTTGCCGATGCGCTGGAGGCGTTTCTGGCGCAGGCCGACCCGCGGAGCGGCGCGGCACCCGGCGCGCAGAACGGGGGACCCAGCCATGTTTGAGGTCCTGCTCTGGACCACGGCGCTGCTGACCGTAGGGGCGACCGTGCTTGCGCTTGAGGGGAGCCGCGACGTCTTTCATCCGCTGCTCTTTATCGGGCCCATGATGGCGTTTCTGTATGTCTGGATGCCGGCCAGGCTGCTGGCCGCTGACGGGCTCACGCGCTTCTTCAGCGGGGAGCAGCTGGTCTTTCTTCAAGCGCTGTTTGCCCTGGGCATCCTGGCCTTTGTTCTGGCCTGCATGGCGATGGGGCTGCAAACCCCTCGGCGAGCGGCAGGTGGGGGATGGCTTGGGAAAAGAAGCCAGGCAAGGCAGGCAAGCCGGTCAAGCCGGTCAAGCTGGTCAAGCCGGGTAAACCGGGTAAATCTGCTCAACCAGGTCAGTCTGCCGAGCAGGGCAAGCCAGGCCAGGATCACGGCGCCCGGTGCCGCCCGCCGACCCTTCTTCGCTCGCGCTGCCAGGCCGGCCGGCCGTGAGACCGGTCGTGCGAGCGACATGTGGACCGCGCACGTTTGCCGCCGGCTGTTGATCGGCGGAGCCATGGCCGGCGCCATCGGATTAGGCTGCTGGATCATTACCATCGTCAATGTAGGCGGGTTTGTGAACGCCTTCAGCGCTTCCTACGCCGGCGGCTGGGATGACAGCGGCTACGTGCGCGATGGCAGCCTGCTGATGCTGGTCGGCGTCTTGTTGAGCGTCACCTCGCTTTCGCTGCGAGGCCCCCGGCTGCCGAGCCTGGCGCTTATGGCGCTCTTCGGCCTTCCCTGGCTTACACAGGCGCTGCTGACGGCACGCCGCGGCCCGACGTTTGCGATCGTAGTCATCCTGCTGATGGGCTGGTACATGGCGCGGCGTCAGCGGCCGCCGGTGCTTGCCGTCGCGCTGACCGGCTTTCTTCTCGGCTGGTCGGTGTTGTTTCTGGTCACCAACCGGCAAAGCATTCACCTGGGCGCCGACCTGAGCGACGTCAAGACCGACGTCGGCGAGATCGCCGACAAGCCCGATACGGGCAATGAATACATCTATGGCGGCGGCTCGGTTTTGAGCGCGCAGCAGCGAGACCACTACTTCTGGATGCGCCGCTATCTTGCGCAGATCTTGGTCCGCCCGATCCCGAGCGCCGTGTGGCCCACCAAGTATGAAGACTTCGGCGTACCGGAGCTGCTTAAGAACGGCGGCACGGGCGAAGGGATCAGCGACGCCATGGGCTGGGAAGGCGCGGTAGGCTCGGCGCCCGGGATCGTGGCCGACCTTTGGGTCGAGATGCACTGGCTCGCCATCCCGGCCATGGGAGCGCTCGGGCTGCTTTACGGCTTTGCCTGGAAGCGGGCCGTGACCCGCGGCGGCCCTTGGGCAGCGCAGTACGTGATCCTTTCCGCGCTGTCGATCTATCTGGTCATGCAGACGATGGAGGCCGTTATCTTCCGGACGCTGCTCTTGTCGGCACCTTGCTGGCTTACCTGGCGCTGGGCGCTGCGGGCGCCTGCACGTTTGCCCCGTGCGGCGGCTCGTCCTGGTCACCGTCCGGCCTGGCTTTCGACCGCGCGTCCAGATCGGGATCAGGGTCGGGATCAGGGTTGGGGTGAGACTCCCCGTGAGACTCCCCGTGAGACTCCTCTTGATATCGCAGGTGAAAAGCAGGTTGATATCGCAGGTGAAAAGCAGGGTGCGGCCCGGTTTTCTGTGCCGGTCGCCCGGCGGCCCCGGCCGGCTCTGCGCGAGGTGGAACATGGCTGAGACTGTGTGGGCTGAAACCCTGTCGCCTGAAACTCTGTGGGGTGAAACTCTGTCGTCTGGAACCCTGATGGCTGCAACCCTCCTCGACCAGGCCGCCACTCCCATCGGAGAGCGCCTGAGCCAGGGCACCGGGGAGCGCCCGGATGCGGGCGGTGCCGCCCCGGGGGGCTCGCAGCCCGGGCGCGTGCGGGTCGCCGTCATCTGGATCGACTGGTACGCCTACCACGTGGCTCGCTTTGCCGGGCTTTGCCGGCACCCGGCGCTGGCCGGCGCAGTGGCCGGCATCGAGCTAGTTGGCGGCATAGGAGTACACGCCGGGTTGCAGTTTCGCTCCGCGCTGCCTCCCGATCTGCCCGTTGTCACACTGTTTCCGGCAGCCGGCTGGGCCGAAGCCGGGCAGTGGCCGATCGCGCGCCGGCTTTGGCAGGCGCTTTCCTCGCTCGATCCTGAGGTGATCCTGGTGCCCGGCTACTACACCTTGCCCGGCATCGCCGCGGCTTTGTGGGCGCGCGTACACGGGCGCAAGAGCGTCCTGATGACGGAAAGCACCGAAGGCGACCACGTGCGGGCGGCCTGGAAAGAGAAAGCGAAGTCTTTGCTGCTGCGCGGGCTTTTCGGATGGGCAATCGCCGGGGGCGCGCCCCATGTGCGCTACCTCCAGGCGCTGGGCTTCCCGCTTTCGCGGGTCAAGCGCTTTTATGACGTGGTCGATAACGACGGTCTGGCGCGGCAAGTCGAGCTGCTGCGGCAGGCATCGGGCTCGGGCGGCGGCGAATCCGCACCCGCCTCGTCGCCGTACTTTCTGTATATCGGACGCCTGGCGCCGGAAAAGAATGTTGCCGGCCTGCTCGCTGCCTGGGAGGCCTACCGTGCCGAAGGCGGCAGCTGGCCGCTGGTGCTGGTCGGCGACGGGCCGGAGGGCGAAACGCTCCGCGCGCAGGCCGCCCGCTCTGCCTATGCGGCGGCGATCCACTTTGCCGGCCACACAAGCTCGGCTGCGCTGACGCGCTTTTTCGCTTTTGCCGGCTGCTTTGTGCTCCCCAGCACGCGCGAGCCGTGGGGGCTGGTGGTGAACGAGGCGATGGCCTGCGGTCTGCCCGTTCTTGCCTCCACCCGCTGCGGCTGCGTTGAAGATTTGCTCCGGGAAGGCATCACCGGCTGGAGCTTTGATCCGGAGAGCACGCGTGAGCTCGCCGCCCTGCTAGCCACCGTGCAAGCGATGGGCCAGGAAGAATGGACGGCCATGCGCCGTCGCGCTCGCGAGCACATCGCCCACTACTCCCCGGCGCGCTTTGCAGAGGAGATCGCGGCAATCGCCGCCGCCACCGACTGAACGAGCAACACACGGCAGATACCAGGAGCGGGATACCCGCCGGCCGCCAGGCACGACCTTGCTGTACCTGTTCCAGATTCCCCCGGTTTGGAGTTGTTATGCCCGAAGCGCTGACAGAACGCGTCCCAGACAGGCTGCTTGCGCCTGGCATGGACCCCGCAACGGCTTGCCCGAGCCGGTGGCTGAGCGTGGTTTCGCACCTGCATCCGAAGTATGGCGGCCTGAGCGCTGTTGTGCCGCAGCTTGCTGCCCGGCTTTCGCGCAGCCCGGGGTCCCCTGCGCGGTGCGTCGCGCTTGCGGCGTTTTGCCTCGCGCAAGAGCAGTATCGTCCGCCCGCGGACCCTGGCCTGGCGGTGGACTACTGGCCTGTGAGCCGCAAGAGTTGGCTGGTCGACAGCACGCTGCGCCGCCGCTTTCGCGCCGCCGTCGCCGCATCGACAGCCGTGCACATCCATGGGCTCTGGGACCAAAGCACCCTGGTCGCCGCACGCGCTGCCCGCGCGCTGGGCAAGCCCTACATCCTTTCTGCGCATGGCATGCTTGAGCCGTGGGCGCTTGCCCAGGGCCGGCTCAAGAAACAGGTCTATGCAAGGCTCTTTGTGCACTCCCATCT
>CAXTPL010000020.1:30048-30390 GCA_964246065.1 uncultured Acidobacteriaceae bacterium
GTGAAGCGCTGGTTGTCGAGCTCGGGCTCACGGCTCAGGTGCTGTTTGCCGGCATGCTCGAGCCGGCCATGAAGTGGAGCGCGCTTGCGGCGTCTTCGTGCTTTGTGCTGCCCTCCTACTCAGAAGGGCTGAGCATGGCGGCGCTTGAGGCCATGGGCGCAGGCCTGCCGGTCATCCTGACCGAACAGTGCAACCTGCCCGAGGCGGCCGAGGCGGAGGCGGGCTGGCAGGTGCGCGCGGAGGAAGCGGCGCTGGCCAGCGCCCTGGCCGCCTGGCACCGCAGCGGCCCGGCGGCCAATGCTGCGCGCGGGGCGCGCGGCGCGGAGCTGGTGCGGCAGCGCG
>CAXTPL010000021.1:0-22548 GCA_964246065.1 uncultured Acidobacteriaceae bacterium
ATCCTTCGGCGCGAGGTGGGTCGCGCCGCCATCGTGCATTACTCGAACTTCTTTACGCCCTATCTTGGGCTGGCCTACGCGCACCAGGTCGCGGTGCGGAGCGGTAAAAAGACAGTTTTTGTCGTGGCTGAAGATTTCCATGATTTTCTTTTGTGGGGGTTTGCAGTAGAAGGCTTGTCGGGATGGCGCAAGCTCCGATCTTTACGGCTGCTGAAAAAACAGGAAAGACTTGCCCGGGAATGTCTTTCAACGGCCTCCGTTGCATTTCTGCATACCCCGGCTGCGGTGCAGCGCTACCGCCTGGCGGCGCCGCGTGCAATCGCCATACGACAGCCCATCCATGAGGCAGAGGATGTGATTGCGGAACAAACGCTGGCGGAACGACAGCGTCCGCGAAGCAGCCCTCTTCGACTGGTCGTCGGCTCGCGCCTGGTGCCCTGGAAGGGCATTGACTTCCTGCTGCGCGCCGTTCATCTGTTGCGACTTCGACAGGTCTTTGTCGAGGTGAGTATCTACGGCGAGGGACCGCAAAAACAGGAGCTGCTTGCTTTGTCCAGAACCCTGGAGCTCGACCATCAAGTGGCCTTTCACCCCGGGGTAGCGCCTGGTGCCGATTTCCGCCAGTTGTTACAGAACCACGACCTGGCGATCATGGCACACCTCACGACGGATTTTGGACGAGCATTCTGGGACGCGATGGCCGCAGGACTCCCTGTGGTTGCCTTTCATAGTGAAGCGGCAAGCTACACCGTGCGGGACCGCATCGACGGCCTGCTGGCTCCTATGGCGGATGTGGAAGGGCTGGCCGATTGCATCTCCGTGGCAGATCGCGATCGCGAACTGCTGAGGTCGATGAGCTTTGCAGCGCGCGACCGAGCCTTTTTAAACACGCGCTCTTTTTGGAACGCCCTGCGTGGATCGCGCATCAGGGAACTGATGGAGGTGTCCCCAAGCGTGTCCTGAATTTGTGCTCAAGGCAGAGGTCGCTTAGGGCCCCCCTTGCGCTTGCCGAGCGCATCATAACGGCACCCCGTTGGGGCTGTGGACGGTGTTGTCCTACTCATTCCCGGAGGCAGTCGCTCCCGACTTGGCCTTTCAATCCGCGCGCCCCGCGAGGGGCGCGACCACGTGGTCTCCTGCCACACCGCGCGCGCAGGCGTTTCAATCCACGCGCCCCACGAGGGGCGCGACGCTAGGCTGTGGTGCTAGGTCGTGTTGTAAGTATGTTTCAATTCACGCGCCCCGCAAGGGACGCAACGCGCCTCGAATTCTCTCGAATGTTTTAAACGGCGGCTATCTGAGTTGGGCAACTAACTTTGGCCCACTAGCGGCAGTTAACTCTGGCCCATCTGTGGCAGTTTAGTGGGCAGGTTCGTGGGTTGGAGAGGCGATGGAGTTCGGGCTGGGAGCGTAGCGGAAGCCTTAAGTCCATCGAGGGCTGCACTCAGCCCGTCGGTTTGGTCTTACCTTTCTCGACTGTCCGCCGGAACCTGTAGCTATCAGTGCCGGTCTCGAGGATATGTGCGCAGTCCGTGATGCGAGCTCCCCTAAGCTCTACTTCAGAGGAAGCTCCACGACCGTCACGCTGCTGTTTGGGAATGTATGCGTCAGGCTTCCCTGAACCTGCTCGGTGCTCTCCGCCGGCTTGATGCGATTCGGGTCTTCCTCATCATTCTCCTGCAGCAGGTTTTCTCCCTGGATCGTCGTTACCCGCGCGGGGCCTACCGCGGCACCCACCGCGGCCAGATCAAACTTCGCGGTGAGCGACTCCGTCAGGTGCCGGTTCACACAAAACAGCAGCAGGGTCTTGCGGTCCGCTGACAGTGCCGCCGAGATGTCAAGGAATGGCACGTTCTGGATCGTCGGTAGAGTGCGCACACCATTGGTGACCGAGTACGACGGCCCATCGGATGCGACCGTGAGCGCAGTCGCGGGCTTGGCGCTCGCGTAGGTGCGCAGCACCCAGTACGCCGGCGTCCCATAGACCTGTCCGCGCTTCTTCCAGATGCCGCCAAACTCCATGATGCCGGTCATGTCGCTGACGGGCACAGTCCCGGCATTGCGCAGGACCATGTTGAGGAAGCCGCCCGCAAAAACGCCTCCGCCCATGTTGGTAAAGCTGGGTCCGGCGTGGGTCCGCGAGATCAGCAGCCACTCGGTAAAGGCGACCTTGACTTCTTTGCCATTGGCGCTCTGCTCCGCCTGCTGGCGAATGGCGCGCACCCGGGCCTCCAGCCCCACCGGCAGCGCTAGGTCTGCCATGGTGCGGAACTGCTGCGGCGGATTCTGCATCGCCACCTCATCGCCAATGACATAGTGCGTGGAAAGATAGGAGAAACTACCCGGCGGATTGGCGAGCTGGTTCGCATTCCACTCCTGAAATTCGGAGTCCACGCCTCCAGTCGCGATCAGTCTCGCGCTCGGGTCCACCTTGTGGACAGCAGCAGCAACCTCCCCTGTAAGCGGTCCAACGGTCCGGAGGGTCGGATAGCCGATCTGCCAGTCCCCCCACAGCTCATTGCCGAGTTCCCACAACAGGCCGCCACGCTTGTTTCCCCAGTGCTCGTCGATGTAGCGGACCCAGTCAGCCGCCTGCTCTGGCGTACCCGATCCTAGATTGAGCGCAAACTGCGGCTGCGCATGGATCAGTTTGCAGAAGTTCAGGAACTCATCAGTGCCGAAGGTGTTATATTCCGGGATGCCCCAAGAGGCATTGGTCATCGAAACTCGCTTGTCGAGCGGTCCCACCCCATCATGCCAGTCGTACCCCGAGGTAAAGTTGCCTCCAAAGCGTACCAGGGGCGTGTGCAAGTCGCGAGCCATGGCGACTTCATCCGGATCGAGCCCGTCAATCGCGTCCGCCGGGACAAGTCCCACGTTATCGATCTGCGCCCGGCCGCCATCATTCAGCGAGATAGCCAGATAGACGGGCTCGAGCGGCGCTACCGTATCGGGTTTCAGCGTCAGGGTAAACTTGTGCAGCGTCCAGGTAGTTGCGGGCGCGTCGAAGCTCGTCTCCGCAAGTGTCTCCGAAGTTGTCTCCTGAGGAGACTCCTGAGCCAGACCATCATGCCGCAGCGAGACGGAAATTCGCGTGTTGCCGCGCACATGCTTGATCCACACGCTGCCCTGATAGGTCAGCTCACGAAGCACCGGCAGGTAGACTCGCTGCCTGATCCCAGCCTCCTTGCCGGGCACCCCCATCACAAGCAGCGACTGATCCGAATTCGCCGCGTCGCCCCGTACCGGCAGGTAGCGCGCCCCCTCACTGGGGTCCAGCGGCTCCCATGGCACAGGCAGGGCAAGGTCAGACGCACTGCGCAGCTCGGGCCGCTCGCGCAGCATGGTTGCAATCCGATCCGCAGACCACAGGCCTGCCTCTAAAGAGGGATTTTCGATCACGTCTGCCCACAAGCCTCCATAGATGGAGTGGCCAATGGGCTCAAGAAAGCTGCCGAAGACGGTCTCGGGGATTGCTTGCGGCGTCGCCCCTGGCGTGACGCGAACGGCGAACGGCGCCACTGGCCCATACGAAGACTCGGTGATTTGAGCCATGAGCGGCAAGCCTGTAACCGGGGCCAAGAGCGCAACAGCAAACGCAAATCGTACACTAGACAAAATCATCTGTCGAGATCCTCTATGTGCAGGCGATATGGCCTGGCTGTGCTGCGGCTCGCGGCGAGCCCTAGATGGCAAAAATTGTGAGCGAAGCACGACCTCGCTTCTGCGATTAGTTTGCTTCGCCAGTCTCCGATGTGACCGCCGCTGAGATTGTTCCGCGGCCGGTCAACTGGCGAATCAGGTCTACTTCATGCTGCCGATAGGGCGTATCGTCCTGCCGAAACACCTCGTGAAACCAGACCGTAGGTTCAATCAAGACATAGGGCCGTTTCCACGAATCCCACGGCAGATACGTTTGCGTCTTGCCTGCGACCAGCCCCCAATTAATGGCGCCCACATGGTACTGCTTCGCAATCGGCAGGCTGCCGTCGAAGGTCGACCCGGCTCCTCGCGCCATATACTCGGTGCAGATAATCGGACGGTGCAGCGGCTCAAGGCTCTTGATGCGCGCCTCGAACCCTTCAGGCCAATCGTAGTTATGGAACGAAATGACGTCCGATTCTTGCAGCTGGATCTTCGTGGTGGCGCTTTCTTTATCCGGGTCGGTCCAGTCCCCCGTCCATACGCCGCTCGTCAGTGGCTGCACAGGGTGCACAGAACGCGCCCAGGCAAAGGCTTTGGGCAGCAACTCATCCACTCGCGCCACCTTTGCAGGCACGTCCGCAGCCACATCGCCGCCTTGATTGTCCGGCTCGTTCCACACGTCCCACCCCAGGATGCGTTCGTCCTTCGCAAACGCGCCGACGATCCCTTTTACATACGCCTCCAGCCGCGGCTCATCCGCGCGGTCCAGCAGCCGCTGCTTCCCAGGGCTCTGCACCCATCCTGAATTGTGAATGCCCGGAATGGGCGGGTGCTGGGGGCCTAAGTGTGGATTCGACTCCCAGCAGGAGTCGAACAGCACCAGCAGCGGACGGATATGGTGCTTTGCCGCAATCGTCAGCAACGCGTCAAGCCGCTTTTTGAAACCTTCCGGGTCCTGCTGCCAAAGCTGGTCCTGCAGAAACACCCGGACCGTATTCATGCCGATGCCCTCGGCCAACCCTAACTCCTTGTCATTTAGGGCCGGATCCCAAGTGGCCGCCTGGAACATCTCCAACTCGTTGATCGCGTCCGAGGGGATGTAGTTTGCGCCCACCAGCCAGGGCTGCTTACCGTACCACGTGTTTGCCTCGGCTTCAGACCAGCGATGTACATGGCTTTGCGTGCGGGCAACGGGCGCGCCCAGCGACGCGGCGAAGACTGTAAGAACAACAACTGATCTGAGCTTCATGACAATCCTTCGGGGTAAGTCGTTCTTGGTCAGACTGAGGGTTGTCGATCTCGTCCAGTACGCAAAGACAAAGCACGACCGCCCCACCATACAACAAATTTGCTGGAAACGCCTACAGTCAAGGGCCGAGAAGCCCGCAGAATTCACCTTCTGCTGGCGCGTCACTAGCCTCCGGTGATAGCTTTGGCCGAGTTCACCTTCAGGCTCTTGAGCCTCTCCAAAGCCTTCTCCGAAGCTTCTTTGCGCCCCAGCCGGGCATATACCCGGGCCAGTTGAAAATAGGCGCTCTGCTCAATGAACGGCGATGGATCACTCCCGAGCGAACGCTCCAGCCACTGGGCCGCCTCTTCATTCTGCCCCGTCTCGGCTAGCCCCAGCCCCAAGTAGAACGCGTTGGGCGCAGGTGTTCCATGGGCTGCAACTGCCCGCCGCAGCAGCGCGACTCCAGCCTCCGGGCTGCCCCGCTCCACCCGCATCTTGCCCAGGTTATATAGCGCAACCGCACTCGACGGATTTAACTTCAATTCCTGCTCATACGCAGCGGTGGCCGCGTCAAAGCGGCTGAGCTTCTGGTCTTCGTTGCCCAGATCCTCATACAGGTCCGCATCGTTCGGCTGCTTGGCTATCGCCCTCTGAAATTCAGCGACCGCCTTCTCCGGCTGGCCTGAGCTGGAGAAGCTCTCGCCTAAGGCCCGATGCACCAGCGCTGAGTCCGGGTCGAGCTTGTACATGGCCTTGTAGGTCTGCTCGGCAATCCCCGAATGGGCGCGCCCCCGATAGTAGAGGACGCTTGCGTTCTTAGGGGCGAGCGTAGCCGCGTGGTCCAGCGGCGTGGCGGCTGCTACTGGGTCGCCCGCCGCCAGCTCGATGATTCCCAACCAGGTCAGCGCCTCGACGCTGTCGGGCTGCAGCAGCAGCTCTTGCTGCAGATTGCTCGCGGCTGCCGCATCCCCGCTCTGATACTGCGCGATGCCGAGGAACATGTGCGGCCCCGGTGCGCGGGGGTCCAGCTCAATGACGCGTCTCAGCGACGCTTCCGCTTCGGCAATCTGACCCGATCGCAGCTGAGCCAGTCCCAGTCCCAGGTAAGCCTCCGGCATCGCAGGATCGGCCATCGCAGCCTGGTGGAACAGCTCCACAGCATCGCCAGTGCGCCCCTGCTGCATGGCCTGCGAACCCTCCTGCATCCACCGCTGCACCTGAGCCAGAACAGGGCCTGAAGGCCCCATCTGCGCGCCCGCGTACGCCCCGATGAGTAGCAGTAAACAAGCAAAAGGCTGGGGGAGGAAGAAGCGCATCGCAAGTGACATAGTAACCGTTGGCGACGGCTGCTCCAAGCCTGCGCGTCTACGGCTGCTGAGCAGGGGGCGGAGCCCCAGCCCCGCCGAGCCGCAAACGTTGTCCGCTTAGCTGATTCGCCGCAGTGGCCATAGCCGCTGCGCGCGCCAGCTCCTGGTCCGACTCAGCCTTGCGCCCCATCCGCGCCAGCGTCAGCCCAAGGTAGTAGTGCCCTGGCTGATAGCTAGGCGCCGCCGCGACCGCCCGCTCCAGCGCCACCGCGGCTTTCTCATACTGCTTGAGCCGGAACCACGCGGTCCCGGTGCCGGCCAGCGCACCGCCATGCTCCGCATTTCCTTCCAGCGTCTTTGCATACTCGGCAATGGCATCCTCGTACCGGGCTTGCTCGAGCGCGATCTCTCCCAGCTGAAAGTGAGACTCAGTCTGGTGCGGCTGCAGCGCAAGCGAGCGCAAAAACTCGCCTCGAGCTCCCTCCGCATTCTGCCCCAGCTGCAGGATGCGTCCCAGCCCGTAGTGCGCAGTCGCGTCGTCGGGGTTCGTCTTGAGATAGGCGCGCATCTGCTCCTCGGCCGGCCCGAGCTGTCCAAGGTTCATCTTGATGCGGGCCGCAAGATACAGCACCTGGGGCGCCGTACCACCCGGGAGAGCCTGGAGCCGCACGACTGCCTTGTCCGCATCCCAAAAGAGCTTCATACTGTCTTCCTGCACGCCAAGGTCAAAGAGCAGCCTCGGATTTGAGGGCGCGAAACGCTCCGCTGCCAGCAGCGTTCGCAGCGCGTCGTCGTTCTCGCCACGTGCGCGCGCGTCGAGTGCGAGCCGCTCGCAGGCATCCACCTCGCCCTCCTGCGCCTCGGCGTTTGCAGGGTCGCGAACCAGCACCGACTCGAAAAGCGCACGCGCTTCGACGACATGATTACCCGCGAGCAGCGAAGCAGCACGTGAGAGCGCGGCGGGAGGCTCGGCGGCTCCGTTGGAGGTCTGCCTCGGCAGGAGCAGAAGAGTCAAGAGTGGGGCGAGAGCGGCCAGCAGCATGGAGACAACCAAAAGGGACGGCAGATTCGCCGTCCCTTGGAGTTTAGCAGCAAGCTGTTGCAGCGAAGCATTGCAGCAGACTATTGCAGCAATGCTCCAGAGTTAAAAGTCGATCCGCCCCGTGATCTGCAGGTTCCGCGGTCCGTAGTCGGTTGCGTTCGCCACACCAAACCTGCCCGGCCCATCGTTCGGCGACTGGTCAGGAATGGCGAAGTTGTGACGGTTGAAGGCATCCAGCGCCTCCACCTTCAACTGGAACGCCGTGTTTTCCTTGATCTTGAAATTCTTGATCAAGCTGAAGTCCTCCGTGAGCCAGAGGGGTGAGGTAATTTCCTCCGTGACCCGTGGGATACCCGTGCCTAAGGCATAGGCCCCGTTGGGCCGGGTACTCCGAATTGCGGGCGCATTCTGGTCGATGAAAGCAGCAGGGTTGAAGTAGGGTATACCGCTAAACAGGTTCGCCTTGTGCTTGTTCGCCGAGTAAGCCGGGTTGGCCAACGGCTGGTTAGGATCGCGTGTAAAGCGGATACAGTTTTGATACCCCGGGATACCCGTTGCGCAGCCGAACGAGAATGGCTGCCCAGACTGGTACCGCTGAATACCGCCAATCTCCCACCCTCCCAACACATAATTCGCGACGCCGCCTCTGCTCAGGAACGCCTTCCCTTTACCGAAGGGAAGCTCATACAAATAACTGCCGACAAAGGTATGCGGAATATTTTGCGTGCTGACTGACTTTTCCAGGCGGTGATTGTAAACATTCTGGTCTTGTGCCACGCCGGCGTTTGTATTAGGCAGGATGCTGTCGGCATCCGTCTCATTCTTCGCCCAGGTGTAAGACAGTTGCAGGTTGAGCCCATTCCGAAATTGCCGGGCCAACGAAGCGATGAGCGCATCATAGGACGAATGTCCGACGTTCTGCAGGCAGCAGTCTGTCGCGATAAAGTCATACTGCGGAAACGGTCGCAGGGCGTTCTGGACCTGCCCCGCAAAGGTTGGGTAGGGCGCATTGACCCCGTCGACGGCACCGCCTACAGGAATATTGTCGGTGAGCGCGTTGCCCAGAGCGATGTCCGCCAGTGGAATGTTGTTGACGTTTTCAAGTGAAGAACGCAAATTCTGCGCAGCCTGGCCGATGTAGCCGACCGTAAAGATCAAGTCTTGTGCGACCTGCTGCTGCATCTGGAAGCTCCAGTTATAAATCTGAGCTGGGCGTCCCATGCGCGGGGTAATCACATTATTCGGAATTGTATTAAATACCCCTGTGCCGCCGTCCATCTGGCCGGGGTTCAGGTTGGTTGTTCGTGCAAATGCCGGGAATCCCGAGTCGATCTGGAAAGCCGGCGTGAAGCCGTTCGGACTTCTCGGATTCGGATTTGCTGAGTAGCCCTGCTGCATGCCGCCGCCAAAATCGGTGTATTGGAGCGGCCCATACAGTATGTCAAACCCGCCACGGAAAACAGTTTTGCCATCCGACTGCGCCGGAGTGTACGCGAAGCCGATGCGAGGAGAGATGTCCTTGTACCAGGTGTTCGCCCACGCCGCATTGACCCCGGGGTTAGTACCGAACACATAAGCTCCTGGCCGCCCAGAGACGGGATCAATCGCTGTGAAACTGAAGTTGCTGGTTTCATTGTGTGCTTCAGTACGGGGGAAGTCGATTGAGTAGCGAAGCCCGATGTTGAGAGTTAGCTGACTCGAGACTTTCAGATTGTCTTCAAGGAAGACGGCCATGTACTTCGAGTTCCATCGCGGCGCATGGAGTTGCACATTTTGCGCGGCACTGTCTACCTGCCCTAGCAAGAACGACGCATAGCTGTTACCGCTCTGTAGCTGCGGCGAACCGCCGAGATCGGCCACATCTGTTTCATTATGCAGGAAACTAAAGCTAGGCGTCGTCTGGTTAATAACGCTGAACTGCTGCAGGCGAAACTCGCCGCCGAACTGGAAGTTATTCTTTCCCTTTTGCCAGTCCACGCCATCATGAAAGATCAGCGCGTTATCGACATTGTCACCATCTTCGCCGCGCCCCAGGTTGGTATAGCCGTCGAGACCATCCCAGGTAATAATGGGGAACGCATTGGAGTTGACGTTGCCGATTCCAGCCTGCGCCGTGTAGTTCACCTTCGGGTTGGCCAGGAGCGCCGAGGCAAAGTTCTTACTGTTAGACCTGTTCAGGCCCACCAGGAAGTGATTCAGGATGTTCGCGCTGAAGGTATGGTCATACCCTCCCCGAGCGAAGTGTGTCGTAAAATCCTGCTGGTCCGCTCCACTGTCAATCGGGAACGGCAGGATGTTCTGCCCCGTATAGCGGTTGTTTTCGCGCACGCTGTAGGAGCCAAACACGCGATCATTTTGAGAGATAACTTGATCGCCGCGGATCGTCTCCGTAGTGTTGTTGATGCTGTAAGTGCCGTGGTAGGCGAAATTGTTAACCGCCCCATACGTGCCTATCTGCCCAGGGAGATTGGGCGCCGGGAGGTACGCAGCGAGCTTCTGGGCTGCTGCACTAAAGCGGCCAGGCTGAATCACGTTGCCGGTGAATGCCGTCCTGCAGAGCACGCCGTTTGGTGATGTCGGCGTGACGACTGTTCTCGTGGTTGATGGATCGAAGATCTGGTTTTGCAACACTGGTTGACCAGTGCACGGGTTGGTGATGTCTGTCGGACCTCCGAGAATGCCTGAAAAATCACCCGCCCGCTCGGCAAGCGATGGAAGCGTCGATACCGGCGTTCCGCCGAGGTGCTGCTGAAATTGCTCGTAGGAGTAAAAGAAGAACGACTTATCCTTCCCGTCATAGAGGTGCGGAATCCGTATTGGACCACCAAGGCTTCCGCCATAGTCGTACTTTTTGTCGCCAGGTACGTTGTACAGCTCCCGACATGCGCCTGTATTCGCCGCGCCTACGCAATTTGTCGCCTTGTAGCCGTTGTTGAACCAGGTATTTGCGTCCAGCACATCGTTCTTGAAGAGCAGATACGCAGTCCCGTGATAATCGTTGGTTCCCTGCTTGGTCGCAAAGCTCTCAATGCCGCCCGTCGTCCGCCCAAACTCAGCCGAGGGCGTCGAGGTCGTTACCTTGAACTCTGAAAGCGCTTCAACAGAAGGCGCTTCTTCGTCGAAGGACGAGCCGTTCTCACTACGCTGCTGGCTTACACCATCCAGCAAAACTTCATTGCCAAAGCTCTGGCCGCCGCTGATCTTAGAAAAGAACTCGCCATTCGCGTTATTGCTGCCGGTTCCGGGGCCCGTAGTACCGGGCAGCAGGAACACGAAAGCCTCTGGCGAGCGCAGCGCACCGATGCCTCCCAGCGCAAGCGGCAACTGTACGATCTGCCTGCTATCAACCGTACCGTTGATGTCAGAGGTTTGCGTCTGCAGGGTAGGCGCACTTGCATCCACGGTTACGTTCGTCGTAACCTCGCCGGCGCGCATGGTGATGGCGAGCGTGGTCGTGTTGTTGATCGTGACGTCCGCGCCCTTGCTGGTCGCGGTTGAAAACCCGGCAGCGGTCGCGGTCACATCGTAGCGGCCTAAAGCAACGTCGCTGAAGCGGTAGCTGCCAGAGGACGAGGACACGGTCGTAAAGGTCTGCCCGCTCGCCACATTCCTTGCTGTGATCTTCGCGCCTGAAACAAGGGCGCCCGAGGAGTCGGTGACCTCTCCAGCCAGGTTACCGAAGGCCGACTGCGCGTAAGCCCATGAACCGGACAGAAGCAACGGCGACAACAGCAACGGTGCGGCCAGGGTAGCTGGGCTCAATCGAAATCTCAGCGCGGATGCGAATGAGAAAAAGGCGCGGTGCGTGCGACGGTTAGGATTCTCGCATACAGCGGCTTGCGCCGGAACACGACTCCCCTGGCCTGTGCGTTTCATTCTGGCTCTCCTAAAGAACATTAGCGACGTGCCGTCGAGGCATAGCCGACGGCTTGGGTGGATTTCTCTGACCTGCTCGGCTAGGATGCGCCTTCACCTGCAGTTCTGTTTTTTGCTACTATCTCCTCGTACATGCCCGCATCGAACGACCGATCCTTCAATGCCTGACGCTCTGACTCTAGGGAACATGGCGACTTGTTGTCAACCAGGAGTGCCTACTCTATAACGAAGCAGGGACGGAGCTGGCGCAGCTCCGTTTACCATGTGAGGGTGACGACGTGGCGACACGGATTGGGCGGCCGTTGGTTTGTACCTCTGCTCGCCGCGACGCTGGCGTTGCCCTACGCTCCCGCGCGACTTCTTGGCGCGCCCGCCGCCAGCCCGCCAGCTCAAAGCACAGCGCTGCCACCTGCCCCCGCTTCGCTCGCGTCTGCGCAGGCGCTGGTCGACGCGAACAACCTCCCCGCCGCAGAGGCAGCGGCCCGCGACTACCTGGGCGGTCACGCAGCCTCCGTTGACGGCCGTTACCTGCTCGCTTTCATCCTGTTTCGCGAGAACAAGCCCGCTGCCTCGCTCGCCGAGTACAACCGTGCCGCCGCCCTGCAGCCCCCTTCTGCCCAGCAGCTCAAGATTGTGGCCTTCGACTATGTGCTGGCCAACGACTTTGCGGACGCGGATAAGTGGATGACCACGGCCAGCGCCTGGGCCCCCGGGGATAGTGACGCCTGGTACAGCCTGGGCCGGATCAAATACTCCGAGAATCGCTTTGCGGAGGCTATCGATTGCTTCACTAAAGCACTCGCGCTTTCGCCAAAACTGGTCAAGGCGGAAAACAACATGGGCCTGGCGTATGAAGGACTCAACCGGATCGATGAGGCCGTAGCCGCCTACCGGCAGGCGATCGCGTGGCAAGCCGGCTCCGCTGTTCAAAGTGAGCAGCCGCTGCTCAATCTTGGAACAGTGCTGACTGACCGCAACCAGGCGGCCGAAGCGCAACCCCTGCTCGAGCAGGCGGTGCTCCTCGCCCCTGAGGACCCCAAAATTCGCGTAGCCCTAGGCCGGCTCTACCAGCGGCAAGGCCAGCTTGGCGACGCCCAGCGCGAACTGGAACACGCCGTGGCGCTCAGCCCCAAAACCGCCGCCTACCACTTTCAACTCGGCCAGGTATACCGACAAAGCGGGCTCATCGACAAGGCAAAGACCGAGTTTGCTCAGGCCGCCGCACTCGACGGCACCCATTCCTCTGACTAACCGGAGTGCCGACCTCTCGTTTGTGCGCAGACTACTCTCTCGCTTACAGTAAGGTGGTTTTGCGAGGGCTCTGTTGCAAAAAGGCGGAGGGTTGTGGGAGCTGGCCTCGCTTGCCTTCCTCGAGCGCAAGGAGAACGTGCTGCTGCTCGGGCCTCCGGGCGTGGGCAAGACGCATCTCGGTATCGCGCTTGGAACGGAAGCGATCGTGGCGGGTTACTCGTTCTACTTCGTCACCGTGCAGGACTTGGTCCAGCAGTTCCAACGTGCCCGCGACGAGAACAAGCTGAAAGAACGCCTGAAGCTATTTTGCTTGTTGGGCTGGTCTCGTTTATCCGAACACGTATCGGATGGGGTTCGTAAAATGAAGAAGAGCCCCCAGGATAGCGGCTATCTGCGCCTTCCAGGTAGGGCGCAATGACGTGATCGCCAAATTTCAAACCTGAAGCTGCAAAGTAACCTTGATCGTCGGTTTGCACCCTTACACGCGCGGTGCTACTTGCGCTCGCACCAATAACATCGACCGTATACCCTGACGCTGCCTTCGCTTCGTAAGTAGTGACTATCCCCGTCACACCGCCTGCCGGCGCAGCATGAGACACGTCAGCGGTTTGTCCCAGGCCAGTGACAAGCGAAGTAAGAAACAGCGCTGCGAGACCTGGAACCAAGGCGTGCGTCATACCTAAACTCCTGATACTTAGGCCAAGGCTAAGGGGCGGAATGGGAGCACTTGATCCACACAAAGACCACTTGGAGTAATCACGGCAGTTGCACAATGAGATCAGGGACCGAATACGCACCTGGTGTGAAGGTGAGGCGGACCGCGGTGTCGCTTACCTCCGATACTCGATCGATTTGTAAAGCTTCACCCGTTGGCAGATTTAGCTTTTTGGAAACGTCGGTCAGTTTCCGCGTCTTCATGTCATTACTGCCCAAGCAAGCGCTACTTATGCCAGCAGATACAAGATACTGTTCTGAGGGAGAACCTTCCTTGCCAGACGAAGCGACAAAGACCAGTCGTTCCATGCCCACCATGACAAAGGTTTTTGGATAAACACGCGTCGTAACGTCATTCGCTTCTTGCACGTTTTGATAGGAGCAATCATCCGCATTGCCTCTAGGGAACACAGGCTTTCCGGCGTAGTGCACCATTGCCTGCAAAGCTGACGATGTTTGACTTACCGCGCGAACCGCAGACCCTTCTCTAGAAGTTAAATCCCGGACCAACACCACATCGTTTGCATATTGAGGCGGGAAGAGATGGTCAGGATACCATTCGACTGAAACCATCCACCTATCGGCGAGCACTTCGACGTTGTACGCCAGAGCGCGGCTGACCCGATGGGACTGGAGATCGATGGCCACAACCTCATTAGACCCTTGGGTCGACCCCAGGATTACAGCTGTGCCCCCAATCGTCAGCGTCTCGCGAACGTGAGTCATAAACGTCCGTGTCGAGATCCGTATTGGGTTCTTTGAGCCAGCGACAGCAATCCGTGCGGTAAGAATGTGATCGCCACGCATGTCATCACTTGCACTCGCGATAGAGACGGCAATGACACCATGAGGGCTAGCGTCGTCCTGAGCGACCAGAGTTGAGCACAGTAGAAGTACGATGAACGGCGCTATTCTCATGTGCTGGCCTAGTAGATACGTACGGTGATGGCTGGCGTTAAGCTATTCAGACCCGCGCACTGCCCACTCGTCGATTAGTTGTCGAAATGAGGTAAATCCTTACAACAGCCGGGACATCTGTCCTCAACGGTTTTGACTCCAACACCCTTGATGTAGATCTGTGCACCCGCCACGAGATCGGGAGATGTGAAGGAGTCGTCTTAACTAATTTGAAGGCAAGCATCCCTCCACTGTTGTTAAGGCCCCGAACCCTTGCGGGTTTTTGAGCCGAACAGTGCGAAATAGAAGCAGCCGTCTGAAGGCTCATAAGCCAGCAACCACGCCTTTTCAGGTTCCCCTGCACTTAACGCCTCCGCCAAAAGGTCCCTTGCCGGCGTCTCCCTCCCAATTCGTAGAATCACAGAATGAGCGCTTTCTTGGTTGTCAATCAATCCGCCGCGACCGATACAAGCACCCGTTTTCTTTGCAACCTCCTTGAGGATCAACTCGATGCTGGCCGAAACCGTCCTCTTTTCTCCGTCCACAAGGATCGGGGTATCTAGGAGTGGCGTTTGGCCGGCTAGCTTAGGAACAATATCGACGCGGGAGAAATCGTTGTAGTGATTCACCCGAAAGGGTATATCGCTCACGCTGTCATATTGATTTACCAATATCCGAACGCTCTGTTCAGCATCAGACTTCGAGCCCGCTTGACCCAAGGTGAGTGTCGCCGTAAATGAACCTCCGTTTAGGCGCCTGTTCGCTCCTTGTTCTCCATGCATATCCCGATCAGGATACCGAGGATCTTCATAGTCGACCGGCACCGAAAGCTTTCCACGTACAGACTCAACAGCTTGGTAGAGTGGGCGCGGGCTGCTCGCTTCGATGGTGAGCGTACCAGTGGAACTTTGCTGAATCCTTGCTTCGAAAGTGAAAAGCCGTTCGTCAATGGTCTGCGCATGGAGAGAGAATGAGTAATACATCGTGAAGCTTAATACCATAGCCTTCAGTTTCTTCATTGCTGCACCTTGGATCACTGATTGATTACGCTACAAATGCCACGCTTACAGTTCTGCACGGAGGCAACAGGAGCCTCCGGTCGATATTTCTTTGATTTCTCCTCAAGAATGAGGTCAATGCCGCCGAAATCGTTCTCTCTTTTTCCATCTAGAGGAGTGTGTGTGTCCAATCAACGACTTTGGCCCGCCAGGTCAGGATCAACATCTACGCGTTTTAAATCACTGGACTGCTTCACCTGGAAAGAGATAGTCGGCTTGCTGTCGCGGTTCGAAATACCGTCGCTCCACATGCGAACTTGGACTGTGAGCGGCGTATCTACAGAGGACCTCGATCCCAAGTGCGCCCCGTCGAACTGCATATGCCACGGCTTAAAATGTGCCGCCTCGACTTCAACATCAACTACATGTTCAGGTATTAGCAATTCAATCAGTCCATCAGAGGACAGACTACTCCCCAGGCTAATTTCCGGATCGTCAAACCACTGGACCCTCATCGTAGCGCCGTTGATAGGAGCACCGCTGTTGTTGTCTGTAACCCGGAAAAGTACCTTTACGAGGGGATGATCCAGCTGCAAGGTGACTCCTTGAATCTTCGAAGCCGGTACAAGCTCAACCAATCTCATGCTCTTTGCCTCACGCAAACCGTAAAGAGCAATTGTGGGGTCAGGATAGCCTTGATCTGGCTTGCTTGCATAAAGATACCCGCTACCCCATGCAGGATATTGGAAAGAGAAGAATCCCTTCCGATCTGTATGCCTATCCTCTGGCATAATCCCTTGGTGTGCGCTAAAACTGCGCACGTTCACAGTGGCGTCCGAAACGGGCGTTCCGTTGCTATACAAAACGCGACCGCTTAGAGACACAGACGCCGGTACCGAGCTACTTGAGCCATCTTGGGACTCAATGTTAGAGGGGAGCATGACCCACCAAATTGAGGTAAGCATCAAGGTCAATGAGACTCTAATGGGGGAATGTCGTGCCCGCCGCATAACCATTCACATTCCCTCCAATTGTGATCAGTGTGTTTTCTACCGAATCAGATCCAACGTCGCCAAGGTTGACGGGAACGCCGCCCGGATTACACCATTCCCATTCCTGATTTGGGAACGTATACCCACATCCGGTGTTCAATTGTTGATTTGCAGGGCAGCCTGGCTGGAAAGTATCTGTGTAGTTGCCGCTTGCTATCGGGGTACAGGAGTAGCTTGTTGTTATTTGCTGTCCAGTGCACGAGCTCTGAGTACTAGGGTCAACGCTTTCAAAAACGCTGATCGCTCGGGAGATGAAGGTTCCTTCGTTATCGAGGACGGTGTAGTTGATTTCCCGTGTACGGCTCGTGCCGACTGGACATGTGTAAGCCGTGTAGCTATCTTTCACTACCGCAATGTGGTTTGGAATGCCACTAGTAACATTAGTTGGTCCATTCGGGTAGGCCGGAAGCAGGTAACATCCGCTCCGCCCATTGGAATGGATCACCTCACCCTTTGTTGAGGAAGTGGTTCCCCCAACTGACAGCCCAGTGTGCGTCCCGGCGGATGTAGTCCTGGCGACTGCGACACTGGCCGTTGTCCAGCTATAAAATGCGCCGCTGTCATCCTCGGGAGGGTCCCCACAGTTATCCTTTGTTGTTACGCCATTAGTAAAGTTTGCGCCAAGGCCCAGAGCGAATGGGTCGTAATTTAGATATACGCTCGTGGTAGAGCAGCAGGTACCGCAGCCGTAACTCACATGACCGTTGCTTAGGTCATAGATCACCTTTCCTTCATAAAGCATCCCGACCAACGTATTTGTCAGGTCCCGGAATCGATACGATCCTGTTATCAAGTTTGGCGGTAGTACCTTTCCATGTACATCAGGTGCTTGTCCGCGGATCAACGCACCGATGTCCACCCACATCTGCTCGTTGGGAGCGAGGTCCTTCTCAAGGTCGTAGCGGCTCCTGCCCTGGTCGTAGTAGAGCGTGAAGGCCGCCCGCATCGGCTTTGTGCCGCCGTTGCCTACAGTGGTGATCGAGTCGTGCATGGCGTCGGCCTGCCACTCGCCCCCCTCCCAACGCGAACTCAACTGGTCAGAGAATGGAGTTTGCGCTCCATAGCGCAGGCTTTCGTCATAGCTTGCGGCCACCGCGACCACTTCATCCGGCTTACTGGAAGTAGTGATCGTGACGGAGGACCAGTTCGCCTCGTCCGGGGGTGACTGCGTGCTCGAAAGCGTAAAAACGTCGACCATCCGGGTCTCATAGGGCGCAAGACGCAACACCGGGCCTACCGTCTGCCCGGTATGCGTCGCCGATCGCCAGTTGAAGACGATGCCGGCAGTGACGGGCGTCCCCGCGGCATTCCGCAACAGGAGCCTCGGGCGCAGAACGGTGCCTGAAGGAAGTGCCAGCGCAGGGTCCGAGTGAGCAAGGGCCAACGTGGGTGCCCGAAGGATCCACGCCGATTGTTTTGCGAAATCGCGCTGCGCAATGGTTGCTGCCGGGTCATGGTCAAACATCTTGAGCATCGCGGCGAAACCCACGTTCTCATCAAAGGTGAAGTGGAGTGTATCGAGCGCACGGGCATGCTCAAGCGCGTGCACCTGGATGCCGCCATAAAGCCCGCTTAGGCCCCCGGCTTGAAGCAAATCGCGGACAGATAAGCGAGTCGTCTCGCGAGGCAGGAGCGTGAGCGGTTTTTCGTAACTCCGACCTTGCGCGTCATAGACCGTGACCCGTAGCGGGATACCCTCGCCGCCTTCATTTGACAGCACCAGGTAGTCGTGTAGGGCGCTGTTGGGCAGCCACCAGATGCCTTGCCGGTAAGCGTCTCCGTCGCTCTCAAGCTGACCGACCCCGTCAATGTGGAAAGCGATGGAGCGCGCCTCGCGATGCACCATCAAAGCCGCATAGAGTACACGCGCCGAGAACGAGCGGTAGCGCAAAACGACCGAGCCGTACTCGCTTGCGGGGCGGTTCGCCACCTGAGCGAGCGCCTCGTGGAGCGGGATGCTCGCCACTTCCTGAGGGTGAATGGTGACCGTGGCAAGGCGTGTTTCAGTACCGTCTGCAGCGCGCAAACTCGGGGTAACTGTCAGGTCAGCGGCAGGGGAGTTATTGCGCAACTGCAGCTCACTATGCCAGGTCGCCTCTGCGGTCCAGTAAGCCACGTACTGCTCCTGCTCCGATTCGACGAGAGGCGGACCAGCGTTGCGAGTCACCCGCGCATGCCCGAAACCGACCAGCGCTAAGAAGGAAGATAACAACGGAACCTTCGCGGTTAAGCCTCATCCAGTCACCTCGACTTGCGTCTCTCACGCATTCACTTCTTCAATGCGATAAGAAAAGACACTAGCGCGGCGTTCCATTTGAAGCAAGAGAAAACCTAGAAAGTTATGCAGCGTATAAGTATCGGCATCAACGTGACGCCTTTGGCGCGAATAAAAACGAGTGAGCAGGAGGCCCATAGCTCGGCATCCTGCTCACTCGCGTTCGTGTGTCGGTTCGTAGGCGAGCTTACACCAGCGGCTCCCCACCTTCAGCTGGACCCTGCTGCTCGGCCATGGTCTTCTGCATCTCGTCGCGACGCTTTTCTCGCGCCTCAGCCCGCTTCTGCCGCTTTTCATCCAGCACCTGCTCAGCGCCTAGGAGTTCGATAAACGCAGTCTCGCCGCCATCGCCTTTGCGAAAACCTGTACGCACAATGCGCAGGTAGCCGCCGTTGCGCTCGCCATAGCGAGGCGCAACCGTGTCGAACAGGCGAGTGACCGACTCGCGCGTCATCATGTAGGCAAGTGCCTGGCGGCGCGAGTGGAGGTCGCCCTTCTTGGCGAGCGTAATCATCTTTTCAACGTGCGGCCGTGCAGCTTTTGCCTTGGTCACAGTCGTCTCGACGCGATCTTCCATCAGAATGGACGTAACCAAGTTGCGCAGCAGCGCGCGCCGGTGTGGTGTCTTGCGTCCGAGTTTGAATCCTGCTTTACGATGGCGCATGGTTTTCTTCCTGAGTCCTAAGAATAGGTTGTGCGGGCAAGGCTCCTAAGATTCTCTTAGGACTTGGCCAGCCGCCGGACAGTGGATGCCGGCGGCCTGGTGGTTTAAAAGTTTTCCGGCTCGTTCTGCAGAATGCTGTCCTGCTCGTCGTCGAGGATCTCATCTTCCTCATCGTCAAACCGGCTGTAGCTTGCCGCTGCCAGCGTGGCCGAAGGCAGAATACTGGTCGGCCCAGGAACCGCATTGCCGTGCTCGTCGATCTTCATGCCGAGCGACAAGCCCATCTGCGCGAGGATCTCCTTGATCTCGTTCAACGACTTGCGGCCAAAGTTCTTGGTCTTCAGCATCTCGGCTTCGGTCTTCTGGACCAGCTCGCCAATGGACTGGATATTTGCATTCTTCAAGCAGTTATAGCTGCGAACGCTCAACTCCAGCTCTTCTACCGAACGATTCAGGTTGTCGTTGCGCAGCAGCATGCGGCCATCATCGGAGTGCCCTTCGAGCTCGATCTCTTCTTCGAAGTTGATAAAGATCGACATGTGATCCTTGAGCAGCTTCGCTGCCAGGCCCACAGCATCGGCCGGCATGACCGAGCCGTTGGTCCAAACCTCGAGCGTCAGCTTGTCATAGTCGGTGATCTGCCCAAGACGCGCCGCATCTACCGCATAATTCACTTTGCGCACTGGCGAATGGACTGAGTCGACTGGAATGAAACCGATGCCGAGGTCCTGGTCAAAGTTCTTGTCCGCAGAGATGTAGCCGCGCCCACGCTTCAAGCGCATTTCCATGTCGAGCTTGCCGCCTTCAGACACGGTCGCGATATACACATCGCGGTCCAGAATCTCGACGTCGCCATCGGCCTCAATCATGCCGGAGGTGACCACGCCCGGCTGCTCGACACGTAGGTAGAGCGCCTTGGGCCCCTCACCGTTCAGCTTGAAGGGAACCTGCTTCAGATTCAGGATGATGTCGGTCGCGTCTTCAACCACGCCGGTGATTGACTGGAACTCGTGCAGCACGCCTTCGATCTTGACCGCAGTTACAGCGGCGCCTTCAATCGAGGCAAGCAGGGTGCGGCGCAGCGCATTGCCGATGGTAGTACCAAAGCCGCGCTCAAAGGGCTGCGCGCTGAACTTGCCATAGCTGTCCGTCAGTGTTTCCGTGTCGACAGCCAGGCGCTTAGGACGTTGAAAACCTCTCCACAACATGCGGTACTCTCCTTGGCGCAGCCTCGCGAAGCATTCTGCTCGGTCGTGCGCGGTCGTGCAAACCTAAGTTCCCCTGCTGCGGGAAACGGCACCTGCGGCGCGGCCGCTGGCTGGGGCAAAGGGGCGTGATTCTTGCCCTCTTTCTCAAGGCAGCCTGCCCGCGACGAAGCGGCAGCCTCCCGCGCAGCGGAACCTTGGCTCTTACTTCGAGTAAAGCTCGACGATCAGCTGCTCATTGACCGGCAGCTGAATGTCTTCACGCCGCGGCAGCGCGACGATCTTGCCTGACATCTCGGCCTGGCTGGTTTGCAGCCATGCCGGTGCGGGCTGGTGCGACGCAAACTCACGCGAACTCTCGATCACAGACAGCTTTGCACTGTTCGGGCGAATCTTGATCTCGTCTCCTACAGAAACCTGGTAGGACGGGATGTTCACTTTCCGGCCATTCACTTCCACGTGGCCGTGGCGCACAATCTGCCGCGCCTGACGACGCGAGCTGGCATAGCCCATACGGTAGGCCACGTTATCGAGGCGGCGTTCAAGCTGCTGCAGGAGCAGTTCGCCAGTCACCCCGGTCTGCACCGCGGCCTTCTCATAGTAGGCGCGGAACTGGCCTTCCAACGCAAAGTAGATGCGCTTGGCCTTCTGCTTTTCGCGCAGCTGCAGGCCGTACCCGACAATCTTCGCCTTACGGCTTTGGCCGTGCTGGCCAGGTGCAAAGTTGCGCTTCTCAATCGCGCACTTGTCTGAGAAACAGCGAGTGCCCTTGAGAAACAGCTTCATGCCTTCGCGACGGCAAAGGCGGCAAACAGGTCCGGTATAACGTGCCAAGGTGTTGCTCCTTACTTCAGGTGACGATCGGTTTACGCGCCGAAGCGTTCCATCCCGATCCGTGATTGATCTTGAGGCGCGCAGCGCGGCTGACAGGCCACGAAGTGGCCGCCAGGCGCGCAGGCGGTTCTGTCTTTACTTACACACGCCGACGCTTCGGAGGCCGGCAACCGTTGTGCGGAATCGGCGTCACATCGCGGATCGAGCGCACATCAATGCCGGCAGCGGCCAGCGCGCGCACCGCCGACTCACGTCCAGAGCCAGGCCCCGACACGCGCACATCGACCGAACGCAGCCCGTGGTCGCGCGCCTGGTTGGCCGCGTTTTGCGCCGCCTGCTGCGCCGCAAACGGGGTCCCTTTGCGCGAACCGCGAAAGCCAAGCGATCCAGACGACTTCCACGAGAGCGTATTTCCCTGTCCGTCCGTGATCGTGACGATGGTGTTGTTGAACGTAGCCTGGATATGCACCAGACCGAACGGAACGTTTTTCCGCTCGCGCTTTTTAAACTTCTTGTTCTTGGCGGTCTTTGCCGAGCCGCCCGCCTTTGCCTGTGCCTTTGCCATTTACTTGGTCACCTTCTTCTTGCCGGCTACCGTTCCCTTGCGCGGACCCTTGCGGGTGCGGGCGTTGGTGTGCGAGCGCTGCCCGCGGACAGGCAGGTTGCGGCGATGACGCAGTCCGCGGTAACTCTGAATGTCGATAAGCCGCTTGATGTTCATGGAGACGTCCTTGCGCAGGTCGCCTTCAATCCCACCCTCCGCCTCGATCACCTGGCGAATCCGGTTCACCTCTTCCTCGCTCAACTCCTGCAGCTTGCGAAAAGGATCGATGTCAGCCTTGATGAGGACGCGCAGCGCGCGCGGCTCGCCGATGCCATAGATATAGGTCAGCGCAATCCGCACCTGCTTGTTACGCGGGAGATCGACGCCTGAGATACGTGCCATGCTTGCCCTTCTTGATTGCTGCCCGGGAGATCTGGTCTCCTTCGGGAGCGGTGACGCCTCAGCCTGCTGCCGATAGGTGCAGGCCCGGCTTGTGAAGCGATGCCGAAAGGTTCTTCGCAAGCTCTTCCTTGAGCTAACTCGCCCTTCGATACGCTGAGCGTAACTCCCGCTCAGGGGTGAAAGCCTGGAGCAACCGGGGAACTGCTAGCCCTGCCGCTGCTTGTGCTTCGCATTCTCGCAGATCACCCGCACCACCCCGCGGCGGTGGATCACCTTGCACTTATCGCAAATCTTCTTTACCGATGCACGAACCTTCATTGCTTCCCCTGGCTTCTATCGAAGACCGCGGCCTGCCGGCTCAAGAAGGCCTGCAACCATGCCCTCTCGCTCCCGTACCGTCAGTTTCCAATCTACTTACTTGTAACGATAAACAATGCGCCCGCGGGTCAGATCATACGGACTCAACTCAACCGCGACCCGGTCCCCCGGAAGAATGCGGATGAAATTCTTCCGCATGCGGCCCGACACATGCGCCAGCACCTGGTGCTTGTTCTCGAGCTCCACCTTGAACATCGCATTCGGCAACGTTTCCACCACCGTTGCCATTACTT
>CAXTPL010000021.1:22558-28390 GCA_964246065.1 uncultured Acidobacteriaceae bacterium
TCGACAAACCTTATCCCGCCCTTGCACCCCAGCCCAGCAAACGCCGGAGGACCCGCTCTCGCCGCGCCTGCCTTGCCCCTGCGCGGGTGCGCCCTTGTTTAGGAGACCGCGCCTGCACTCCGCGCGCGCCCCCTGCAAACCCTCTCTGCAGCCGGCTTTCCGCTGCAGCCCAGCCTACAGCGTCAACACCGACACGCCATCGGCCGTCACGGCCACCGTGTGCTCAAAGTGGGCACTCAGGCTCCCATCCGAAGTCACCGCCGTCCAGCCGTCGCTCAACGTTTCCACGCCGGGCTTGCCCACGTTGACCATCGGCTCGATGCAGAACACCATGCCTTCACGAATCTTCATGCCACGCCCGCGCTGCCCATAGTTCGGCACCTGCGGATCTTCATGGAGCCGTGCGCCAATGCCATGCCCCACGAACTCGCGCACCACGCTGAACCCTTCGGCTTCGACTGCTTCCTGCACGGCCGCGCCCACATCGCCCAGCGTCGCGCCCGCCTTGACCGCTTCAATCCCGCGCGCCAGCGAAGCTTCTGTCACATCAAGCAGCTGCCGGGTGCGCGCCGGCAGCGTTCCCACGCCGACCGTCATCGCCGAATCCCCATAAAAGCCGTCGATGACTACGCCCGTATCGATCGAAACGATATCGCCTTCGCGCAGGACCTTTTTTGCCGAAGGGATCCCGTGCACAACCTCCGAGTTGACGCTGGTGCACAACACGCACGGGTAGCCCTTATACCCCTTAAACGCCGGCTTGACGCCTAGCTCCCCAATCTTCTTCGCCGCCACAGCCTCCAGGTCGAGCGTCGAGGCGCCCACCTGCACGTGCGGCCGTACAGCTTCCAGCAGCTCCCGCACGACGCCGCCGGCGCGGCGCATCATTTCTATCTCCCGCGCCGTCTTGATCATCACCGCCATCGCGTCGCCCACTACCCTTCACATGCCGCGCTTCAAACGTTTCGCAAACCTTCCACTGCCTGCAGCACTGCTGCCGTCACCGTGGGTACCGCCTGCTCGCCATCCACCTCTGCCAGGCGTCCCAGCGATCGGTAATGCTCGACCACAGGCGCCGTTTGCCCCTCGTATGCGCGCATACGATCCTCAAACACCGCCTCCGTGTCATCTTGACGGCGGGTTAATGGGGTACCGTCCAAGTCGCAGATACCCTCCACTTTCGGAGGGTGCAGGTAGACGTTATAGATACTGCCGCAGGTAGGACACATGCGCCGGCCGGTGACACGACGCAGTAACTGAGTATACTCGACGCGCACGTTGACGGCAACCACGGGGAGCGGACGCGCAGGCACGTCACCCTCCTGATCGAGGTAGCCGTCCAGCCACTCGGCCTGCACCAGCGTGCGCGGAAATCCGTCGAGAATATAGCCGCGCCGGGTATCGGGCTGCTTGAACCGCGCGGCCACCATCGCTGTGACCAGGTCATCCGGGACGAGCTGCCCTGCCTGCATGAGCGCATGCGCCTTTTGTCCCAGCTCTGTCTTTGCCGCCACGTTGCCGCGCAGCAGATCGCCGGTCGAAATCTGCGGAATGGCCCAGGCAGCCACCAGCGACTTGGCTTGCGTTCCCTTACCTACCCCCGGCGCTCCCATCAGCAGGATCGGGCCGGGGACCCACTCGCCACGCTCCCGCACCTACCAGGACCGCCTTCCGCGTACCCGGCTCTTGGAGGAAAATCCTTCGTAATGCCGCATGATCATCTGCGATTCCACCTGGTTGACCGTATCCATCGCCACGCCCACCACGATCAGCAGTGAGGTGCCGCCAAAGTAGAAGTTGAAGCCGAGACCGTTGGTCATCCACAGCGGCAAGTGCTCAAAGACGCCGCCGACAAACGGCAGATGATTGAGGTGAATGCCGGAGATCAGAATCTGCGGCACCAGCGAGATCAGGATCAGGTACAAGGCGCCGACCAGCGTCAGCCGCGTCAAAATGTCGTTCAGGTAGTCAGACGTGCGGCGGCCAGGCCGAATCCCGGGGATAAAGCCCCCGTACTTGCGCATGTTGTCGGCTATATCGTCCGGACGGAAGACGATCGAGATATAAAAGTAAGCGAAAAAGATGATAGCCACGATATAAAGCAGCTCATACCAGGGTTCACCCGCACGCAGACTCTCAAAGATGCGGGTCAAGAACGCGCTGTTTTTGACAAAGGCCGCCTGGCCGAACAGCAAAGGCGCAGAAAGCACCGAAGCCGCAAAGATGACCGGCATCACGCCGCCGGAGTTGACCTTGAGCGGCAAGTGCGTCGACTGGCCGCCCATCATCCGGCGCCCCACGATGCGCTTGGCATACTGCACGGGCACGCGCCGCTCGGAGCGCTCGACAAAGACGATAAATGCGACGAGCGCCACCATCGCCGCAACCAGCAGCACGATAGCAGGCAGGGTCAGCGGCCCGAACTTCTGCGTGCGGATCACGTCTACCAGCTCGGCAATGGCCCGCGGAAGCCCTACCACAATCCCTGAAAAGATCAGCAGGCTCATACCGTTGCCGATGCCGCGGTCAGTAATCTGCTCGCCCAGCCACATGATGAACGCAGTTCCGGTGGTGAGCGTGAGCACCGTCATCACCGTAAAGCCGATGCCGGGATGTAAGACCAGCTGCTGGCCGCCCGCACCGTGCGACAGAGTAATCGCGATAGCAGTCGACTGCACGATGCCAAGCAGGACCGTCACATAGCGGGTCCACTGCGTGATCTTGCGGCGGCCTACCTCGCCTTCCTTCTGCAGCTTGGCCAGCGGCTCATACACCACCGTCAAAAGCTGAAAGATGATCGACGCGGTGATGTAGGGCATGATCCCAAGCGCAAAGACCGTCAGCCGGCGAAGATTGCCGCCGGAGAACAAGTCCACCAGCCCCAGCGGCGATCCGCTCTGCTGGTTGAAAAACGACTCAAGCGCCGCCGTGTTAACCCCGGGCGTGGGAATATGTGCGCCCAGCCGATAGATAGCCAGCATCGCCAGCGTGAACAACACGCGATTGCGCAGGTCGGGAATCCGGAAGATGTTGGTAAATTTTTCTAGCATGCGTGTGGCTTCCTGCAGGTACGCGATGGCTTAAGCTTGCTGGTCCAGGCAGAGACGAAACAAGGAGGCCGCCGCCTGGCCGGCCTCCTGATCATCATACGCGCCAACAAAAGCTAGGCGACACCCGACTCCGCCGCCGGCGCGCCGATAATGACAACCTTGCCGCCGGCCTTTTCGATCTTTTCCTGCGCGGACTTCGAGAACTTGTGCGCATGCACAGTCACGGCCGCGAGCAGCTCCCCGTTGCCGAGGATCTTGATCAGCTCATTGCGCCGCTTCAGGAACCCGAGCGCCAGCAGCCGCTCATGGGTCAGCTCGGTCTCGCCCATCTCGGCAATCCGGTCAAGGTTCAGCACCGTGTACTCGGTACGAAAGATGTTGGTGAAGCCGCGCTTCGGCATCCGCCGATGTAGCGGCATCTGGCCGCCTTCAAAGCCGCGCATCAGGCTTGAGCCGGACCGCGACCCCTGCCCCTTGTGTCCGCGACCTGAGGTTTTGCCAATGCCTGAGCCCATGCCGCGGCCCACACGCTTCTTGTTCCGGTTCGCCTTCTTTGGCGCCCGCAGATTCGATAAGTTCATGCTTTCCTCGCTCAACGCCGGCTTGCGCCGACTCGCTTTGCGTATCCATCGCACAACCCAGACCGCGTGTGCGGCCTGCAATCCCTTGCCACACGCTGGCACGCTCTGGGTTACGCCTGCCGGGCAGAACGCAGGCACGCCCCGCCTTGTAGTGGTCGGCGTGCTGCGGACGGCCTCCGCTTACTCGACCACCCGCACCAGGTGTGGGACCCGCGCCACCATGCCGCGGATCGAGGGGGTGTCTTCCCGCTCGATGATCTGGTTCAGCCGGGTAAATCCAAGTCCCTTGATCACCAGCTTATGCTTGACCGGCGCCTGGATCTTCGACCGGAAATACTGCAGCCGCATCATGGGCTTGGCTGCTTGATTTGTTTCTGTCGCGTCTGCCATCACTACAGCTCCTCTACCGTCTTGCCGCGCAGGGCAGCTACTTCTGCGCGATCGCGCAGCTGCACCAGCGCATCAAAGGTCGCCTTGATCACATTGTGCGGATTTGCCGTTCCCAGGCTCTTGGTCAACACGTTCTGCACCCCGGCTGAGGTCATCACGGCGCGCACGGCGCCGCCCGCGATCACGCCCGTTCCTTCAGGCGCCGGCTTCAACAGCACCTGTCCTGAGCCGAACCGGCCCAGCACCTGGTGAGGAATCGTAGTCTCGGTCAGGTTGATCCGGACCAGATTCTTCTTTGCCGACTCGATGCCTTTGCGGATCGCCTGCGGCACCTCTTTTGCCTTGCCGGAACCATAGCCCACAACGCCCGAGTTCGGGTCGCCAACCACCACCAGCGCGGCAAACGACATATTCTTGCCGCCTTTGACTACCTTGGTCACGCGATTGATCGCAACCACCTGGTCTTTCAGGTTGAACTGGCCCGCATCCAACTTTTTCTTCAACATCGCCATACGCTCTTCCAATTCCTTCCGGAGAGGCTCCGCGCCTGCTCCACCACTCGGTAGCCCAGCCTAGAAGTCCAGTCCAGCCTCGCGCGCCGCATCGGCAAGCGCCTTGATGCGGCCGTGATAAAGGTACCCGCCACGGTCGAAGACCACTTTTTTGACGCCTTTTTCCTGCGCGCGCTCCGCGACCAGCCTGCCGATCTCCTTGGCCGCGGCTAGGTTGCCGCCCGTCGCCAGCTTGGTCGTCACGGTCGACGCCGAAGCTAGCGTTACACCCTGACTGTCGTCGATGATCTGTGCATAGATATGGTTGAGCGAGCGATACACGTTCAGTCGCGGCCGCTCGGCCGTGCCGGCCAGCTTGCGCCGTATGCGCGCATGCACCGTCTGCCGGATTGCGTTTCTCTTCACCTTGGGAATCATCTGCTACTCTCTCTTTCTTCCTAAAGACGGAGCCGGCCAGGCCAGCTTCGTTCGGGAGCGGCTGCACGCTTCGCGCCGCCCATGGCCGAGGAGCGGCTCGCCGCCCCTGGCTCGTCTCGTATGCGCCTTGAGTCTTCCCGCAGCCCGCCGTGAAAGCGATTGCCAGCCTCAGGCCCGGCCCCGACATTGCTCCGGCTTACTTCGACCCGGTCTTGCCGACCTTCTTCTTCAGCTTCTCGCCGACATACCGCACGCCTTTGTTCTTGTATGGATCGGGCTTGCGGAGCGACCGCATATCGGCCGCTACCTGCCCGACTTTTTGCCGGTCGATTCCCGAGATGGTCAACCGGGTTTGCTTTGCGTCCACCGCGGCCGTGATTCCGGTTGGCAGCGGAAACTCGATCGGGTGCGAATACCCCAGGGTAAAGACCACCATCTTGGCGCCCTTCAACTCCACCCGGTAGCCGATCCCGACAATGTCCAGCTCCTTGACCCAGCCCTTGGTCACACCCTCTACCGCGTTGAAGACCAGGGCCCGCGTCAGGCCATGGATCCCGGCCTGCGCGTCGTTGTCGCGGATAGCATGGATGTGGCCGTCTTCCGTTTCCAAACGAATCCCTGCGGGAATGGCCTGCTCGACCTTGCCCTTGGGACCCTCCACGATGATCTTGCCCATCTGCACGGTGTACTTCACCCCGGCCGGCAGCGGTATCGGTTTCCGTCCAATTCTCGACATCGTTCCAATCCTTCTTGTGGCTTGCGAGTCCCGTGCCCGGCCCTATCCAACCCGCCGACACTACGTTCCACTGCAGCCGGCAGAGCCTACGCTCCGCCTCCTACCAAACACATCACAATCCGCAACCGCGAAGCGGCCAGCCAAAC
>CAXTPL010000022.1:0-24873 GCA_964246065.1 uncultured Acidobacteriaceae bacterium
TTCCAGCTGCCGCCCGGCCAGGTGTTTTTCGGCTGCATCGGGAGCCAGGCACAGGTCAAGAAAGGCGCGATTGACCTGGAGGATGCGGCGGCCTGTGTCAAGCACGACCACGCCGCTCGGAATGGTTTCAAGGATGAGCTCCAGCTCATGCCGCCGCTCGTCGATGGCGCGGTTGGCGGCGGAGAGCTGGTCGGTCGAGGCATCGGCGCGCGCGCGGCTTTCTTCCAGATCGGCTGCCATCTGGTTGAAGGAGCTGATGAGCTCTCCCAGCTCTTCTGTAGCCGAGTAGCTGACGCGCTGGCGGTAGTCGCCCGCGGCAATCTCGTCCATGGCGTCGGCCAGCGCCTCAACGGGCCGCGTAATCTGCTTGGAAAGGTAGAGCGCCAGCCAGGAGCTCGCGAAAAAAGTGAGCGTGGTGAGCAGCAGGAGGAGCAGAAGATAGGTGCTGCGAATGGTGCGGCGCTGGCGGTAGAGCGCCCAGTACTGCCGGGTGCCGGTGCCGATATCGTCAACCACTGAGCTGAGGCCGCTCGGCAGGGGCAGGGCGACGACGACGATGCCCTCGTCGGAGATGGGGGCGGAGCCGATGGCGTACTCGCCGCCGCTCAGGGTCAGCACCGGTTCATCGGTGCGCTGGGCCAGGGCGAGAACGGCCTGGTCCAGGACCGGGGGGAGACTTTGCAGCGCGGGCATGGCCGGCGGGGCGCCCAGCTCCGGCGGGCCCACGGGCCCCGGCCCGAGACCTTGCGACGCAAGCCAGATATGCATGCCTGGCACTGCGGAACCGCGCGGAAGCTGGTAGGCGGCCAGCAGTTCGCGGTCGCGGTAGACGATGGCGAAGCCGCCCTCAAGCGTGATGCGGCGGCTGCGCATCTCGCGCGTGAGCCCGGATGCGTCGCCCGCCTCGTAGGCCACGGAAAAGGCAGGCGAGCGGGCGAGGGATTCTGCCTCGGCCCGCGCGTTGCCGGCGGCGTAATGCGAAAGCTCCAGCGCGATGCGGGTGGACTCATCGCGCAGCTGCGCGACCGGCTGCGAAAACCATCGATCGATGGAGCGGTTCATCAGCAGGTAGCTGAAAAGAAACATAAACAGCGTCGGCGCAAAGGAGAGCAGCAGCGCACCGACCAGCATCCTGCTGCGGAGCCGCGAGCCGAGCACACGGCTGCGTTGGTCGGCGTAGAGCCTGAGTATGTTGCGAGCGAGCAGGATCAGCAGCGCAAGCAGCAGCAGGAAGATGAGCACCGTGACGGCGGTAAAAACAAACAGCGCCCCGGTTGAGCCGGGATGGAGGGCGCGGATGTTGAAGGCATTCAAGGCGCCAAGCATCAGCAGCAGCGTAAGCAGCGCGATGGATAAGCCTGCGAGGGTAAAGGTGCGCCGGGTAATGTGGCCCAATCTGCCTCCGCCGTTCCGTCGGCGCGGTGTGTGTGTGCGCGCACGCGCCTGCGGCGACCGTTTGCGTCGATTATAAGTTGCCCGCGCAGCGCACGTCGCCCGGCGACGGAGCAGCCTGCCACGTTAGTATGGCTGCGGGTGCCCGTTGAAGACATCTCGATACGCGACGCTGTTGCGCTTGATCCTGCTGGGTACGGTGACGATCGCTTTGCTGAACTGCGGCTGGGATGCGCATGATCGTTTCGAGATTGGACTGCATGCGGATCGCATTGCGCGTGCGCCCTTTCACTTTGATCCGGATACGCGCGTTGTAACAGCGCTCGAGCGCGAGGCCGAGCATACCGGGATCGTCAAGGGCGCGACGGTGACCGCGCTGAACGGCTCGCCGTATACCGGACGGCTGCAGTGGACCAGCTCCGCACCGCCGGGCGCCGTGCTCCGCGTGGGGTTTCGCCGTCCGGATGGGACTGAAGGTACGGCTTCCATAACGCTCGCGGCGAGTGCTGCAGCGCGTAGCTTGGTGAAGAAGAATCAAGTCTGGCAGCAGTTTCTTCTTTTCAATGTATCTTCGCTGCTTTGCCTGCTGATAGGCGGCTGGGTTGTTTTTGCTCGTCCGGCAGACCCGAATGCGTGGCTTTTGCTGTTGCTGCTTTTGTTTCCCACCGCATTCTTTTCTTTTGGTACAGGCCTGGCAACAGGCGGCTGGTTCTTGTTTAGAGGTTTGTACTACCAGCTGCTGCAGGTGATCGGGCCGGTCGCGCTGCTGCCCTTTGCGATCTATTTCCCCGAGCGGTCGCGCCTCGACGTGCGACTGCCTTGGGTGAAGTGGGTGGTGGTGGGTGCGGCCTTCGCGTGCGGAGCTATCGGCCTGCGCCTTGTGGCCGGGCAATATCTCCTTGGCGGCAATGCGTCCTGGTTCGTCAAGCTTGCCGGCTTCTGCGATGCGTTATCGAACGCGCTCGATCTGCTGTGCGTCTTGCTCTATCTGGCGATCCTTGTGAGCAAGCTGCGCACGGCATCTACCAAGGATGCGCGGCGCCGGCTGCGCGTCCTGCTCACGGGGACGAGCCTTGGACTGGGTGGCCTGCTGCTCGTTTTTGTGCTGCTGCCCCATCTCGGCTTCAATCCCGGCGCACCAGGACACATCTGGGCGATCTATCTCGGTTCGATTTTGTTTCTGCTCGCTCCCTTTTCGCTGGCCTACGTGGTGCTGGTGCAGCGCGCCATGGATGTGCGCATCCTGATCCGGCAGGGAACCAGGTATGCGCTGGCAAAAGCAACCTTGTGGAGTGTCCGGCTGTTGCTGATGACGCTGTTTTCCTACGAGCTGCTGACCTCGCTCCTGGCGCACCGGCAAACAACGCAGGCCAAGCTGTGGGAGCTCGCTTTGTTTGTGCTGCTGCTTTTGCTGCTCCGCTCGGGGTTTCGTAAAGACTCGAGCCAGTGGCTCGACAAGAGATTCTTTCGTGAAACTTATGACGCAGAGCAGGTGCTCAGCCAGCTCTCTGACGAGGTGCGCCGCTACACAGAAAGCGCGCCGCTGCTGCACACGGTAGCCGAGCGCGTGTCTGCCACGCTGCACGTGACGCAGATCGGCATGCTGCTGCAAAGCGGCGACCGGTATTGCCTGGCCGAGAGTGCGGGCACGCTGTCCACTGCGGCGGACGGGCTGGGGCTGCAGGGAAATGCTTCGGCGATCCGCAAGCTGCGGACTCATTGTGTGCCGCTTCAGCTGTATCGGAACGATCCGGACGCCTGGTACATGCTTGCGGACAGCGCCGAGCGGCACACCCTGGACGCGCTGGGTGCGGAACTGTTGCTGCCCTTGTCAGGGCGCGAGCGCCTGATGGGCGTGATGGCGCTCGGTCCGAAGCAGTCTGAAGCAGCGTACTCGAAGTCGGACCTGAACCTGCTGCAGGTACTCGCCAACCAGACCGGGATGGCGTTGGAGGTGAGCGAGCTTGCGCATTCGCTTGCAGCCGAAGCCGCACAGCGCGAACGCACGACGCGTGAGCTTGAAGTAGCGCGCGAGGTGCAGGAGCGGCTGCTGCCGCAAGCCATGCCCTCGATCGCAGCAGGAAGCGTCGCTGGCGCGTCAAGACCTGCGCAAGGCGTGGGCGGCGACTACTTTGACGTCTTCGCGATGCGAGGCGGCCGGCTCGGGCTGGCGATCGGCGATGTGTCGGGTAAGGGCATTTCGGCGGCGCTCTTGATGGCCGGATTGCGCGCGTCGCTGCGCGGGCTGACGCTGGATGCTGCCGAGGATTTTGCCGCGGTCATGGAGAAGCTGAACCGGCTGGTCTATGAAGCATCTGCGCCGCACCGCTACGCCACGTTTTTCTTCGGTGCTTTCGATCCCGAGACAAAGGTACTTGAGTGCGTCAATGCCGGGCACAATGCGCCGCTGCTGCTGCGGCAGCGGCCGCAGGGGCCGCCGGCAGTGCTGCGCATCGAGGCCGATGGGCCGGTAGTGGGGCTGCTGCCAACGGCCAGCTACTCGCAGCAGCGCGTGGTTCTGCAGGCGGGCGACCTGCTGATCGCCTACACGGACGGCATCAGCGAGGCGATGACGGTCGAGGAAGAAGAATGGGGCGAAGAGCGTATGCTGGCCGCTGCGTGTAAGGCGAGTGCGCAGCCGGCGCAAGGCATCCTGGAGGCGATCTTTGCCGAGGCAGATGCGTTTACCGCCGGGGCGGCCCAGTATGACGATATGAGCCTGCTTCTTTTCAAGCTCGATCCGCCTGAACGCTAAGTCGACACTGTAGGAGGCTGTATCTCTGCGCGAGTGGGGAGCGCGGTGCCGTCGCGGCCGTCGGCACGCTGCGCAGGCTCAGGGATGGCACGCAATGGAAGGAAGATCGAAAAAACCGTACCACAAGCATTGCCGCCCTGCCGGCTGCGAATGCGCAGAGTGGCACGGTGCTTGTGCAGGATATCCTTGCTGATCCAAAGGCCGAGCCCGGTGCCGTTGGCGCCCTTGGTGGTAAAGAACGGTTCGGCGATGCGCTGCAGCGTAGCCGCATCCATGCCATGGCCCGTGTCGGCGACCAGAATGCGCACGCCGGCCTCGCCGGTGGCGTGGTCCCGAGCTTCGCGCGTACGAAGAAACAAGATGCCGCCCTGGTTCATTGCGTCAAGAGCATTGCCGACGAAGTTGCCGAAGACCTGGCGCAGTTCGGAGGCATAGCAGCGGACCTCGGCTGTATCCCGGAAGTCGCATCGGAGCTCCACCTGGCCGGCAAGCATGCGGCTCTTGTAAAGCCCGGCAGCGGACTCAAGGAGCGTGGACAGCCTTTCTCTGGTCGGGGTGGTGGATTGCCGATGAAAGCGAAGAGACTGCGTCACAATCTGCGAAACGCGGCCCAGCTCCTCTTCTGCTTTGAGGACATACTCGCGCGCTTCACCCGCGGGAGAGCTTAACTTGACGAGATAAAGGAGGTTGGTGACTGCCTCCAGAGGGTTGTTGATCTCGTGCGCGATGGCCGCGGCCAGACGACCGGCGATGGCCAGCTTTTCGTTCTTGCGCAGCGCCTCCTCGGCCAGCTTCTGCTTGGTCACGTCGAAGTTGATGCCGACCATGTAGGTCTCGCCGTCGGGCCGGGTGAGCATGCGTCCCTGGCCTGCAAGCCATCGTGTCGCCCCGTCTGCAGCCCGAATACGAAACTCTGCAAAGTACACTCCGGTCTGCAGCGCTGCTTCGAGCGCGGCAGTGACGCGTTCGCGGTCTTGCTGATCGATGCGGTCGAGCACTTCGCTCACGCGAGGTCGGGCGGAGCCGAGGCCGAACAACACCTGTTCGCCGGGTGAAAGGAAGCAGTCGCCGGTTGCCGGGAAGTAGGACCAGTAGCCGGCGTTTACCGCCGCCTGCGCGAGGTCGATCAGTTCGCTTTTTTCGCGAAGTTCCCCTTCTGCCAGCGCGCGCTCGGTAATGTCGAGCGCGGCCACGGTGATGCCTGTCACTTCCCCGTCCGCGCTGTGGATGGGCTCGGCAGTGATGTCATACACGGCGAGTGCGCCGTCGACGAGGATCCGGAACTCGCGCCGGTCGGCCGCATTGTTCTCGACCACCGCGCGCTTGAAGTCGATCAGGCCCGGGATGGCGTCG
Source organism: uncultured Acidobacteriaceae bacterium (assembly GCA_964246065.1). GTDB lineage: Bacteria > Acidobacteriota > Terriglobia > Terriglobales > Acidobacteriaceae > EB88. Next base: position 5,501 of record CAXTPL010000022.1, read on the forward strand.
GCAGGCAGAAGTTCGTCATCGCGGCGACCGAGAAACTGTTCGACGGAGAAGTTGTTGTGCGCGCGATTAACCCAGGTGTAGCGGAGCTCTCGGTCCGCGTTTGAAAGCATGAGGGGAATATTCTTGAGCGCGACGCGAATGCGCTCCTGCGCCTGGCGAGCCCCGGCCTCGCTTGCCTGCAGCGCTTCGCGGGTGCGCTGCAACTCGTCCACCTCCGTGTTGATGCCGAACCAGCGGGTGACCTTGCCCTCGGCATCGCGCGTAGGCGTTACCCGGGTGATGAATGAACGAAAAACGCCGTCGGCGCCGCGCAAGGGGAAGACCATCTCAAAGGGCTGCCCGGTGTGGATCGACCGCGTCCAGCGCTCGACCACGCTAGGCAGCACTGCCGGATCATGCACGGATTGCCAGCCCCAGCCTTCCATCTGCTCAGGCGTGGTGCCAGTGTACTCATACCAGCGACGGTTGTACCAGAAGATCCAACCGTCTGCGTTTGCCATCCAGGCCAAGGTGGGGATGGTGTCGACAAACGCGGTAAGGCGCCGCTCGCTTTCTTCAAGCTGCTGCTGTGCGCGCATCCTTTCGGTAACGTCTTCAATCGTGGCAAGGACCTGCTGTGCGCCTTGTCCGGTGACGACGCGGATGGCGATGCGCACCGTGACTGTGGCTCCATCCTTGTGCAGGTAGCGCCTGGTCTCCACGTGCCTCAGTTGTGCGTTTTCTCGCAGGTCGACGTAAGCAGACCGGTTCTCGAGCGGCTCCTCGGGGTGCATCAGCCCTTGAGATGTCATGCCCTGGAGTTCCTGGACCGAGTAGCCGGTGATCCTGGCCAGCTCTTCGTTGGCAAAGACGATGCGACCGTCTCCCGCGTCGGAAACAGCAACCCCGACCGGTGCGAGCTCAAAGAGCGTGCGAAAGCGGTTACGCTCGTAAAGGAGCGCATCTTCTGCCTCGCGGCGGGCAGAGATGTCAAAGCAGGCGCCAAACCACTGCGCGACGGCGCCTTGATCGTCCTTGACGGGATGAGCCCGGACGTTGAACCAGCGGTACTCGCCCGTTGCTGCGCGAAAGCGATATTCCTGCTCATACACCGAGCCTCGACCGACGGCATAGCCCCATGCCTGCCGCGCGCGCTTGACGTCGTCGGGATGGATGAACTGCAGCCACTGGTTGCCGAGGAGCCGTTCCTGGCTCGAGCCGGTGTAGCGCTCAAACTGACGATTTACAAAGGTGTTTGCGCCTGCGGCGTCGGAAACAAAGATCAGGGCCGGGACTGTTTCAGCCAGAACCTGGAAGCGGATCAGACTGGCTTCGAGTGCGCGCGCCACCTCTCGCTCTTCACTCACATTGCGAAAGACCAGGATGATGCCAGCGATCTGGCCTTGCGCATCGCGGATGGGCGCGCCACTGTCGTCGATGCTGAGCTCAGTTCCATCTTTGCGGATCAGGATGGTGTGATTGGCCAGGCCGCAGACCTGTCCTGATCGCTGCACTTTGGTCACCGGGCTTTCCACTTCCTGGCGGGTGGATTCGTTGATGATGTGAAACACATCCGCTAAAGGGCGGCCGATCGCATCCTGCTCTTCCCAGCCGGTGCAGAGCTCTGCCTGCCGATTCATGAAGACGATGCCCCCCGCTTCGTCGGTGGCTATGACGGCATCGCCGATTGCGCGGAGGGTGGTTTGCAGCCACTGGCGTTCTCCATAGGCGCGCTCCATCTGCCCGGCGTAGCCGGTCTGCAGGAGACGCATCCTTGCGAGAAGCCAGTAGAAACTGCCAAACAGTGCCGCCAGAAAGGCAGCGTGCACAGAAAAGGAGATCGAGTGGTGCGTGCCGAAGGAACTGAATGGGGCCACGGTCGCGATGCTTGCCGCAAGGGTCGAAACTAGCACACAGGCCAGTGGAGGCGTCAGGAGACGCACAGGGTTGATCGTGGCTTGCTTTGCCTCAGGAAGATCGCCCATCGGATGTTTGCAGTGACCCCATTGTAGCGAAGCGTTGCGGGGGCCGGACTGACCTTCGTACTCGCGCGCAGGAAAAGAACAGCTGATCTTTGCCCAGGTCGGCTGGAGTGTGCTCGAAAGGCGCTATGCGCATCGTAGTTGCTATCTCTGCCGGATCCCTAACAGGACGATGGCTACAAGGAGTGACATATGCGAAGGCTGATCTTCTGGGTGAGTGTGGCGTCCGGAGTTGTCGCGGCTGTGGTGATGTATCGGCGTGGTGAATCGCTGGGCACAATTGCGAAGAGAACCATGAGCAACCCGGTGGGTGCGCTCGCCGCTGAGGTTCAGAACGCGCTTTAGGCCTGGCCGAACGGTCGAGAACGCGTACGGGCGTTGGCTGGCGGTCCGCGAAGCTCCGGTTAGGTTGGTCTGCGCTCGCTGGGATTCCGTCAAGGGGATGATGGCTGGAGGGAAGCTGCGCTGGTCTGTGTGGGAGACGACCAGGCCTGCAGATCGGCGGCTAGCCCGCTGCGCGCTGCGACTTTGGGGTAGTAGCCCAAGCAGGCTTGACGTTGGTAAATGCTTTCTTTGTTGTTCGGCGCTTTCTTTGTTATTCGGCGCCACTGTTACCGCCCGGGCAGTCAGGGTTGGCCGCGACCTTTATGCGTGCCGGGTCCGCGCATCGAGGGGCCCGCTGGGCTTGTGCCAAGCGTCGACTTCGCTAGCCCATGCTTTCGCGGGCAGTTGTTCGATTCCACTCAGGCCAGTTGCTTGGCTCCGCTCACCTCCGGGCATCCCGTAGCGGGCCGCATCCTCGGGTACTGTTTCGTTGGCGCACGCGGTGTTATCGGGTCCACCGCGGCTCGCTGGGCTCCGCCTCTTGTTCTACTCCCATGATCTGGGCCTTTGCAGCCGGCAGGCTCTTTGCCTTAAGGACCCTCGCAACCCATGTCAGCCAGTTTGGCGGACGAACCCTCCGCCGGGCTTGCTTGGGCGAGGGCTGGCAACTGACGTTGATGAGTATCCTCTGCACGGGCCGAAAGGCTGATGCTAGCACCTGGCGACGGAGGGTTCTCAGGAAGGTAAACCCCAGACGAAGTTGAGAGAATCGGCTGTGCACAACGACCGCTGTTCGGAGCGGCGGTCCATCTCCCAAGAATCAAGAAGCGTCGTTCGCTTCGCGGTGTGTCGGCGGGTGCACCGACATCGGCGAGGCTAGACGAGATCCAGCCAAACTGCTTCCCGACATTGGGAGGGGCACGGAAACGCGCGCTTAAGCTCATGAAAGTCTGCCGGCGCCCTGAGTTTAGGAGTCAGGGCGCCTGAGGTACTAGCCCGAGCAAGAAAACGACTTGTGCGGCAGAACCGTTGCGTCATATGTCCGACCGGATGTTTGTCCGGCCGGCATCGATGGCTGTGGATTTTGCATAGTTGCGGCGTACTCGGTCGCGCCGTTCGAGCGCGTGTCAAGTCGCTGCCAGGCGTCTCGTACATCCAGGACGATCCGGATTTGGTCGCGCAGCACTGCCGCAGAACGTTTGAACTGTGCCGTCAGCATCTGTCCTCGCAGGTGGTTGTAGAAGCGGCGGAGGTTGATCGCAGCCTGTCCGCCATTCTGCATGTCAAGCATGAGATCGAGCTGATGGAGCACCCGAAACCCGTGCGACAGCTCCTGGCAGCGCACTTCAATATCGTCGTTCTCGAGCGCAACAGCTGCCCTGGCGAGATCGCCCGCAAGTGTGTCATAGAGGGCGATGACGAGGCCGACTGTAGAGGCCTGCTGCAGCGCCGCTCTTCGGTAGGTGAGGGAAGCAGGAGGATGATTCATCCGTTGGTGCCTGTGCTGCTGCTGGGATTAAGCAGGGCGTTGATCTGCTTCAACTGCTGTGGCAATTCTTGCAGAGCGATGTCAGCGTTATTGTATTCGGTAGTCAATCGAGTCTGCTCCGAGGTGAGGTAGAGCTCAAGCGTGTTCGTTTGATTGGTCAGGTCCGTATTTTCAGATTTGAGACTGGAAAGATCGACGGTAAAGGCACCGCTGGACGGATCGGTGTAGGTGCTTAAACCTGCATTCAAGGAAGCTGCAAAGCCGTTTGAAGCTGAGCCTTGAAAGAAGCTTGTGACTGCACTGAAGTTATTCTGAACCGCGTTCGAGAGTGCCGTCGAGTCGAGCGAAAGGGTTCCGTCTGGATTTGTGGAGATTCCCAGCGAGGAGAGCGTCTGGTAGGTGCCGCTGCCGGAGCCATAGTTTGCCGCTGCACCAAGTGTCTGCTGCAAACCTTGAGCGACACTGTCGGAGGCCAGGGTTCCGGCGGTCTGGGTAAGACTGTTATAAGCAAACTGCGAGTTGACGTCGGTGATCAGCGTGTTGTAATCGGTGACAAAGGTGCTCACCGCAGTCTGGATCGAACTGGCGTCGGGTGAAAGTGTAAGTGTCGCGGTGCCTGCGCTTTGAAGGTTCAGCGTGACTCCAGACAAAACGCCTGTCACGGTGTTGGACGCGCTGGTGACCGGTACTCCATCCACCGTGAGCGACGCATCCGCGCCTGTAACTGGCTGCGTGAAGGTCAGACCGCCAGAGGAAGATACGGTAAAGTTGCCCGAGCTTCCGGCTGAGTTGGAAACGATGGCAAGCCGCGCACCGCTCGTGTCTGTGACCACGCTGGCGGTAACGCCGAGCGACTGGCCGTTGATGGAGGCCGCTAGCTCGTCGAGCGTGTTTACACCGCTACCAGTAGTGATGGTCGTAGAAGCGCTGCCTGTCTGAATGGTGAAGCTGCCGGAAGGAAGAGCGGTGGAGCTGGTGGCTTCCGAGTTGGAATACACCGACGCGGTAGTCGCGAGTTGTGTGACGCTTACCTGGTGTGTTCCGGTAGCCGTGCCGGGAACAGCCGAAGCGGAAACGCTGGTGCTGTTTGAAGACGTGACACTCACCGAACTCAGCGCTCCGTTTGGATCCTGCAGTGCGTTCAAGTCATCGGCCAGCGAAGAGCTTTCGCTTTCAAGCTTCTGGATCGCCGAAGCTTCATTCGAGAGAGTCGCTTGTTGTGCCTGCCAGGCACGCTCGGGGGCACGGTCAGCGTAGAGAATTGCGTTTACAGCTCCTGCGACGTCGATTCCACTGCCAGAGTTGTTGTTTGTCGCGGCAAGAACGGAGTTCAGGATAGAAGTCGTCGCCATGCTGACCTTTCCGGGGTGCGAGTGCGAGTGATGCGCGAAGGGCACGCCGCAAAGGCGCGCCCTTCAGACTGTATCCAGCGCCCACAGAAAACCGAGTCCCTCCGCGGTTCCGCAGGCTTCTGGAGACTACTGCAGCAGCTTCAGCACGGTCTGGGCCTGCTGATTGGCCTGCTGCAGCGCGGAGATACCAGTCTGCTCCAGGATGGAGTACTTGGTATCGTTTGCAACCACCGAGCTGATGTCCGCCGAAGTGATGTTGCTGGACGCGCTCTGGAGATTCTGCGACTCGTTGGTGTCGACTGTGGACGCGGCCTGAAGCTGCTCAACCGTCGCGCCAAGGGTGCCGCGATCGGCCGAGATGATGTTGATGGCTGCCGTGATTGCTGTCAACGCCGAACTCGCTGCAGTCGCGTTGGTCAAAGCCGAACCGCTCAGTGCCAGCGCGCTTACTGAAGCAGAGCTTACCGTAGCGGAGATGCTCACAGTGTTGGTGCCGTCACTGGTGAAGGCGCTCACGCTCGAGCCAAAGATCGTCGTACCATTGAAAGCCGTCGTCGAGTTTATGTTGCCAATCTGCTTCAACAGAGCCTGATACTCGTTGTCGATCGCCGTGCTCTGGCTGGTGCTCAGACCGCTGCTCGCCGCCTCGGTGGCCAGTGTTACGGAGCGATTCAGAAGCGCTGTGATCTGCGAAAGGGCTCCGTCTGCGGTCTGGAGAGCGCCCGTCGCATTGGTCGCGTTCAGTGAAGACTGGTTCAACGCGGCAACGTTGGCATTGAGGCCGTTAGCGATGGCGAGGCCGGCTGCGTCGTCGGAGCCGGAGTTGATGCGCGATCCGGAGGAAAGCTCCTGGAGGCTCTTGTTGGCCGCGGCCGTTGTAATAGAGAGCTGGTTTTCCGCTTCCAGCGCCGAGATATTGTTAAGAATGCTGATCGACATAGATTGCTCCTAGATAAGGTGTGCCTGCGCTGAAACCAGATTCCCCGTTTTCTCGAGGAAGCATTGTTTCGTGTTGCAAGCCTTCTATCGGCATCCCCGCAAAACCTGTTCAGGCCCTTCTGCCCCTTTTCTTCTCTTTTTTTGGGGCACGCTGCCCGCCCGCAGGATTGGCGCGATTTCTCATCAACTTCTCACTCGGAAGGAAATCCATCCCTTGCCTGCAAAGAAATGAGAAAGAAAGAACGCCTTTGTCGCATGCTTCATTCCTAAAATACCTATTTTGCCGCCTCTAGGTTGGTATTCGGTTTGCAAGGTGGCAGTGCGACGGCCCTTCTGAGAAGCATGGTCGATTCCGGTGGAGCCGGCGAACGGGGAGAACACGTGCCAACGTTGGCATTAAGCATGATCGTCAAGAATGCGGAGGCCACCCTGCGGGCGTGCCTCCAAAGTGCGGCCGGTCTGGTCGATCAGATTGTGATCGCAGATACCGGCTCGTCCGACGGCACTCTCGAGATTGCTCGGGAGTTTGGAGCCACAATCGTCTCCTATCCATGGACGAACCACTTCGCGGATGCCAGAAATGCTTCGCTTGCCGGAACCACTACGGACTGGGTTCTGGTGCTGGATGCTGACGAGGAACTTTCAGTGGAAGCGCGGGAAGCGTTGCGTTCTTTGCTTTCGGCGCCTGAGGAGGTTGGCGGATACCTGGTCAAGATCCGCGAGTACCTTCCCGCGCACATGAAGATCGTCTGGCCTATCGATATCAAGCCCAATCGTACGGGTGTGGCGCGCTCGGCAGGCTCTCCGATCTATCTGATGAACCAACTCTGTCGGCTCTTTCGTCGTCGGGCCGACATTTACTTTACCGGGCGCGTCCATGAGTTGGTCCAGCCACAGATTGAAAAGGCGGGGCTGCGGCTGGAAGAGGCTAACTTCTTTATCGACCATTTCGGACATATGGGAACCCAGCAGGTTCGGAACGGAAAAGCCGACTTTTATGGAACGCTCATCGCCGACAGGCTTGCCGAGGAGCCGGATAATCCCCTCGTGTGGACCTACAAGGCCATGGCCGCGCTCGATACAGAGGGCAAGCCGCTCGAAGCCCTGCGGCATATAGAAAAGGCAGTCCGGATCGAGCCGAACCTGGTCGAAGCGTGGATCGTTTCCGCAAAAGCTCTCAGCGCGCTGGAGCGCTGGGATGATGTGCTCACCGTGCTCGAGACGGTTCGGTCCGGCAACCGGTACCAGTATGCAGAAAGCACGCTGCGAGGCGATGCCTGCTTCGCCCTTGGGCGTCACGAAGAGGCGCGCGCGGCCTTTGTCGAGGCGATGGAATACAACCCCGGCGACCAAGTGGCGCAGGCCAAGCTGAGCTACCTCGAGCTGCGTCTTGGCGACTCCGCAGAGGCTGTCGAAAAGCTTGCGCAAGCAGCTTCCGAGTTGCCCGCGCTGGTTCATATCTTGCTGGTGGACGCGCATCTGCAGGCCGGCCGCGTCGCCGAGGCGGCTGAGGAGTGCGAGCGGTGGTGTGCCGAACATAAGGTGGAAGGCGCTTTGCTGCAGGCCGCGCAACTGCGGGCGCAGCAGCAAAACTGGGCTCGCGTGGAGCAGCTTGTGCGGGAGTGTCTTGCCATTGCTCCAGGTTCTGTTGCGGCTCATGAGCTGCTTTTGATGGCCAGCGTTGCCCTGGGCAGACTCGAAGACGCCGCTGCTGCTGCCGAGGCGCTTACGGCTGTACATGCGGAGCCGCGTACGTTTCTTCGTGCGGCGGCCATCCATGTGAAGTGCGGCAACCCGGCTCGGGCGCAGGCAATGCTTCAGCGCGGCGCGGCCTTGTTCCCCTACGCATCGGAGTTCCGAGGCTTTGCCGGGGAGGGCGCAGACGCATTGGCGCAAGGAGCAGCAGGGACTCCGCCCTGCGCGGAGGCGTCGGGAAGATGGCAGCAGGCCTCCGTTTGATCGAAACGCGCTCTCGCCTGGACCGGTCGCCTGCCGAAACGCGGGCGAGGTGCAGCCGGTGCATGGCAGCCGTTGTTGCTGCGAGGCAAAGCCGCCTGCCGATCGTGAAGAAGCAAAGAAGCACTCTTTTTTTTCGCAGGCCGGACGATAAGGCAGGTATGGCTCAATGGATACGAACGCGTCGCTTGTTGAAAATCGCCGGACCGGTGCAGCTCTTACCGCCATCCCCGGGCAACGCCGGGAGGCTTTAAGTATGCGTCGCCCTCTGGATCGCAGTACTTGGATCGGGATCGCGGTCGCGGTCGCCGGCATTGCGGCCGGCCTGATGCTTGATGGAGGCCGGATGCTGCAGATATTGCAGCCGACTGCCGCGCTTGTGGTCTTTGGGGGAACGCTAGGCGCTGTCATGGTGCAGTTCCCGATGAGCACCTTGCGCGAGGCTTTGGGCAAGCTCAAGCAGGTCTTCGTTGAGCCGCAGGGACCTTCGCCCGTGTTTGTCGAGCAATTGCTAGGCTACGCGCTCAAGGCGCGACGACGCGGCCTGGTCGCGCTCGATGCGGATCTGCCGGGGATCGAGGATCCTTTTTTGCGGCGCTGTTTGACGTGTGCCGTGGACGGGATGCGCCGGCCCGAGCTGATCGAGTTGATGGACATAGAACTGGACCTGCTCGCTGAAAAAGATGAAACACTGGCGCGCGTCTTTGAGGCCGCGGGCGGCTTCGCCCCCACCATCGGAATCATCGGTGCGGTGCTGGGACTGATACAGGTCATGCAGCGGCTGGATAACATCAGCGAGGTGGGCCGGGGCATCGCCGTAGCCTTTGTGGCCACTTTGTACGGGGTCGGCTCGGCAAACCTGCTGTTCCTCCCCCTGGCAGGCAAAGTCCGTGTGCGCGCACGGGAGGCTCAACACCTCCGCGAACTGATGCTGGAGTCAGCGCTCGCGATCGCAGACGGGATCAGTCCGCGCGCGCTGCGGCAGCGATATGACTCCTATCTGCAGACGCCGCCCGAACCGCGCAAGCCGCGGCTGCGGGAAGCTGAGCCGAAGCTCGAGGCGGTAGGCCGGTGAGAGAGCGAGGCCAGTCGCGAACAGGACGGCTTGGAGCGACTTCGGTGCATGTACCGTCGCACGATCGCTGGCTGGTCTCCTATGCTGACTTCATGACGCTGCTGGTGGCATTTTTCGTGGTGCTCTTTGCCTCCTCGCGTCACAACCTCGGCTCCCTCCAAAAGGTCGCTGGCTCGATCCGTTCAGGATTCTCAAGCCTCAGCGTAGACCCGCCGGACCCGGCCTCGCACAACGAAGCGTACCCTTCGCCGGCAGCACAGCAAAAACACACGGCGCGGCTCCAGGCTTCGTCCGATGTGGATCTGCCCAAGCTCACCAAGCAACTGGAGGATGTTCTCGGCGACTCAATTGCCAAGCATGAGATTGTGGTGGAACAGCGCCCGGACGGCCTGGTGATCAGTCTGCGCGAGCTCGGCTTTTTCAGTTCCGGGCAGGCGCAACTGCTGGCCGGCGCCGCGGACAAGATCGGCAGAACGGCACACGTGCTTCAAGAGCACCATCTCCAGGTGCGCGTCGAAGGGCATTCCGACGACCAGCCGATGCACAGCGAGGCCTTCCACTCCAACTGGGAGCTCTCCTCGGCGCGTGCTCTTACGGTGCTCCTGCTCCTGGTGGATACAGGGGGTTTGAATCCGGCAAGCGTCTCCATGGGGGCATATGGACCTTACCGGCCGCTGGCCACCAACGAGACCGCGGAAGGCCGGAAGATGAACCGACGCGTGGATCTGGTCATTGTTTCTCCTCCGAAAGCCGTGCCAACAACGCAAACGCCTTGAGAAGCCTCCGCTTTCGGCCTCGACGCATCTACAGCCTTTGAAGGAGAGATACAGACGATGGCGGAAAGCATAGATCACGAGAAGGTAAAAGCCACACTGGGCAAGTTGATCGATACCCTGCGCGATAGCCATGAAGGGTTCACAGAGCTTGGCAAGCATATCAAGGACGATCAGGCTCGCCTGTTCTTTCTGAAGGAGACCCAAGCGAGGGCCAATTTTGCGGGAGAACTGGAGAATGAACTCCACAGACTCGGTGTGAAGGATGTGCACCAGAGCGGCATGCTGTCGGGAAAGGTTCATCGGGCCTGGGGTGAGTTGAAGGCCAATCTGGGCGGCGGCGACCACACACTGCTTGCCACCGCGGAGCAGGGCGAGGATGTCGCGAAGAAGGCCTACGCCGAAGCCCTGGAAGAGCATCTGCCTGGCGATGTGCGCGACCTGCTCGCGCGCCAGCAGGCACATATCCAGACCTCGCATGATGCAGTAAAAGCGATGCGAGACGCCAAGGCTAGCTGATCGTCTGCGTCACTCGAATCTTTCTATAACCCGGCTCGAAACCAGGCGCAACTCTCCTGGTGACCGCTGTCATAAGATCCGGGCAAGCAAGCGATCAACCGAAGCGCGCTGAGCCTTTCCACAAGGCTCGGCGCGTTGCGGTTTTTCGCTGCGGCCCCCCGGGTCGTCCTCTTGAAAGGCCCTCCAGAGGTTGAGGAGCGCCCTCGCATTGCCGCACGCCCTCTGCCAACTACGACCAAGCCCCTGGGCGCAGATCCGGCGCGAGCGTTTTCGCCCATGAAGCTCCGGATGCGATCACTGCATTCGTTCTGATGCGGTTCGCTCCTACCCGTACCCCTATTTCTGGGGACCGCATGAGGTGCCGCAGCCGGCGCACCTCATGCTCGTGAACCTATCGTTTACGGCAAGTCGCACAGTGTTGACGAATGCGAGGGAGCGTGCGTGATTTGGGGCTAACGACAAGCCCGCCTGCCGAGAGTGTGGCGGCGCAACCATACACGCGTACCCTCACACATGCTTCACCTCGCTCGACGCGAAACAAGAGCTTCCAGCAGGCATTTCCAGGCCCGGTGACCTGCCTGCGCGCTATCCCCGGTGCTGCTTTCCAACCCTTTGTACGACCATGGGCGGTTGCCGCAGTTCCCCCGGCGCCGCACCCTGACGGAGGTTGCCCTCTGGCTTGGTAGACACAGCGCCCGGTTGGTCAAGATGAGCCGCGTGCGAGCGGGGATGGTTGCCTTGTTCTGGAGTGGGAATAACACTGGGCAGATTTTCCTCGGGAAGAGCATCTTGATTGGTGGCCCGTTCCGGTTTCGGCGCGTGTGCCGGGTGTGCGTGGGTCTGTGACATGTTAGCTATTCTCCTTTGCAATCAGACAGTGTCTGCTCAGCGGCGGCCTTCCGTTTAGAACCGCGAAAGGCAATCGCCTCGGGTAAGGGTTCTATGCTTTGCGTGTCTACGGCTGCGTCCCAAAACGTATCTGGCACCGTAGTCGTAGTCTGGAGTCGTAGTCTGGGCCGCCCGCCCCGGCTTGTCGGTTCGCGGGTAAGCGGGTTCGCTCTTCTCCATGGAGCGCAGCCCGCGTGTAAGCTCGCGCCGGCCCAGAGGCTCGCGCGGCAGAACGTTGATGCCTGGGCGACGATTTATGCCAGGGCCACGGTTGAGTGACTGGGCACGGTTGGTACCTCACCCATGGCCCAAGCCTTCCGTTCATCGTCCACCGTCACTTGGATGGGGCCAATGGCTTGCTGCGTTAGCTCCGTTGCAGGCGCGACGAGCAGACCCTCGCATCGCTTAGGATGGTTGCGGTCGGCAATGGAGGAAGGTGCATGGGAGCGAGAACAACGATGCGGCTCGTGTCTGTGGCTCTAGCCCTGGCAGGGGCGGTGACGGGCGTCGCCGGGGCGGAAGTGAGATTGCCCAACATGTTGAGCGATCACGCGGTTCTGCAGCGAGGCCAACCCATCCACATCTGGGGCTGGGCTGAGCCTGGCGAACAAGTCACGGTCGGCTTCCATGAGCAGAGGCTTGCGGCCACGGCAGACACCCTGGGCAAGTGGAGCCTGTGGCTTGGGTCAGAGCCGGCAGGTGGCCCGTACACCTTGACCGTGGCCGGTAGCGGGGCTCCGGCGACGCTGCATGACCTGATGGTCGGCGATGTCTGGTTTGCCTCCGGGCAATCGAACATGGAGTTCCCCTTAAAGGGCTTTGGACCCCAGACGCCGATGCGCAACGGAGCGGAAGAGATTGCAAAGGCGACCCAGCCCGGGTTGCGCCTGCTCCACGTAGCGCAAAAAAGCTCACAGTACCCGCTGGACGACCAGCCTGCGACCTGGACGCTCTGCACGCCGGACACAGCGGCGACCTTTTCCGCGGTGGCCTACCTGTTTGGGCGCGAGATCCATGAGCGCGAGCACGTAACCGTGGGCCTGATGGATGCAACCTGGGGCGGAACGCCGGCGGCGGCCTGGGTGAGCTCAACCAGCCTGACCGAGGACGCCGCGTTGATGCCGGTGTTTGCGCACTATGCAGCACAGCAGGAGCGCCAGGCGGATGTGCCCGCACTGCGCGCCCGCGAAGCACGTGAGGACGCGGCGGCCCGGGCAGCAGGCCAGCCCGCACCGCTGCACCCCTGGCACCCTGACCCCGCCTCCTGGGCGCCGGGTGGGCTCTTCAACGGGATGGTCGCGCCGGCAACCGGGTACTCCATCAAAGGCGTGATCTGGTACCAGGGGGAGAGCGACAGCATGGGTGATCGAGGCCCACTGTATGAGCGCACCTTTTCTACCCTGATCACCGACTGGCGAGCCCGCTGGGCTGAGGGAGACTTCCCGTTCCTCTACGTGCAGATTTCAAGCTTTACCTCAAGCGCAGCCGAACACTGGGGTACCATCCGCGACGCACAGCGTCGGACGCTGAAGCTGCGCAACACCGCCATGGCAGTAACCCTGGATGTGGGCAACCCGGACAACGTGCATCCGGCAGACAAGCAGACCGTGGGAACGCGGCTTGCGCTGGCTGCCCGTGCCATGGTCTACGGGGAAAAGCTGGAGTGGTCCGGTCCCTTGTTTCGGCAGGCCACGGCTGAAGGAAGAGGAATGCGGATCTGGTTTGACCACGCAGAAGGTCTTGCGGCCAAGGGGGGCGCCCTGGAAGGCTTTGAGGTGGCCGGGAGAGACCGGCAGTTTCACCCGGCGAGCGCGCAGGTCGAACACGGCACGGTGTTGGCCGTTGCTGAAGGCCTGGATCGCCCCGTTTACGTACGCTACGCCTGGCCGAACGCCCCTGTGGCCAACCTGGTAAACGGCGCCGGGCTGCCTGCGTCTACCTTTACCTCGGAAGCCACATGGATTGCCGGGTGCGCGCCAAACTATCCTGGAGCCTGCGCGCCGTAGCCTGGGGCCTGCGCGCCGTAGCCTGGCGCGGCGCGCTCCATAGCCCGTCGCGTGCCCTCAATAACTTGGCGCGACGCGCTTAGGCGGTAACGCCTTCGGCCCGTCGCTGGCGCATGAGCTGGAGAAAGGCGAGTCGAATCGGGTTGTCGCCGCCGCGCGGGGAGGCCACAACAAGGTCAATGGTGGCTCCGGGCAGCTCGATGGGGAGAAAAACAAGCTCGGCCGGCGCAAAATACTGGGCGTTCTTGGGCAGGATAGCGATGCCCTCCCCGGCATGCACCAGGGTGAGCACGCCAGTGGAGACCGAGGCTGTGGCGACAAAGCGGGGAGAAAACCCTGCCTCGGCGCAAAGCGTAATGACGCGGTCAAAGAGCACAGGCGAGGTGGCTCGTTCCGCAACAACAAAGGGTTCGCCGGCGAGGCTCGGCAGGTCGACCGCCCTTCGTGCGAGTCGATGCCCCCTGGGCAGGACAAGGAAGAGCGGTTCGGCATAAAGCCGCTCCACCTCAAGCCGAGCGCTGGTCATCGGCTCCACGGCCCGGGTGAAGCCGATGTCGATGGTGCCGGCGAGCAAGGCTGCCTGCTGCTCGCTGGGGGTAAGCTCAACGAGCGAGACGCGCACCTTGGGAAAGCGGCGGCGAAACTCACGGATCAGCCGAGCAAAGAAGTCGCCGGTTCCCCCGACGAAGAAACCGATCACCAGCGTGCCGACCTCGCCACGTAGCGATCGCCTGGCGACCTCGACGGCATGGTCGGCGGCAGCAAGGGTGCGGCGGGCTTCCTCAAGAAAGAGAACGCCATGGCGGGTAAGGTGCGCGCCTCGCTGGCTGCGATCGAGCAGCGGGACGCCAAGCTCTTCTTCAAGAGCCTGCACCTGCTCGCTCAGCGCGGACTGCGACACGTGGAGCATGCGCGAGGCGCGCGTAAAGCCACCGGCTGCGGCGACGGCGGAGAAGTAGCGCAGGTGCCTGAGTTCCATCGCCCACTAGTCTATCGGTTTTCCCGATGGCAAGGCCCGGAACAAACTGTTTGGCTTTTGCCGCCAGGTGTGAACAAATAGAAGAAGCGCCGCGACGCGGCGCAGAAATCTCAGGTCGGCAGAAAGGAAGGGGCACATGTGGATCGTCAAGATAGCGCTCGATCGGCCCTATACCTTTATTGTGCTCGCTCTGCTCATCCTCATCCTGAGCCCGGTCGTGATTTTAAGGACTCCGACCGATATATTCCCTAAAATAAACATTACGGTCATTGCCGTGGCCTGGCAGTACACCGGCATGAACCCGGAAGAGTTGGAAGGGCGCCTGACCTCTCCTTATGAGAAGTCGCTGACCACGCTGGTCGACAACGTTGAGCATACGGAGTCAACCACATACAACGGCGTGGTCGTCGACAAGATCTTCCTGCAGCCTACCGCGAGCATTGACACCGCCAATGCGCAGGTGACGGCCGCGTCGCAGTATATGCTGCACCAGTTGCCGCCCGGAACGCTGCCGCCTGAGATCATCAGCTACTCGGCTTCCAGCGTGCCGATTTTGCAGTTAAGCATCTCCGGCACCGGCTTGAGCGAGCAGCAGCTGAACGATAACAGTTTGAACTTCATCCGCCCGCAACTGGTCACGGTTCCGGGCGCCGTGGTGCCGAATCCATACGGGGGCAAGCTGCGCCAGATCACCATCAGCATGGACCAGCAGGCCATGCAGTCCAAGGGCGTCTCGCCCGCCGATGTGCTCGCCGCGATGGCGGCCCAGAATGTGGTGATGCCATCCGGCACGGCAAAGATCGGGGTCAACGAGTACGACGTGCGCACCAACAGCGCACCCCGAAGCATCGACGAGTTGAGCGTGCTGCCGATAAAGCAGACAGACGGGGCGACGATTTATATACGCGACGTTGCCACGGTCAGTGACGGGGCCGCGTTTCAAACCAATGTGGTGCGTGAAAACGGCCGGCGCGGCGTGCTGATTTCGATTTTAAAAAACGGCAACGCTTCCACGCTCGATGTCGTCAGCGGCGTACGGGCGATGCTGCCGCGGGTAGCCACGCTGGTTCCTCCCTCGCTCAAGATCACTCCTCTTGGCGACCAGTCCGTATTTGTGCGGGCGGCCGTCTCGGGCGTGGTGCGCGAGGCTATCCTCGCGGCTGCATTGACGGGATTGATGATCCTGCTGTTTCTTGGCAGCTGGCGATCAACGCTGATCATCGCTGTTTCCATTCCGCTGTCGATTCTCACGTCGGTGATCGTGCTCAGCCTGCTCGGCGAAACGATCAACACGATGACGCTCGGAGGCCTTGCCCTGGCCGTCGGGATCCTTGTCGACGACGCAACCGTGACGATTGAGAATATCGAGCGCTTTCTCGAAGAGGGCTATGGCCTGCGCGAAGCCATCCTGGACGGAGCGGGACAGATTGCCACGCCGGCGCTGGTTTCAACCATGTGCATCTGCATCGTGTTTCTGCCGATGTTCTTTTTAGGCGGCGTGGCACGCTACCTGTTTGTGCCGCTGGCCGAAGCGGTCGTGTTCGCCATGATCGCGTCTTATATCCTTTCGCGCACGCTGGTGCCTACGCTGGCCATGTACATGCTCAGGGTCAAACACGGCGGCGCAACCCGCAACCCGCTCGTGCTTTTGCAGAGAAGCTTTGAGCGTGGCTTTGAGGCGGTGCGGCTGCGCTACGTGGGCGCGCTCACAAGCCTGGTGCATGCCCGCATCGTCTTTGTGCCCTTGTTTTTGCTGGCCTGCCTCGCTGCATTTGCCCTTGCGCCGTTTCTCGGCCAGGACTTCTTTCCGGATACCGACTCGGGCGAATTTATCCTGCACGTGCGCGGCAAGACCGGTCTCCGCATCGAGGAGACCGCCAGGCTTTGCGACCTGGTCGAAGACAAGATCCGCTCCGTGGTGCCGCCTCAGGAGATAGCGAGCGTGCTCGACAATATCGGCCTGCCCTACAGCCCGATGAACACCATGCACAGCACCTCCGGGCTGATCGGCTCTGCGGACGCCGATGTGATGGTCAGCCTGAAGGCGGATCATCGGCCCACAGCAAACTATGTCCGGGTGCTTCGCCAGGTGCTGCCTGCGGCCTTTCCCGGAGCGCTGTTTTACTTTCTGCCTGCCGATATCACCACGCAGATTCTCAACTTCGGGCTGCCTGCCCCGATCGACATCCAGATCCAGGGAACGGATGTGGAGCAAAGCAAGCAGATCGCCGATCAGCTTCTGTTACAGATGCGGCATGTGCCCGGGCTGGTGGACCTGCGGGTGCAACAACCGCTTGACTATCCGACCCTCGATATCGACATGGATCGAACCAAAGCAGTGCAAGGCGGCTATACCGCGCGCGATGTAACGCAGAGCGTGCTGAATACCCTGAGCGGCAGCTTTCAGATCACCCCCATGTTTTTTCTCAACTACAAGAACGGGGTGAACTACAACCTGGCCGCGCAAACTCCGCAGTACAAAATGGACTCGCTTGAAGCGTTGAGCAATATTCCCATTCATGCAAGCAACGGGAGTGAAACCGGCAACACGGCGACGGGCTCGTCGGGCATCCTTGCCAATGTTGCCTCGCTGCACCGCGGCAAAGAGATGGCAGTGGTCTCGCACTACAACATACGCCGCACCATCGACGTGTACGGCGGCGTCCAGGATCGCGACCTTGGAGCGGTGGGCGCGCAGGTGCAGCGCATCGTCGACGCAAACAAGGCCATGTATCCTCGCGGCACCTTTGTCACGGTGCATGGGCAGATTGATACCATGCACAGCGCCTATGTCGCGCTGCTTGCAGGCCTCGCATTTGCGATCGTTCTGGTGTACCTGCTGATCGTGGTGAACTTTCAAAGCTGGCTCGACCCGTTTATCATCATCACCGCGCTGCCGGCGGCGCTTGCCGGGATCGTGTGTTTCTTGTTTGCAACCCGCACCACCCTGAGTGTGCCTGCGTTGATGGGCTCGATCATGTGCATGGGCGTTGCCACGGCTAATTCGATCCTGGTGGTTTCCTTCGCCAAGATCCGCTATGCCGAACATGGCAATGCGGTGCGCGCGGCTATCGAGTCGGGCACCACGCGCTTTCGTCCCGTATGCATGACGGCCCTTGCCATGATGATCGGTATGGTGCCGATGGCGCTTGGCCTGGGAGATGGCGGGGAGCAGAATGCGCCGCTCGGTCGCGCGGTGATCGGCGGCCTTATGTTTGCCACCGTGGCCACACTGATCTTTGTGCCGGCCGTGTTTGGGCTGCTGCATAGCAGCAAGGCAGGCAAGGGGCAGCACCCGGGCCATGCGCAGGAGCGAGCCCATGCCTGAACAAGCCTCACTTCGCGAATGGCATTTCCCGTTTCCTGCCGCCGTTGCGAGACAGGGACGCAGCAGGGATGTGACGAGATTGTTATGGAACCTTTAAAGGACATCGGGCTCTCGCAGCAGCCGCTGCCGCAGCCTGCCGCGCAGGCGGAGCGAGGCCGAGGCCGTGCCACCGTGCTCGCGCTGATTGCGTGCGTGATCGTGGCTGTGCTGATCTACAGCGGCATCCATACGCGGTCTGAAGCAGAAGACCGTTTAAAGCGGAATACGGAGCAGTCTTCTACGCCCACGGTGCGGACGGTGCATCCGTCCGGCGGCGGCGCCCCGAGCGAGGTGGTGCTGCCCGCCAATGTTGAGGCGTATATCGACACGCCGATCTATGCGCGCACCAGCGGCTATCTGCGCCACTGGTATGCCGACATCGGCGCGCATGTGAAGCAAGGGGCATTGCTGGCGGTGATCGAAACCCCGGAGCTGGACCAGCAGGTAGCGCAGGCGCAGGCCGATGTGAAAACAGCGCAGGCAAACCTGGAACTGGCGCAAACCACGGCTACGCGCTGGCAGGCCCTTGTCGCAAAAAATGCGGTTTCAAAACAAGAAGCCGACCAGACACGCAGCGACCTGCTCGCGCGCCAATCGAGCCTGGCCGCCCAGCAGGCCAACCTGGCGCGCCTCGAGCAGATGCAGGGATTCGAGCGCGTGTACGCGCCCTTTGACGGGGTCATTACGGTGCGCAATATCGACGTAGGGGCGCTTATCGCGGCGGGAGATAATTCCATGCCCAAGGAGCTGTTTCACCTGGCGGCGGTGGGCAAACTGCGTGTCTTTGTGCCGGTGCCGGAGGTGGATGAGAGCGCTGTGCACGACGGCGAGCGCGTAGTGCTTACCTCCGACGCGTTTCCAAACGAGAAGTTCCCCGGCACGCTGGTGCGGAGCTCGCATGCGGTCGATCCCGGCTCCCGCACCTTGAACGTAGAAGTTGATATGGAGAACGCGAGCGGCAAGCTGTTGCCCGGGGCGTACGCGTTTGTGCACCTTAGCCTGCCGGGCTCGGCGCGCGCCCTGACCATCCCTGCAAACACGCTGCTGTTTCGCAGCCAGGGCTTGCAGGTGGGCGTGGTTGACCAGGGCCGGGTTACATTGCGCTCGATCAAGCTAGGGCATGATTATGGCGCAACGGTGGAGGTACTTTCAGGCCTTGCCGCTGCCGACGCGGTGATCCTGGACCCTTCTGACTCACTCGCGACCGGCGACCAGGTGAGGGTAGCCGGTGAGGCTGCCCCGGCAGCTGCGCGAGGCGCACAATGAGTGTGCGCGCGACCCAGGCTGCGGTCGCGATGCTGCTCCCGGTGCTTGCAACCGGCTGCATGGTTGGGCCCAGGTACGCCCGTCCCGCGACACCGACCCCGCCGGCATTTAAGGAGGCGTCGGCCGCCGCCGCAACCACAGGCAGCGACGGCTGGAAGACCGGCACGCCGAGCGATGGAGCAAGCAAGGGGCTGTGGTGGCAGGGGTTCGACGACGCGCAACTGGATGCGCTCGAATCGCAGGTAGATACGGCAAACCAGACGCTCAAAGCGGCTGAAGCAAACTTCCGCTCGGCCCGCGCCCAGGTGAGCTATAACCGGGCTAACCTGGCGCCGACGATCGGCGTCGGCCCGGGCATCGGCACGCTGCGCGATTCGGCTCACCAGCCTTATTTCTCTTCCACGCTGGCGAACAATGGCGAGGGAAACTTTACTCTCCCTTTTGACTTGAATTACGAGGTGGACCTATGGGGCCGCATT
>CAXTPL010000022.1:24883-25420 GCA_964246065.1 uncultured Acidobacteriaceae bacterium
GAGTTAGCCCTGGACTACTTTGAAGTGCGCAGCGCGGATGCGCAGATCAAGCTGGTCAGTGACACGATCGAGGCTTACCGACGTGCTTACGACCTGACGAACGACCGCTTTGAAGGCGGGGCCGCGCCGCAGTCGGATGTGACGCAGGCGCGCACCCAGCTTGACTCTGCGCGTGTGCTTGTAACGGACCTGCAGATTACGCGCGCGCAGTATGAGCATGCGATCGCGGTGCTGGTTGGCCAGGCGCCTGCAGCATTTTCGCTGCCGATGCTTCCGCTCAACCAGCAGCCGCCTGCCATGCCGCCGGTGCCCGGGCTGCTGCCCTCGGAGCTTCTCGAGCGCCGACCCGATATCGCCGCAGGCGAGCGTCGCATGGCCGCCGCGAATGAGCAGATCGGCATTGCCCGGGCGGCCTTTTACCCGACTCTGGCGCTTAGTGCGCAAGCGGGTTTTATCGGCACCTCGGCCATCAACTGGCTTACCTGGCCCAGCCGCTTCTGGGCAGTCGGGCCAAGCCTGAATCAGACGCTCTTTGAC
>CAXTPL010000022.1:25430-28387 GCA_964246065.1 uncultured Acidobacteriaceae bacterium
CGGGCCGTCTCTGCTACCGCAAGCGCAGACTACGACGCGACTGTCGCTCAGTATCGGCAGACGACCCTTACGGCCTTTCAGCAGGTAGAAGACTCGCTCGCGGCCCTGCGCGTGCTTGCCGCCGAGGCGCAAGAGCAGCATGAGACTACCGCGTCCGCCGAACAGTCGCTTGATTTATTCAACATTCGCTACGAGGGCGGGGTGGATACCTATCTGCAGGTGATTACCTCACAGACTGCGGCTTTGAACAACCAGCGTAACGATATCGACATACAGCGGCGGCGCCTGGAGGCAAGCGTACTCTTGTTCAAGGCCCTGGGCGGCGGGTGGACCACTGCCCAGTTACCGAAGGTATAAAGGCATAGGGGCGTTGGCCTATTCCTTAGGCTTATTTGTAAGTGCCAGGCTAAGTGCCGCGCCGACCACGGCCAGGATCGCCATGCCATACAAGCCGCCTGTAAAGCTGTGAGTCGTGTCTCGCAGCCTGCCGGTGAGGAAAGGGCCGAGAAAGCCGCCGAAGCCGCCAACGGTGGTGATGATGGCGATGCCGCCGGCTGCCGCGGTCCCGTCCAGCATGGTCGTCAGCCAGGTCCAGAAGGGGCCTTGCAGGGAGAACGCACCCATGGCCGCACATGTAAATGCGGCGAGCACGGCTGCGGTGCTCCCGGCGTGGGCCACGGCAGCAAAGCCCGCGGCAGAAAGCAGCAGGCAGCCGGCAACGTGAAGGCGGCGATCGCCTGACTTGTCCGAGCTCCAGCCGATCAAGGCCATCGCGAGCGCGGTAAGCAGGTACGGCGCCGTGGCATAGCGGGCAATCATGCTTGCATCGGCACCCGCATGGCCGGTATGGCTGACATGGCTGCTAAGGATCAGGGGCATCCATAGGTTGATCGTGTAGATAAGCACCTGGCTGACGAAGAACACCGGCGCAAGCACCCACAGCGCCGGCAGCCGGGCTGCGTCTAGAAAGGTCCGATGGCCGCGCGCGCCGGTCTCCTTGCGATCGCGGTCCAGTTCGGCCGCCAGCCAGCTACGCTCCTGGTCGGTCAGCCAGCGTGCCTGCTCCGGTCTGTCGTTGAGCAGCAGCAGTACCGATATGCCGCCGACTATGGTGGGCAAGCCTTCTGACAAAAACAGCCACTGCCAACCATGCAGGCCTCCGCGGCCGTCAAGCCTCAGCAGCGCGCTTGAAAGAGGCGCGCCTACAACGCCGGCAACGGCCGTGGCTGTCATAAAGCGTGCAATGGACCGAGCCCGCTCACGAGAAGGAAACCAGTAGGTGAGGTAAAGAATCATGCCGGGGAAAAAGCCCGCCTCACTGACGCCGAGCAGCAGGCGCAGCGTGTAAAACGACCAGGGCGCGTGCACAAACATCATGCAGGTCGACACGATGCCCCAGCTGATCATGATGCGCGCAATCCAGATGCGCGGGCCCACACGCGAAAGAATCAGGTTGCTTGGTAAGTCAAACAACGCCGAGCCGAGAAAGAAGATGCCTGCCCCCGTGCCGTATACGGTGTTGCTGAAGTGCAGCTGCTGCTTCATCTGCACAGCAGCAAACCCGACATTGACCCGATCCAGGTAAGCCAGCATGTAAAGCAGAAACATATAAGGAATCAGGCGAAGGGTAATGCGCGTGTAGAGGCGCGCTCCATCGACCGGAATGCTTTGTTCTTCAAGGACGGCGCCACGCTGTTGCTGCATGCCCCTACTGTATGAGCAAGGTGCGGCTCGGCAGAGAAAGAAGATGGATATCTGTTGTTCCGGCATCGAAATGCGGCAGCCGCCTGGCCCCGCCTCTCGCCCTGCATCTGCCGCGGCACCTTGGAGGACGTCCGGCTGCATCTCCGTTGCGCCCTGGCTGATAGGCTTTGTGGAGGCCTGGCGGATGGAGGAAAACAAGGATGACCGGTGTCCAGGTGCCGCGCAGCATTCACGCTACTGAGCTGATCCTGCTGGTGCTCGCGGCCTTTGTGGCCCTGTTGACGGCGCTGGCGCAGCGGCTCAAGGTGCCCTACCCGATCGTGTTGGTGCTGGGCGGCCTCCTGCTGAGCCTGCTGCCTCTGTTTCCTGACCTTTCGCTCAACCCGGCATTTATCTTCCTCGTCGTGCTGCCGCCGCTGCTCTATGCCAGCGCGCTTGAAACGTCGTGGCGCGAGTTTCGCGCAAACATGGTCACCATTCTCATGCTTGCTTTTGGTCTTACAGCCTTTACTGTTGCCGGCGTCGCGGTAGCTGCGCACCTCCTGCTGCCGGACTTCGACCTGGCGACAGGCGCGGTGCTGGGTGCGGTGGTCAGCGCAACCGACGCTATCGCGGCATCCTCGATCGCGCGGCGCGTCGGCATGGCTCGTGAGCTGGTGGAGATTATCGAAGGCGAAAGCATGGTCAACGATGCAGCCGGGCTGCTGGCGCTGCAGTTTTCCATTGGCATCGTTGCCTCGGGCGCCATGCCCTCCTGGCTTGGGGGCGCCGGCGAACTGGCTTTGCTCGTCTTTGGCGGCGTCGCCGCAGGGCTGGTTGTGGGCAAGCTCGTCTACCTGTTGCAGCGACCGGTACGAGGCTCGGCCGCGCAAACCTTTGTTTCTCTCGCTACCCCCTATGTTGCCTACCTGCTTGGCGAAAGCATTCATGCCTCGGGCGTGCTGGCGACCATCTGCTGCGGCTTGTATGTCGGCCGCCAAAGCTCAGACGCCTTTACCTCAGAGGCCCGGGTCAACCTCCAGGCGGTGTGGAACACGATCGAATATGCGCTGAACGGGTTTGTTTTCATGCTCGTCGGCCTCCAGCTACCTGCCGTGCTCAACCTGATGCGGCCGCTCGACTGGCCGCGCCTGCTGGGGGGTGCTGCGTTTATCAGCTTTCTGCTGCTGGCCCTGCGCATGGCATGGATCTATCCTGTCGCGCACCTGATGAGCTTTTTACGCAGGCGCTTGCTGCGCCAGCAGGAAGCTCTC
>CAXTPL010000023.1:0-11548 GCA_964246065.1 uncultured Acidobacteriaceae bacterium
CCCTTTTTATCGTTCAGAAAGTCCGAGCGGAAGGAAAGGTAGTCGTGCGAAGAGAGCTCTTTTTGCAGATAGTTTGAAAAAGCATACTCGGGCGCCAGGCAGCGCTGCTGCCCCTCGTGACACGCTGCGGCATCGGTCGCCTTTTCGGGGTGAATCGCTCCACCGAGGGCCGGTACGTCGCGCTGGTACATCAGGTAGGTTTCAGACGCCATGTGAACGGTGCGCGAAAACTTGTGGTACCAGGTCAGGTCATATTGCTGGAGATTGTTGTACGCGTAGACGCCGTCGTTGATGCCGTTGGCGCAGGCATACAAGTTATCGCGAACAGAGTGCGTGGTATAGCTCAGGCACACGTCGGCCGAAGGCTTGGCATCGGGGGTCCAAAGGGCCACATCGTGTGAGGCAGTAATGCCGAGTTGTACCAGCCACTGATCGCTCAGCTTGATGGTGGCAAGCGCGCCTGTGTCGGTAAAAGGATCGACAGAGTAGAGCAGCGAGTGCGAAAAGATGTAGTTGTTTGGAGACAGCTGCGCCTCGATGCCCGGGATGGAGATAAACCGGCCGACCCGGACAATCATGCCTTGCAAAACCTTGGGAAAGTAGAGATCGATGTATTCGAGTGCGGGGTCAAAGCCGTACTGCCGGTGATCGTCGTTTAACTGCGAAGAAAGATAGCCTTTGTCGATGGTGTAGCGATAATCGGTGCCGTACAGCGCGGTCAGGTGAAATCCCCAGTCGAAGTGAGTTTGCTGCACGGTGTCGGGCAGCCGTTCGTAGTAAAGAACAAACTGGTTGAGCTCAAGCCTGTTCGGGTAAGGGTCGTTTGCCTCGGGAGCATTGGAGTGCCCGGAGGTACTGGCGTTCACGCTCGGGTCTACCCACCCGTAAAGCTTGGTGCGGCTGCCGCTGCTGCCCAGCGCTGTCATGAGCGGGTAGCTCTGCGTGTCCGGTTCACCGATCAAGGGGGAGCCGCCATAGCCCCAGTCTGCGCTGGGAAAAGGAGGCGAATCAAGTGGCGAAGGCAGCCCTCGTCGCGCCGGCTGCGCAGGCTGCGGCCCCGCGGCAGGATGCCAGTCTGCGTTGTAAAAAGCAGCCCACCGGCGAAAAAAGCTCGTCTCAGGAGGGGCGGCGGACTGAGCCGATGCGGCAGAAGTGAGTAGAAGGATCGCGAGCAGCAGCCGCATACCGTGAGTAGATGCGCACCGGCGTGCAACAGCCTTGATGAAGCGAGCGCGCCCGGCAGGACGTGGGCGGAGCTGGTGCCCGCGCATACGTGGCGGCCGGACGACTCTTCCACACGCTGCTCGGCACTGTTGACCACCTGAACCGCTGGCGGGTCGCCGGCAACCGGCTGCGATAGGCTCAAGGGAATGAGCGTGGTGGAGAACTGGGCGCGAACCTTTCAAGCGACGCCCGGCATAGTGCGGTATGTCGACACGGTGGAGCAGATAGCCGCCGGCCTTGCAGCGGCAAAGGAAAGCGGCGCAGCGTTGCGGATGCTCGGTGCAGCGCAATCGCCGAGCGATATCGCCTTGAGCGGGGAGCACCAGCTTGTGGTGCGCGGCCTCAAGCGGATTCGCTCTATTGACCGCGAGCGGTGCGAGGTCGTGGCTGAAGGGGGCATCACGCTCGGCGAGCTGTCGAAAGCACTCGACGCGAAGGGCCTGGCGCTCCCGAACCTGGGCTCGATTTCGCGACAAACGCTGGGTGGAGCGGCGGCTACGGGGACCCACGGTACGGGCGTGGCGTGGGGCTCGGTGCCTACCTGGATTGAGGAGTTCGAGTTGCTCACGGTTGAAGGCTCGCTGCTGAGCGCCAGCCCCCGGCAGAACTCTGAACTCTTCGCAGGAGGTCGGCTCAGCCTGGGCGCGCTGGGGGTGCAGACGGCGTTTCGGCTCAAGGTTGTGCCCGCGT
Organism: uncultured Acidobacteriaceae bacterium; assembly: GCA_964246065.1. Classification (GTDB taxonomy): domain Bacteria; phylum Acidobacteriota; class Terriglobia; order Terriglobales; family Acidobacteriaceae; genus EB88. The sequence goes on from CAXTPL010000023.1 coordinate 1,915, forward strand.
TTGATCTGCGCGTGGAAGAAGGGCCCGTACGGCTGCAAACAGCCATGGACGCCGCCTGGTACGGAGGGGCGGACCACGCACGGGTATGGTATCTGCCCCATGTAGGGCATGCTTGGGGGTGGCGCGCGTGGAGGGTTCCTCCTGGAACAGGGGGAGAACCGAAGGGGAAACGCGGAGGGCTTTGGAGCTGGGTGCGTGATCGCGCCCTCGGCTATTACGGCTTTGAGGCGGGGCTGCGGTTTGCTATCTCCTTTCCTGGGCTGCTGCCGGGTGTCAACCGGGCGTACAGCCGGGTCTTTCTTGATCAGCCGCGGCAGACGGTCGGCGGAAGCCTGGAGCAGTTCACCTTTGATTGCCTCTTTCATCAGCGGGTGAATGAGTGGGCGGTGGCGGTGCCGGTTGCCGAGCAAGCCGCGCTCGGCATCCGCGCGACGGCGGAGCGCGGCGGCTTTGCGGCGCACCTCCCGGTTGAAATTCGGTGGACGGCTGGGGATGATCTGTGGCTGAGCCCCACCTACGGGCAGGCACGCTGCTGGATCGGCGTCGTCGCGTACCTGCCCTATGGGCGCGAGCCGGAGTGGCGACCCTGGTTTGACGCGGTTGAAGCGCAGATGCAAGCCCTGGGCGGCCGCCCGCACTGGGCCAAGCAGTTTACCGCCGGCCCTGCGGCACTGCGCGCCGCCTACCCGCAGTGGGATGCCTTTGCCCGGCTGCGCGCCCGCATGGACCCGGAGCGCCGGCTGCGCAACCCGTACACCGTTCGCGTGCTGGGCGAGTAAAGAGAGGGCGTCGGCCAACTCCTTTCTCGGGCAAAAATTGACAAGGCTGCAATCAAGCCGCGCGGCATCCTCCTTACAGTGGACACAGTCGATTGAACGAACGGGCTGAGCCCGCCCGCGGTGGCCTGCCGAGAATATACGACTGGAAGGATCGCATTTCACGATATGATGGCGACGGCGCGCTTGTGAGGGCGGCGAAGTATGGGTGCAACAGGAGAGTGGTTTGCGGATTGGGGTGATGGCAGGCTGCGCGCTTTGGGCGCTGCTGGGCCTGGGATGGACCGGCGCACAGGGTGCCGAGCTGCAAAGGATGGTCTCAGCCGGGGACGCGGCGAGCGCCGGAGAAGATGCAAGCCGATTGCCGGCAGTGCGCTACGACGCGATTGCCGAGCCGCAGGCCGCGGGCGGCGGCCACTCCACCGCTAGCCTGACGCGGCGCTCGGACGAGTTGCCGGCTGAGCCGCTGACCATGTTTCCGCACTCGACTGACTCGCCCTGGTACGTGGCCGGCCAGGCAAACGTCATCTTTCAAGCGCATCCTTCGTTTCACTCGCCTTACCAGGGGGCCAATAGCCTGCATGGCGCAGGGGAGTACAAGACCTCGCTGGTAGGAACCTTGTACACCGCCTACCAGTTAGGCCGCCTGCCGTACAAGCCGGAGAGTGCGCGAGACGAGCGCTACAACACTGACTTCATCCTGGACCTTGAGTCGGCCGGCGGACGCGGACTGAGCGAGGCGCTGGGCCTGGCGGGCTTTACCAACCTCGATGTGGTGCGCAATCCCAACCTGGGATCGACCCCCTACGTGGCGCATGTGGAGCTGCACCAGACGATCGGCTTTACCGACACCATGAGGGACGTGGCACGTGGACCGTTGGGGCTGGCCAACCATGCCTCGGCGCGGCGCCTGGAGGTCCGCGTCGGCAAAATGGCGCTCCCGGATGTGTTTGATATCAATGCGGTGCTCAATGACAGCCACTTACAATTTTCAAACTGGACTGTAGACAATAACGGCGCCTGGGACTACGCGGCGGATACTCGCGGGTACACCTATGCGACTACGCTAGAGTACCAGGATCGCGGGTGGGCCTTTCGCTACGGGCTGGCACTGATGCCGACCGTCGCCAATGGAATCAGCCTTGATTGGGCACTGCGCCGTGCGCGGGGGCAGAACTGGGAGTTGGAGGTCAGGCGGGCGTTGTGGCCGGGCCACCACGGGGCGCAGCGAGTGCTGGTGTACAGGAATAACGCGCATATGGGCACGTATCGCGAAGCAGTACGTGCCTACCTGAGCGGCGTGGAGAAGACTCCCAACATTGTGGCTCATGAGCATTTTGGGGCAGTCAAGTATGGTTTTGGCTATAACTTCGAGGAGTTGTTTGGCGATCACCTGCGAGTGGCTGGACGCTTTGGCTGGAACGAAGGGCAGCACGAATCCTTTGCCTATACCGAGGTAGATCAAACTGTCTTGTTCGGTGCTGATTACGACGGCACGCAATGGGGCCGGGCAAATGACAAGGTGGGATTGGCTGTGGTTTCCAACGCAATCAAAAAGGATCACCAGAACTACCTGGCCGACGGCGGCCTGGGTTTTTTGCTAGGCGACGGGCGGCTGCGCTACGGACGAGAAAACACGGAAGAGACTTACTACAATGCGCATGCCTGGCGCGGCTTGTACTTTGCGCTCGGGCTGTCGCACATAGACAACCCAGGATATAACCGGGACCGCGGGCCGGTATGGGTTCCCTCCGTGCGTGCGCACGTAGATTTCTAACTCGGTCCTGGGCGACCTTGGCCGTCGTTAAAAGCTGAAGCGTGCCTGCAGGTCGACTGTGCGCGAGCCAAGCGCACTCTGTGCCTGGCCGAAGCTGGGATTGCTGACCTGCGTGGGATTCCCATTGGCGTCGGCAGTGGTCACCGCGATGTTATGAGAAATGTTGTTGTTGCCACCCGCGAAATTAAGGTTATTGAACAGGTTAAAGGCGTCTGCCCGAAGCTCGATGCGCGCTCCTTCGCCGAGCCCCGGGATCCGCGGAAAGCCGAAAGCCTTCGATACCGTGGCGTCTACGTCTTTATAGTCGGGTCCGGTAAAGGAGTTGCGCGCAACGCCGGGCACCTGCGGCGGAGCAAAGGTAGCGGGCAGCGGTGCTGTCACCGGTGTATATGCAGGGATTGTAAAGTAGTTCAACGCACCCTGCGGAAAGTTCGTGTTAAACCCGGTTGTGCTTGCTCCGCGCGGGCCTGACTTGAAGGCGTTGTTACTCTGGCTGAAATGTGCTCCGCCCTTGTAAGCAGCGGGACGAAGCGAACCCATGCCGCTGCCCTGGAAGTAAAGGGAGCCGTTGGTGATGTTATCGAAGGTAGGCGTCCACGGAAAGCCTGAATGCAGGTTGAAGATACCGCTGATCGACCAGCCTCCGGCTGCTTTTTCAAGCAGGGTGTTGCCGTGGAAGAGCAGGGGCTGCCAAAGCCCGTAGATCTTTAAAGCCTGGCCTACGTTGTAGTCTGAGCGGCCATAGGCCAGGTAGGGCTTATCCGGGTAGGGGTCCAGATAGTAAGGGCCGGAGCCGTCGTCCATGCTTTTCGACCAGGTGTACTGGGTGTCGAGCAAAAAGGAGTGCGAGAACTGGTGCTTGATGCCGGCGAGCAGGGCATGATAATTCGAGGTGCCTTCGTTATTGAAGGTCTGAATGGTGTTGACGAGTGGATTGACAGGTAAGTTCGCCGCGGCGGCGATGGCATAGTTCAGATAGGTATGAATGATATGGCGGCCAAGAGAGGACTGGTAGCCAAGACTCGCAACCCACTGCCCTGGTAGCTCAAGCTGACTGTCAAGGGAGTAGTGATACGTCATCCCGGAGGGTACATTCGACGGGAAGGCGACCAGGCCCACCGAGCCGGTGGTAGGCAGATTGTTCGCGTTGAAACTTACGATAGCGTTGGGATTCGCCGGGTAGCCGAAGAGAGATTTTGTGTCGCTCGGCACCTGGTAGAGAATGGCAGGATTGATCTGGGAAGGTGAGGTGCTGGTGAAATTGGGGCTGACCACCGAAGGCGGATTGCCGAAGCCGTTGGCGGCAATGGCGATCTCCTCCTGGTTGTAGTTGATGCCGAAGCCGCCGCGGAGCACCAGTTTGCCGTTCTGCTGCAGCGGGCTCCAGGCAAAGCCGATCTGCGGGCCTAAGTTGCCTGTTTGCGGAGTATACAGGTTGCCTCCGCGGCGCACGCGCAGGCCCGTAAAGGTGCTCGCACCGGTACCAAAGACGACGCTGTTGAGGTTATTCTGCTTGGAAGAGAATGAGCCGAAGTAGGAGTAGCGCAGCCCGGCATTGACAGTCAGGTTGGGTTTGACCTTCCAGTCATCCTGGACAAAAAAACCATAGAGGTCTTCGCGGTCATCCTGGCGATTTGCAGAGGGCACACCGGTAAGCGCGTTGAAGGTACCGCCCTCCAGGTGGGGCGCATCGTTCAGAAAGTCCCAGATGTTATAGAAGTTGTAGCTGGGACGCGCGGCGTAGGTCGCATCGTTGAGATAGTAGAGTCGTGTCACGCCTCCGCCAAATTTGATGTTATGGCGCCCCTGTACCTTGGTCGCGACATCCTGGTAGCTATAGGTCCACTGGTTGTACACGCTGGGGCTAAAGGCCCCAAAGTTGTTCAGCGTAATGGTGCCGATGCTGTCGATGTTATCGGTGGCCAGTCCAAAGGGGGCTTGCGGGTTGGAAGCGACCTCGTTGAAGCGCCAGCCGGCGGCGTTGACGCGCGCCTCATTCACCAGGGAAGGCGAAAAGGTGTGATTCCATATGCCGGCAAAGGCGTCATTGGTGATGTCATGGTGATACAGATTGTAGGCGCGCACGGTGTTGTTGTAGTTCGTTTGTGTGACCGGCACCCAGTAGATGGTGAAAGCGACATGGTCGGACTTGCTCGCGGTCACATCCAGGCGGCCGTTGTATTGTTCGTCCACTACCTGGGTGGGGTTGAGCGTGGTGTATTCGGCGATGTCGGCTTTTCCGTCAAGCCCGTTTCCCAGGCCTGGATGCGAGGCGTTGGTCCAGCTTAGGTCCTGCTTGCCCAGTCCGCTTGTAAGTGGCGACCCGATATCAAGGCCCTGGCCCGGTATCGTTGCGCACTGCGAGCCTTCCGTAAGGCCGATCGTAGCGCACGTAGCCCCAATCAACCCGGCTGCGCTCACCCCCGCGCCAGGGAAGGTAAGGTACTTGGCGGCGATGCTGTTCTGTGGCCCCAGGGCATCGAAAGCGGCCGTGTCGTACCAGCCTGTGGCGGTGGCAGATGTATTGTTGCGCAGCGTCTCATAACTGAAAAAGAAGAAAATCTTATCTTTCCAGATCGGTCCGCCGAGGCTGCCGCCAAACTGGTTGAAGCGTTGCGTATCCTTCTGCAGGCTACGCTCGGCCGGGGTGCCTGCATTGATCGACTGGGGTGTGTTGTAGCGCTGATACGCATTAAGGCCCGGGCGGTCGGCCTTGAAGAAAAGACTACCGTGCACGGCGTTTGTGCCGGCTTTTGAGGTTACCTGGATCTGCGCACCGGAGAAGCGTCCCGCTTCCGCGTCATAATCATTGGAAATGATCTTGATATCGCCTACTGAATCTTCAGAAGGAGTAATGACGCTGGTGCCGCCCCACACGGCACTTACCGTGGAAATGCCGTCGACGGTGATGCCGTTGGTCTCATACTGGCCGCCGCCAGCGACTACCTGGGGGCCGTTTTCTGTTGAAAAGGAGCCACTGTTCGAGCTTGAACCGCCAGGCCCCTGGGTGCCTGGGAGCGCATTGGTGCCGCCCCCGGCACTTTGTGCCGCGTCGCCAAAGGTGCCGGGCGCAAGCTGTGCGAGCTGAAAGACATCGCGCCCAAAAGAAGGCAGGTGCTGGATCTCGTTGCTTGAAACGGTGCCGCTGATCGAGGCTGTTTCTGTGTCGAGCAAGGGCTGCTGGTCGCCTTGCACGGTGACCGTTTGCGTTGCTTCCCCTGGGTCAAGCTGGATGTTTACGGCATTGGCCTGCTCGGGAATAATGCGCAGGTGATCGAGCACACGCTTTTGGAAGCCGGTACTTTCAACGGCTAGCGAAAACTCGTCCGGCGGCAGCGCGTTGAAGGTGTAGACGCCTGCGGCGTCGGTCTGCGCGGTCTGCACACTGCCGGTGCCCGGGTCGGTGAGCGTGACAGTCGCCCCGGAGAGGACGGCGCCTGTCTGGTCAGAGACGGTACCTCGGATGGATGCGCGGAACTGGGCAAGAACAGCCGGGGCCAGAAGCAGCAAGCAGGCAAAGATAGCGGGGATGCGTAGACGCATGGGGACCCTCGCGGAAGAAGCTAGAGCCGCCTGTCAGACAATGTCAAGGATTTCCGAAGCGGCGGGCCTTGGGTGCGTTCGCATTGCCGGTGCAGGTTCTGGTGATTGCCCCACTAAAACGAGCCAGCGGGGCACAAGCATTTTCGGTGGCCCCCTCGTAGAACTGTCGGGCACAAGGCTCTGCGTCAAGAAACAAAACCTGAAGGCGCTGCTCCCCATGCCACTAAATCGAAGCGCACTCGGCTATCTCTGCTGCAGGGGGATATAGGTGGCCGGGTAAGCAGGCCCTACGTACTCAGCGCGTGGCCGGATCAGCCGATTGTCCCCAAGCTGCTCGATAACATGCGCCGCCCAGCCGGCTACGCGGCTTATCGCAAAGATCGGCGTAAACAGATCGATCGCGATGCCGAGTGTCGTGTACGTGGACGCTGAATAGAAATCCACGTTGGCGTTCAGCTTCTTTTCTGCCTTGATATACAACTCGATCGCCCTCGACATCTCGAACCAACGAGGATTGCCGTCTGCGTTGCCCAACTCCTCTGACATGCGGCGCAGGTGCGTGGCGCGCGGGTCTTCCGTGTGGTACACGCGGTGGCCAAAGCCTGAGACCTTTTTCTTTTCGGCCAGCATCTGCCGCACGTGCGCAACCGGGTCATCTCCAGCTTTTTCGATCGCAAAGAGCATCCGCATCACGGCTTCGTTCGCGCCGCCATGCAGCGGGCCTTTCAGCGCGCCAATGGCTCCCGTCACGGCTGAATGCATGTCGGCAAGAGTTGCAGCAATGACGCGCGCGGCAAACGTGGATGCGTTCAGTTCATGGTCGGCATGCAGGATCAGTGCAATGTCAAAGGTGCGGGTCGCCGTTTCTGAAGGTTTTTCGCCGCGCAGCATCCAGAGAAAATTGCCTGCGTGGGAGAGAGTTTTGTCCGCGTCCACATAGGGTTTGCCGTTGCGGATGCGGTCAAACGCCGCCACAATCATGGGCACCTGCGCAGTCAGAGCGAAAGCTTTGCGCAGGTTCGCGTCGCGATCCACGGCTTTCTCGTCCGCGTCGTAAAACGACAGCGCAGACACAGCGGTGCGCAGCACTTCCATCGGCGTCGCCGTCGTAGGAAAAGACGAAAGCATATCGATGATCTGCGGTGGCAGCGTACGCGCGTCGGCCAGCTTGGCAGAAAAGTCCTTGAGCTCGTCAGCGGAAGGAAGCGTGCCATGCCAGAGCAGGTAGGTCACCTCTTCAAACGTCGATTTTTCCGCCAGCTCGTGGATGTCGATGCCGCGATAGGCGAGCACGCCCGCGTCGCCGTCGATCCAGCAGATTCCGGAGTTTGTAGCGACGATGCCTTCGAGTCCCTTGCCTGCTACCGCTGTGGACATAAGTCTCCCTTGAGTGGCCGCCCCCAATAGGCCGGCACCTGCTACCCCGTACTCTGCTTTGGACGCGCAACGAGGCCCAGGGGTCTCCCGTCGCGCGCTCGATAGCCAAAGACAAGTTATAGCGTAGCGAGGTGCGCATTGTCGCTGGGCGCGGCGGCCCCGCGAAAGCGAGCGAGCCGGAAGGCGCGCGTGTCGAGCTCTGCGGGCAAACCCGTGACCCACTGGCGCAGCAGGCGGGCAGTGCCGGGAGCCAGCAGAATGCCGTTGCGAAAGTGGCCGGTGGCGACGAAACTCGTTCCCGCTACGGCTGGCGGTGCCGCGGCCGGCGCGTCGTCGAAGTTCGCCGTGCGGTCCAATGTCGATAGTCGATCGAGATCGGGCATCCCGCTCGAACTCGGCAGCCTGTCCAGTATTGGCAGCCCGTCGGGGGTGCCGGGACGAAGGCCTGCCCAGTGTTCTGTAACTTTGCCCTCCACAAGCGGCGGCCACAGCGCAGCGGCTGCGCGCCAAAGCGCCTGCGCGGCTGCCCTCGTCACGCCGCAGTCGAACCCGGCTCGCTCCACCGTTGCGCCTACAACAACTCCGCCGTCGCCGCGTGGCACCAGGTAGAGCTCCGGGGTGCGCACGACGCAGCACAACTGAGGGCTGCCGGGCGGCAGCGTGATGCGCAGCATCTGGCCTTTCCTCGGCTCCACCGGCAGGCCCCACTTTGCGAATTCAGCCAGCCCGGCCCAGGCTCCGCAGGCATGGATGTACCGCGGCGCCGCATAGCTCCCGCGCGTCGTCTCGAGGAGAGCGCCGCCTTGCGAAAGCGTGACGCGGTGCACCGCGCAATCCTCCACCACGGCTACCCCGGCCGCCTGCGCCGCCTGCGGCAACGCCGCGCACAGATCGCGCGGGTCCAGGCTTTGCTCTTCCAGCCAGTCAAAACGGTATCTGCCGGTCTGGAGCTCGGGCACCGGCATCTGTGTCGGCGCCGCCTGCCCAGCCCCTTGCACCAAGGCCCGCTGTGCGCTGCCCTGGAGTGTGAAAGAGGTGCGCAGCGGCACCGGCAGGCCGCTCAGTCGCTCAATGGTGGCAAGAAAGGCAGGGTAAAGCTGGAGGCTGAGAGCGGCCATCGGGCGCAGTTCGGGCGGGTTCTCAGGGTCTTGCGCGGCAAGCATGCCTGCGGCTGCGTGGGAGGCCCCGCGCATAGCCCTGCCTTGGTCGAGAACCACTACACGCAGCCCGTGCTGCGCGAGTTCGAGCGCGGCAGAAAGGCCGATGATGCCGGCCCCGGCTATGAGGACGTCAGGGGTGCGCACACCCTTAGTTTACCGGGTGCTTCAGGGCCGCCCCAGAGCAGGCACGAGGCAAGCCCAAGCGCAGGGGTGGGGCGTTGTGGCTCAGGGGGCTCAGGGTTTCGTCCGGGGCTTGGCCTCTGTTTGCGGCTTGGCCTGTGTCTGCGGCTCTGTCTGTGCGCCGGGCTGCGTGCTGGGCTGGTCTAGCACCAGCTCACGCTGCCAGCGGAACGATACAGCAATGTCAAAGGTACGCCTCGTCTCCCAATCCTCTGCCTTGAGGGGAAAGGCAAACAAAGCAAAGCCCTGCTCTGACTGGCCGGGCTGAAGGGTGGCCTCGCGCGGGAGGGCATCGCCGGCTGAAAGCGACCGGCGTGCCTGGGCGAGCCTGGGATACGCGGCAAAGGCGCGCTCTGCATCCGTCGGGCTCAGCGCGCGCACGCGCTTTTGTTCGCCTTCCGGCGTAGTGAGCGTGCCCGTCTGCTCCCAGGCATACAGCGGGAGCTTGGTCGCACTTTTTACCGTCACGGCCGCCAGCACAAACACCTGGTCTTCCGCGTCGACGCCACCTCCCTGGCCCTCCTGCAGCGAGCCTCCATTGCGCACCTCGTAGTGCACCGGTACGGCGACCAGCGCGGTAATGGCTCCTGAGGCTACCGGAGGCTTTTGCGAAAGAAACACATAGGCCCAGACCGCCGCGAACCCGACGCACAAGGCCAGGATGAGCGACAAGGTGAGGCGGGCGGAGCCCTCTTGCTGAAGCGAAGCTATTTGCTGTGGCGGGGGTGCCGGCATGGTTTCCTTTTTTTCTCAGGGCCGCGGCCGCAGGGCAGCCAAAAACGGCTCAGCCTCGCGCGTGTTCAGCACATCAGCGGGCGTAG
>CAXTPL010000023.1:11558-24301 GCA_964246065.1 uncultured Acidobacteriaceae bacterium
GGCGTAAGCCAGGCGCGGCGCAGTTGTTTGATCCCAAAGCGAACTTTGGCGTACTCGCTGGTATGGTGGGCGTCGGTGTTGATGACGATCTTGCAGCCGAGCTCCTTTGCCAGGCGCAGGTTGGTGTCGCACAGGTCCAGGCGGCTCGGGCTGGCATTCTGTTCCACGGCAACGCCAAGCCTGGCCGCACACCGCAGCACCGCGGTCATATCAAAGGCTGCCGGCTCGCGCCGCAACAGCATCCGTCCGGTCGCGTGGCCCAGGATGCGCACATACGGGTTCTCGAGCGCGCGCAGCATGCGCTCGGTCTGCTGCTCGGCCGGATACGCAAAGAAGGAATGCATGCTTGCGATGACGATATCCATCTGCGCCAGCACCTCGTCCGACATGTCGATGGCGCCGTCGGCGAGGATGTCGGCCTCGATGCCGGCAAAGACGCGAATGCGCCCTTCCATCTCGCGATCGACTTCCCGAATACGCGCAATGTGCTCTACTGCCCGCGCATCATCGAGCCCGTTGACCATGGCAAGGTTTTTCGAGTGGTCGGTGATGGCCATGTAGCCATATCCGCGGGCGAGCGCAGCCTCGGCCATCTCGCGGATGGTATTTGCGCCATCGGTGGCAACGGTATGCGCGTGCACGTCGCCGCGAATGGCGGCAGCGGTGATCAGGGGCGGCAAACGGTGCTGCTCTGCGGCTTCGAGCTCGCCGTTGTTTTCGCGCAGCTCCGGCGCAATCCAGTCCATGCCAAGCGCGGCGTAGATCTCTTCTTCAGTCGCGCCGGCCACCACCGCACCATCGTCCACGCGCGAAAGCGAGTATTCGCTGAGCGTGTAGCCTTTGCGCAGCGCGCGCTGGCGCAGGGTCACGTTGTGCATCTTGGAGCCCGTAAAGTACTGCTGCGCTGCGCCCCAGCTTGCCTCCGGCAGCAGCCGCACGTCCACCTGCAGGCCTGATCGCATGCGGAAGGAGACCTTGTTCTGCCCCTTGGCCAGCAGCGTGCCCGCCAGGGGGTAAGCGGCCGCGTGTTCGACCGCCGCGGCAACGCGCTCCGGAGCGCAGGCCGACCCGGTCACCAGCATATCGAGGTCGCCGGCGGTCTCTCGTCCTCGTCGAAACGATCCGGCCGGCTCGATGCGCGCGAGCCCGGGAAACTCGCGCAGGTAGGCAGTCAGCTTTTCAGCGGCCTCTTCAACGGTTGATAGCAGAAAGCGCCCGCTGTTCTTCTTGTAATCCTCTATGCCGGCGCGCAGCTTTTCTACCTGCTTCTCGCCAAAGCGCGGCAGCTTGGCTACCCGGCCGTCAGCCAGCGCTTGCTCCAGGTCTTCAATCGAAGCGACGCCAAGCGCTTCCCACATCAGTGCGACCGATTTGGGCCCCATGCCGGGCAGCTTGAGCAGCTGCAGCATGCTTGGCTTGTAGCGCCCGAGCATCTCGTCCCGCAAGGGAAAGCTGCCGGTGCGCTCGATCTCCTGGATGTTGGCGGCCATGGCCTTGCCGATGCCTGGGATGGCGAGCAGCTGCTTCAGCTCGCCCGGGCCGCACAAGGTGCTGAGCTGGGTGGTGCTGCCTTCCACGGCTTCGGCGGCGCGGCGGTACGACCGGATGCGAAAGGGGTCGCCCGCGCCGATCTCGAGCAGGTCGGCTGTTTCGTCGAGCAGAATGGCGATGGTGTGATTTTCCATGGAAGTAGCAAAGCCGGGCGCACTGCCGAACGCGGGGAACGCGCGGCTGGAACACACTGCCTCCATTGAACCAGATTCAAGCGGTGCGGGGTAGCGTGGGCGCCCAAAGCCGATTTGACGCTCGCCTGCCAGACGGGCAAGCCCGGCAGGGGCCGATGCGGCAAAGCCCGGACCGGCTTCCGTAGGAAGAGAGGTCCGGGCTTCTTTTCTTCAAGCAGCAAACCGGCTGCTTCGCCCTGGGGGAGGGTCTTAAACAGTTCAGATGCATTCTGTGCCGGGAGGGTGTCAGGCAATTTCGCGCTGGCGGATGACCTGATCGGCTTGCGGGCCTTTTTGACCTTCGACCACGTCGAACTCCACTTCGTCGCCTTCCTTCAGGCTCTTGTAGCCTTCAATCTGAATGGCGCTGAAGTGAACAAACACGTCCGGACCATCGTCGCGGCCAATAAATCCGTACCCTTTGGCGTTGTTGAACCACTTTACTTTTCCCTTGTATTGAGCCACGTGCCGACCTCGCGGGAGCGCTGATTGCATGGGGACCGGATGGGCGTGCGGCGCATCCAGCCTGCTCATAACAGACGTGCGGCGAGGGTGTTTGGTTTGCAGGGCGCCGCTGGATTGCCTTTAACCAATCGATAATCGCAAGCCCCCGCTGCAAGGGTTACCGCTCACCCCTTCTTCCGCCGCTCCCGGAGCCGCTTAAAAAGCGAGACCGCGATCAGGGTTTTGCCATCGAGGATCTTTGCTTCATCGATCAGTCGTTCGACCGTCGAAAGCGGCAGGGCAAAGACCTGGAGCGTTTCGTCGGCCTCCGGGGTGGCTTTGCCGGGGGTGAGTTCTTCAGCGAGGTAGACCTGCATCCACTCGCCTAAAAAGCCGGGGCTGGCGAAGTAGCGCACGAGTTCGGTCCAGCGCCCGGCCTGGTAGCCGGTCTCCTCTGCCAGCTCCCGCTTGGCCCCGGCTAGGCGCTCCTCGTTCGGCTCGATCTTGCCCGCAGGGATCTCCCACAGGTACTGCCCGGCGGCGTGGCGGTACTGGCGCTCCATGATGATGAGCGGGTCCTTTTTGCTCTTGGTCGCGTCGACGGGCAGGATGACGACCGAGCCGTTGTGGCGGATCACGTCACGGTGCGTGACATGGCCATTCGGTTCGCGTACCTCATCCTTGACGACCTTGAACAACGGCCCTTCGTAGGCGACGCTGGTCGAAAGCACCTCGGCCGGCGGTTCGTGCGCAGGGGGCAGGTCGCCGGCGACGAGGTCGTGCGCGGCCTTTTCTTCGAGCTTCTTCAACTTTTTAGGCTTCGCATGCTTCTTGTCGGGCTTCTTCTGCTGGTCTGCCTTCTTATCCTTCGGCTCTTTCGGCATTGCTGGGTTGTTCCTTTCGTTGCGCTTCGCGCTATGCGTCCCCTCCTATGATGACGCTTTGCGGCTCGAAGGCGTTCTCGGTAACGCTCCACCCCGGCCCCCCGGCAGGCAGGCCAGTCTGCGGAGTTCGCATCTCCTGGCGCGGCTGTGTCATCGAACCGGAGATGCTTGGAACCGGAGACGCTTGCCGCGGGAACGTGCAGCCCCTGGCAGCGTGAGAGACTTGGGGCAGCAGGAAGGGACCGCAATGGTATGAGCGAGTGCAGCGCGAGCGTGCCTGCAGGGGAGTGTTACCCGCTCTCGACGGTGCCGGGGCTCAGCCGTCTCTTTCTTGACTATGCTGCAGCCGAGCAGCCGCTGCACGGCTGGTTTGGCGCCAGCCCATGCGGCTCCCGCTGGGGCAAGCCCTACGCGCCGCCAGCCCTTTCACTCGCGCATCGTGACACGCTCGCTGATCTTCTTGTGGGGCAGAATCAGGCCTGTCACGCGGGCCCGGCTGCGCTGGCAAATATCGAAAAACTGCGTCAAGGCGCGCGGGTCGTCGTCACAGGCCAGCAGGTCAGCCTCTTCGGCGGCCCGCTCTACACGTTGCATAAGGCCGCCACGGCAATCCGGCTGGCGGCGCAGGCCGCAGCCGCGACCGGCGTGGAGCATGTGCCGGTCTTCTGGCTGGCGACCGAAGACCACGATTTTGCCGAAGCGGATCATGTCGCCTTGAGCGGCCGTCATGCCTTGCAGACAATCAAGCTGGAGCATGCACAGGCACGGAGCGGCGCACCCGTGGGCAGCCTGCGCCTGGGCCGCGGCGTCCTCCCTGCGCTTCAGGCAGCCGCGGAGTGGATCGGCGGGACGGCGCAGCACGCGCTGCTCGAGCGATGTTATCGCCCGGAGGCGACCTTCGCGAGTGGCTTTGCGCAATGGCTCGCGGCGACCTTCCGTGAGCAGGGGCTGATCGTGCTGGACGCATCGGGCCGAGCCTGCCACAGCCTGGGCAGCTCAGCCCTGCGCGCCGCTATCGAGCGGGCGGACGAGCTTGAGCAGGCACTGCTCGCGCGCGGGCAGGAGCTTTCTGCCGCGGCGTACCACGCGCAGGTGCTGGTTTCCCCGGGGAGCAGCCTCTTGTTTCTGCTGGAAGGCGCACCGGGCGAAGGGCTGCACACGCGCCTGCCGCTGAAGCGCAAAGGGCCGGGGCAATGGACGGCCGGGCGGACGAACTACACCACCTCGGCGCTCCTCGACATCCTCGATGCGGAGCCCGAGCGGCTGAGCCCCAACGCGCTCCTGCGGCCCGTCTTTGAAGACGCTCTGCTGCCTACAGCGGCCTACATCGGCGGCCCGGCCGAGATTGCCTACTTTGCCCAGACCGCAGTGCTCTATGAGCGCATGCTTGGCCGCATCACCCCGGTTCTACCCAGGCTTTCTGCCACGCTGATCGACTCCGGCGCCGCCGCGCTGCTGGCAGGCTTCGGCCTGCAGCTTCCTGAGGTCTTTGCCGCGAGGCCGGACGAGCTTGTCCAGCGGATGGGTGCGCGCGCCATGCCTGTGGAAGGCAAACGCACCCTGGCTGCCGCAGGCAATGCACTCCATAGTGAGCTTGAAGCAGTGACCGGGTGGATGCGCTCGCTTGACCCCAGCTTGGGCCGCTCGGCAGAGGTCGCCGCGTCCAAGATGCGCTACCAGATGAACCGCCTGCGCCGCCTGGCCGCCAACTACCAGCTGGAGCAGGACCGCTCAGTGTCCCGCAAGGTGGACGCGCTGCTCCAATCCGTGTATCCGGCGCAGCACCTGCAGGAGCGCGTCGTCGGTGCCGCCTCCACCCTGGCGCGCTACGGCGAAGCCCTGCCGGGCCTGCTCGTCGAAGCCGCCGCCCAGCCCTGCCCAGGCCATAAAGCGCTGTACCTGTAGAACAGAATCAAGGGGCCTCTTGCCGTTGGGCTGTCTCTGCGGGGTAGACTGGCTGCCTGATGCTGAGCCTTGGCCGCGTGCGCTTTCTCCTTCCGCTGACTGTTGCGCTCCTCACTTCTTTTTCGCCTGCACAGACAGCTGCGCCGGTACGCGTTGCCATTGTCGGGCTGGTGCACGGGCACGTGGAAGGCATCTTCCATCAACTGCCGCAAAACCCGCAGGTGACGCTGGTAGGCATCAGCGAGCCTGATCCGGCATTGCGGCAGAAGTACATTGCCCGTACGCACCTGCCCGCAAACCTGTTCTTCGCAACGGAAGCCGAGATGCTGGCGAAGACACGGCCGCAGGCGGTGCTGGTGTATACCTCGATCGCCGGGCACCGCGCCGCGATTGCGGAAGCGGCTCGGCTGCATATCGCGTCCATGGTAGAAAAGCCGCTCGCGACTACTGTGGCCGACGCCGAGGCAATCGAGCAGGCCTCGAAGACCTATGGCGTGCCTGTGCTGACGAACTACGAGACGACCTGGTACGCCTCCAATCGCGGCGTGCACGCCCTGGCGGAGGCTGGCAAACTGGGCGAGCTACGCAAGATGGTGGTGCATGACGGGCATCGGGGGCCGAAGGAGATCGGCGTATCGCCGGAGTTTCTCGCCTGGCTTACCGATCCGGTGCAGAACGGCGGCGGCGCGCTGATGGACTTCGGCTGTTACGGGGTCGACCTGGCGACCTGGTTCATGCACGGCGAGCTGCCGCTTACGGTGACGGCGGTGACCCTGCACATCAAGCCCGCGATCTATCCCAGGGTCGATGACGACGCGACCATCGTGATGACCTACCCGCGCGCGCAGGTGATCGTGCAGGGCTCCTGGAACTGGCCGTTCGACCGCAAGGACATGGAGGTGTATGGCGCCACCGGCTACGCCGACACCGTGTATGTAAGTACGGAGGTTACAAACAAGATGCGTGTGCGGCTGGCGGGCGAGGCTGCCGAGCATCCGGAGACGGCAGCACCGCTTCCGGCTCCGGAGGACAGCTCGCTGCATTATCTGGCGGCCGTGCTCCACGGCGAGCTGAAGCCTGAGCATGATCTGTCTTCGCTCGATACGAATGTGACGGTGGTGAAGATACTGGCGGCGGCGCGGACCTCGGCGGAGACGGGGCGGACTGTGCGACTCATGCCGCCCATGGCGGCGCAGCGCTAGACTGAAAGGCTGGAGGCAGCAGCAGTGAGCGAGGATACATTTGAAGTCGTCTGCCCGGAGTGTGGCGGCGTGCTGCGGATCGATGCGAAGCTGCAAAGCGTGATCGCGCATACGCCTCCGCCGCGCAAGCGGACGTTTGAGGATTTCGAGACTGCGGCGAAGGCCATGCGCGAGCAGGAAGGGCGCAAGGAGAGTATCTTTCGCCAGGCCGTGGATGCGGAAAAGCACAAGGATGACTTGATGGAGCGCCGCTTTGCAGAGGCGCTCAAGAAAGCGAAGGAAAGTCCGGGGACGGAGCGGCCGCTGCGGGAGTTCGACCTGGAGTAGCCGCTTGGCAGACGTGCAATGGCGGGGCAGGCGTGCCGAGCGGCGGGGATTGCGCATCAGAACCGGAGATGGCCTATGGGCGGGCGTGGACGCCTTGCCTGAGGTCGAGCAGAGAAAGGATACGGAACGCGATGGATTTGACGAAGGGCAATGTGCTGGGACCGAAGGAAGTGGTGTGGAGCGAGGTGCCGTGGGCGCGCAATGTCGCGGCCGGGTCGCTGGTAGCGGGCGCGGTGCTGCTGGTGGCGGGGCACAAGCGGACGGCGCTGGCGGTGGCTTCTGCTGGGGCAGCCGTGGCGCTGCTTGAAAAGCCGGAGGCCGCGCAGGAGCTATGGGCGAAGCTGCCGGAGTATATCCATGCAGCGCAGGATTTCCTGGTGCGCGCCGAAGGAACGATCGAGCGGCTTGCCGAGCAAGCAGCCAAGTTGAAGGATGTCGTGGGGCGAGTGCAGGGTTAGGGCGTGCGAGGCAGGGGCAGGCGTATCAGGTGCGCCTGCTAGCTCTTTCCCAGAGCCTCGATAGCTTTATCGTGTCGACCGAGGATCATGTAGAACTGCGATCGATCTGCAGCCATGCGATCCATGCGGGATTCGATCCGACCGTTCAGGATCAGCGCCACGGCGATGCTCGCTAGACCGGCTGCGGTAGGAAATCCTGCTGCGACGAGTAGTTGCCAGTCCGTCATGCGTCATAGTATACGCGACATGCCGGCACAGCTTCCATCCAACCGGCGCTTCAGCCGGCCGCTCCAGGCAGCCGCTTCAAGCAATGCCCAGCTTTTTCTGTGCACCGGGTGAGATGCGGTCCGGCGTCCATGCCGGCTCCCACACAAGATGCACCTCCGTAGCGCTCAAACCCTGAACACCGCCCAGCCGGTTGCGCACCTGCTCGAGGATAAGGGTGTGCGCAGGGCAGTTCTGCGTGGTCATCGTGATGTCGATTGCCACCTTCTGGCGCGGCACCACGCCGGGCGCGTCCGGGTCGGGCGCCAGGTCCACTCGGTAGATCAGTCCCAGATCGACGATGTTGACCGGCAGCTCCGGATCGGAGACGTCGCGTAGCGCGTCCAGGATGTCTTCTTCAGTCAGCGGCATGGGTGCTCCTCGTAGCAGGCCGACGCTCAATGGGTACGGTCGACCAGATAGCGGGCAAGCGCCTTGAGGCCATCGGCGGCCGCGCCCCAGGGTTCGAGCGCGGCAAAGGCCTCGCCGATGAACTGCTGCGCATGCTTGTGGGCAAGCTCGATGCCATGCACAGCCGGCCAGGTCGCCTTGTTGGACGCCTGGTCTTTGCCGGCGGTTTTACCGAGCTGGGCAGAGTCCTGGGTCCTGTCGAGGATATCGTCGGCAATCTGGAAGGCGAGCCCGGCTTTGGCGCCGAACTCGGTGAGCCGGGCGGTCTGCTCCGGCGTTGCCCCGGCATATACCCCGCCGGCGACGACGCTGACGCGGATCAAGGCGCCGGTCTTGGCGCGGTGGATGGCATGCACCGAATCGGCCGAAGGCTCCGAATGTTCGCCTTCAAGATCGAGGACCTGGCCGCCGATCATCCCTTCGACGGTGCCTGTGGCTTCGGCGACCAGACGGATAATGGTCACGCGCGCCTCGGCCGGGCAGGGCAGGCCGGCGAGGACCTGGTAGGCCTGGGTTTGGAGCGCGTCGCCGGCGAGGATGGCGATGGCTTCGCCAAAGACGACGTGACAAGTCGGCTTGCCTCGGCGGAGGTCGTCGTTGTCGAGCGCGGGGAGGTCGTCGTGGACCAGCGAGTAGGTGTGGAGCATCTCCAGGGCGGCGCCGAGCTCGCCCACGCCGGAGGGAAGGGTGCCGGCCACCGTGCGCGCGGCCTCCATGGCAAGAATGGGACGAAGACGCTTGCCGCCGGCAAAGGTGCTGTGGCGCATGGCCTGATGGATGGAGGCGGGGATAGCGGTGGCAGGCGGCAACAGGCGGTCCAGGGCCTGGTCGGCAGCGGCGAGCCCGGAGGAGAGCAGGGAATGTACGTCCGGTTGCATCCCGACCATCATAGACGAGCGCGGAGCAGGCGTCGGCGCAGGGAAAGGCCGGCCAGGAGCGCGAGTGCCAGTGCGGAAAGGGCGCGGCCGGCTTCGATATCCGGCGTGGTCCGCCACGCGACGCGAACCCGGCTGCTGCCGCCCGGGACAGGCAGTGTGAGGAGGCCGTCTTCCCGGTGCGGCCGGCTAGGGAGAGTGCGCCCATCGAGGGAAACCTGCCAGGCGGGATAGTCCATCAGGCGCAGAACGAGGAAGCCCGGGGCGGGGGTGGTGACGGTGAGCCGCTTGTCTTCCGGCTGCCAGGCCTCAACCTGGATAGAGCCGGACGCGGGAGCGGGAGCCTGCCAGGCAGGATTCGGGGTGGCAGTGTCGTCGCCTTCGTCGGCGTCGGGTGCCGGGAGCACGCGGGCCGATGGGAGGCCCTGTTGAATCTCGCCATGTTGGGCGTTGCGCGGGGTGTACTCATCTGTACCCTCGAAGCCGGGCGGTGCGTTGGATGGCGCGAGCAGGGCTTGCTGGGCGACGACATTGTCCTCGTCATCGCAAGGCTGGGTAAAAGCGTGTTCGGCCAAGGCGCCGGCGAGCAAAGCATACAAGCAGAGCACCCCTGCGAGCAGACGATCCTTACCGAGGCGGGCGTTACTGAGGCGACCGTTGATGCGGCGAAAACCCGGGCTTCCGCGGGTCAGCGCCGACTCGGCGAAGACAGCGCAGGCAAGTCCAGAAAGAACGCCGGCGACCAGCAGCCAGCGCCAGGGAAACTGGAGAAAGTGGAGCTCGGGGGCGAGCCGCCAAAGAGGCGCGCTCCAGCGAAGGTGCAGGAGCAGGATCACGGCGAGGGCGAAGGTAAGCGTGCGCTGCAAGGCTGCCGGGGCAAGGCCGGCTTCGCCGCCTGTATGCAGAGCCGAGGAGCGGCGTGCGAGCCACCAACCGGCTGCGCTGCCGAGCAGGCCAAGCCCCAGGATAGCCACGGCCAGCGACGAGGCCGTGTGTAGCACCTGATCGTGAAAGGCCTCGCCCGTATGAGCGAAGAGAAAGCTGTCTTGAACGCGCATGCCGGGGCCGACGACGCGGGCGATCTCCACCCAGCGCTGCTGGTACCAGGCGGGCAGCACGTAGATGCCGGCCAGGCCGGTGCCGAGAGCGATGGCGCCTGCCGCTTGCCCCGCAGGCGCCCAGTGGCGCGCGTGCAAAGCGGCGGCGAGTCCGCAGAAGGCTGCCAGGTAGCACCCCATCACGGCCGAAGGTGCGTTCACCAGCCACAGCGCTGCAAGGACGAGCGCCAGCCGCTTGCTCCGCGGTGAGGCCCGGAAGGCATACAGAACCACGAGCGGCATGGCGCCGGAGGCGAGCAACTCGCCATAGGCGGTGCGCTCGTATGCGACAAAGAGCAGGTAAGGATTGCAAAGATAGACGCAGGCCGCGGCCGCGGCAAGTGGAGCGCGTACCCAGCTGCGGGCAAGTGCATAGAACCCGGCGCCTGCGCCCGCCATGGCAAGCGTGGTAAATGCCTGGGGAACAAGCGTCCAGGGCAGCCAGCGACCCAGCGCCCCACCCAGCAGCCAGGACAGGGGTGGGTAAAAAACAAAGCGGGGCTCACCCGCGCCGTAGTTTGCCGCCGACAGCCAGTGCGGCCACGGGTGCCGGGTCGCCAGGGCGGCACTCGCTGCCAGCCAGGACTGGAGATGGAAGTCGAAGTCGTGCCCGCACGAAGGGCCGTGCACCCACAGCGGGTGGCTTCCGAAGATGGCGCAAAGGAGAATAAGTCCAAGATGCGCAGCGAGCGCCCCCGTGCCGGCGGGCTGCGAGTCAGGCGCGGCCTCCATCGTCCGGCTCATCCTCAGGGCACGAGCCGAAGCGTATGGCGGGTACTCGCGGCAACTGCCGCCGGGGTAAAGGGCAGGGGAAAGGTGGTGCCGGTAGACCAGCTCGGCCATTGGTCGCGGAAAAAGGGGCTGAGCGGGTTGCCGGACTCGCCTGCAACGATGTTTTCGGTTGCCAGGTCCGGCGTAGCCCAGTCGATGGTGAAGCGCTGCGACGGACCAAGCTTGCCCGTAACCTGCTTGACGGTGGTTTGATCGCCCGACTGCGGTACGGGACCCACCCGGCTCTCGCTTCCCAGCCAGGGCATGCGGCCAAAGAGCGGGTGGGCGATAGAAAGGGTGTGCGCGGAGCCATAGCGCCACTTGGCAAGCGTTAGAGGAGCATGGGCGTCGCGCAGGCCGGTCGAGACGATGCCTGCCAGCAGGTCGTCCCAGGTCTTGTAGCCCTTCGGCAGCCAGTCTGCCGGCTCATGCGCAATCAGTTGCTCTCGCGCGTAGTCTTTCTCTGCCCAGGAGTAGATCTTCCAGTCGCTGCCGAGTTTTGCGCCGAGGACCACCGGCCAAAAGGCATCCTTGGCGGCGTTGATGATGGCCGGCGCAGGGGAATCGACGGTCAGCACACCGTCCCAGCCGCGCAGCAGGTCGGCTGCTTCGCGCTGGCTTGCGGTGGTGTGCCCGGCATGGTCGATCGCATAGGCAAAGCGGAAGCCCATCTGCTGATCGACCTCGGAATACACGTCGGTCTGCAGCTTGAGCATGTCGGCTTCCGTCAGGCCGTTGCGGCCCGCGAGCGACTTCCAGATGCGCTCATTGCGATACGGGCCTGCCCACTCGAGCGTGACCTGGTAGGGGTCGTTGTCTGGCGTCACGCGGGCGTTTGCCGTGGCCAGGGTGCCATCGGCGGGGTCGAGCGTGTGCGGCAGCTGGTCAAGGGTGAGGAAGTCGAGCCACTCGCCCGCGCCGCTCCGGTTCGGCTGGATCGGCAAAGGCTGCAGCCCGCCTGCACGCTGCGCGATGAAGCCGGCAGCCTGGTAGCCGATGTGGCCCGCGTCATCGGCGTAGATCACGCTCAAGGTCGGCTCCCACCAGGTGGCCAGGGCCGCGCGAAAACCTGTCCAGTCCTCTGCTGCGTTGAGCGCGTAGAGCGGCAGGCCGACCGCGCGCGGGTCGTACACGGTCCACTTGAGCGAGAGCGTACGCTTTTCATGCGGCAGCATCGGCGTTACAACAGGGCCATGCACGGTGCGCTCGAGCTGGAGCACGACGTCGGCGCTCCCGCGCACGTGGATGCGCTCTTCTGTGTGCTGGAAGGGCTGCCAGCTTTGCTGCCCGTCTGCGGTAGCCAGGTACTCCCCGCGACCGTTCGTTTGTTCCATATAAACGTCCTGGACATCGCCGTAAAGTGCCGTGAAGCCCCAGGCGATATGATCGTTGTGGCCGGCGGTAATGAAGGGAAGCCCCGGGACGGTGACGCCCGCGGCGTGGAAGCCCGGGGCGTGCAGTTCGGTCTCGTACCAGATCTCGGGAATGCCGTGGCCGAGATGCATATCGTTGGAAAGGATGGGCTTGCCGGAGGCGGTGTGAGCGCCGGAAACAGCCCACTCGTTTGAGCCGGGGGTGCAGTCCTGGCAGCCGCCGCGCTGGGCTCCGATCATGCGGTTGAGCAGAGCGAGGTCGCTTGCCGGGAGCGCGGCAAAGGGCTGCACGCGTGCCCCCGGCCGCAAGGCTGCCTGGGAGGCGTCAAGCGGAATGGCGGGAACGACCGGCTGCGGATCGCTGATGCCGGGCTCGTCTGAAACGGGGGGATGGTCGCGCCAGGAGCCGGTGGGATACAGATCGGCGGCAAGCGCAGGGCCTAGCCGCGCGGTGATCTGCTCGCGACCGAGCTTGTCCTGCCAGCTTTCGTCCAGGGTCTGTGCCATTGATAGCGCGACCAGGACCGTATCGACGGGGCGCCAGGGCGCGGGCTTGTAGAAGAGC
Source organism: uncultured Acidobacteriaceae bacterium (assembly GCA_964246065.1). Taxonomy (GTDB): domain Bacteria; phylum Acidobacteriota; class Terriglobia; order Terriglobales; family Acidobacteriaceae; genus EB88. The sequence goes on from CAXTPL010000023.1 coordinate 23,859, forward strand.
AGGCTGAACTCGGCGGGGAGCGCATCGCGGTGAGTGGCGATGAACTGGTTGACGCCTCGCGCGTACTGCTCCAGCTGGTGGAGCTGGTCGGGCGGCAGGGTCGAGGCGATGCGCTCGGCGGTAGGCGGGAAAGCGAGGATGCGCTGGTCTCGGTCGTGTTCGATGAGGCCGGAACCGAGGACCTCGGCGGCTTGTCCTGCGGCCAGGCGTCGCGCCATATCCATCTGCCAGAGGCGATCCTGGGCGGTGACGTACCCCTGAGCTTGCAGCATGTCGTCGAGGTTGGACGCGTCGATGTGGGGTACGCCGTGCGCGTCCCGCCGCACCGCCTTCTCCAGCGTGAACAGCCGGTACACGTCCGGATCGCTCTCCACCTCCATCAACTGCCGCTCCCCTTGCGTCAGCCGCCACAGCACCCGGTAGAGCAGCCCCCACCGCTCGCC
>CAXTPL010000023.1:24311-28277 GCA_964246065.1 uncultured Acidobacteriaceae bacterium
GGCACCCACACCAGAGCGGCGGCTGCCGCCAGGGCAACCAGCAAAAGGGCAACAAGCACACCGCCGAGCAGCAGGCGCAGCATGCGGCGCGGCCGGGCGCGCCTGCGGGGCATCAAGCTTGCCGATGAGCTGCTCACGTGCACGATTCTCTCATCCCTTGTGCCGAAGGCGGCGAGCAAGCGCGTCTATTGATTCCACAACGCTTCGGCGTGATCGCCGGAAGCGGTAAGCGGGCGCAGGGCTTTCTCCGAAACCAGTTCGCCAGGCAGCGGCTCGCGGTTGCCCCCCGGTACCGGAGCGGGAAGCAGCCCGGTATTGACGAGCGAAAGCACGGCGGCGGTGGCTGCGGGCGCAACCTGCGCCAGGCGCGCGGCAAGAGCCGCCTGCGGGGTGATCGAAAGCTCGCCTTCGCCGGACTCGACAGCACGCAGGATACGCCGCGCCGCGCCACTAGCAGAGGCCGCTACCAGCGGCAGCGAATCGCCCAGGTGAAACCAGCGAAACTCATCTTCGCGCTTGCCGACGAAAAGCGCTTTGCCGGGCGAGCCGGTGCGCAGCAGGCCGGGGGTTACGGTGGTGACGCGGATGCCCTGCGAGCGCAACTCCGCGTGGAGCCCCTGCGAAAAACCGACCGCAGCAAACTTGCTCGCCGAGTAGGGCAGCAGGTGCGGGACAGAAACCTTGCCGCCGATGGAGGTGATGTTGACGATGGCGCCGGGGTCGGCACCAGACTCGGCGGCAGGGTGACGCGCGCGGCCAAGCATCTGCGGCAGCACGGCGAGCGTGGCATCGACCATGCCGAAGTAGTTGATCTCCATGGCCTCACGAAAGGCCTGGAGGGGCTGATTTTCAACCGGGCCGACGGTGATGATGCCGGCGTTGTTGATCAGGATGTCGATGCGGCCGAGCAGCATGGTCGCAGTGGCGACCATCTGGGTCACCTCAGCCGGGTGCGTCAGATCGCAGGGCAGCACAGTGATGTGTGCGGGTGTGGGGGCAGCGCCGCGGTCGACGAGCAGCCGCTGCGCGCGGCGTAGTTCGTCGGCGTTGCGGGCGACAAGCACCAGGCGCGCGCCTGCCTTGCCGAAGGTCTCAGCCAGGGCAAGACCCAGCCCGCGCGAGCCGCCGGTGATGAGTACGACTTTGCCGGCGACCGGATAGCGACGCCGTGCGCCGGCCGCCCATGCGGCCGTCACGGCCGCCGCTGCAAGAAGAGTGGCGGCGAGTGCCGCGTTGCGTTTGTTCGCTGTGGGGCTGCGCATGCCTGGTAGGAGACAGGAACGGTCTTGGAGGTTGCGCAGCCGGCCGCGCAGGCTAGCCACCGCAAGCCAGTTAGCGCAAGCCGGCTTCACCCGCGCGGCAACTCAGCAAGCCTTGCCAGCCGCGCAAGTCAGCTCTAGCCCCGCAGCAAGCCAGGCCACGCCGCAAGCCGGCGCCGCAGCAAGCCAGGCCAAGCGCGCGGACCCCGGGCCAGGGTCGGTCTCGATAGCCGTTGGTGCGCAGCTTCCCGACCCTGACCGCCTGCCCAGGCCTTGACAGGGGCGCTGCTTGCGGCGACGCTTATAGATTCCGCGTTGTGCGTGGATGCGCGAGTGGCACAAGCGGCGGAACGAGGGTGAGCGAACGGTGAAGGTCCGCGTTTTTTATCACGATAAATGCTTTGACGGCGCCTGCTCGGCGGCCTTGTTTACGCGGGTGCACCGGGAGTGCTTTCCCGGGAACGCCGAGTACAGCTACCACGGGCTGGTGCATCGCGCCGGCTCCTTGTTTGACGAGAGCGCATTTACCGGGGATGAAAACGCAATTGTGGACTTCAAGTATTCGGCCTCGCCGAGCATCACCTGGTGGTTTGATCATCACCTGAGCGCGTTTTTGACGGCGGAGGATCATGCCGGGTACCTGGCCGGGCTGGCAGAGCCCGGGAGCAACTTTCGCGAACGCCGCTTTTATAACCCCGCCTACACCTCGTGTACGAGCTTGATCGCCGACATTGCGGCGGAGCGGTTCGGCTTCGACCGGGCCAGCGTGGCAGACCTGGTGCACTGGGCCGATATCGTGGACGGTGCGAAGTATGAAAGTGCGCAAGCGGCGATAGAGATGCGCGAAGCCGCGATGAAGCTCACACTGATCATTGAATCGACGCAGGACGAAGGATTTGTGCCCAGGCTGATTCCGCTGCTGACGGCCATGCCGCTCGAGCGCATCCTGGCAGAGCCGTTTGTGGCGGCATTGCTCGGTCCGCTGCTGGAACGCCATGCGCGCGCGCTCGCGGTCATCAGGGAGCGCGCCGGCTGCAAGGGTGGAACGATCTTCTTTGATGTGGCCGACCAGGCGCTTGAAGGCTACAACAAGTTCATCCCTTACTACCTGTTTCCCGCGGCAACGTACTCGATCGGGCTGTCGAGTTCAAGCTTTCGCACCAAGGTTGCGGTGGGGTCCAATCCGTGGACGACCAAGGATCCGGCAAAGCTGGTCAACCTGGCCGCCATTTGCGAGCGGTATGGCGGGGGAGGTCATGCGCGGGTGGGTGCCATCTCGTTTCCGCCCAACCATGAGGACCAAGCACGAAAAGCGGCGCTTGAGATTATGGCGGAGCTGCGAGCGGCCGAAGAAGCCTAGGCCTCGGGGACGGACCGCGGCTTTTTTCCTTTGGAGAAGGCTGCGCAGGAGCCGAGCAAGAGAGGAGACCCGTATGAGCGTGAAAAAAGCTGCAGGCAAGCCGCCGCGCTTCACCGAAGAAGAGCGCTCAGCAATGCAGGATCGTGCGCAGGAGCTGAAAGCAGCAAGCCGGCCGGGAGCAGCGAAGCAAGAAGACGAAGCCGAGGTGCTTGCAAAGATAGCCGCCATGCCGGAGCACGATCGCCTGCTTGCCGAGCGGCTCCACGCGCTCATCAAGGCCCGCGCGCCGGAGCTTTCTCCAAAGACCTGGTACGGCATGCCCGCCTATGCCAGGGCTGGGCAGGTCATTTGTTTCTTTCAAAGTTCGCACAAGTTCAAGACGCGCTACGCCACCCTGGGCTTTAGCGAAAAGGCCAAGCTCGATGAGGGAAAGCTGTGGCCGGTCGCCTACGCGGTGAAAGAGCTGACGCCCGAGGAGGAGACGAAGATTGAGGCGTTGATCCGCAGAGCGGCAGGCGAGTAGCGGGCAGCGCATCACTGGCGAAAGCCTGAGGGCTTGCCGCTGCTTGCCCACCGAGGGCCGGAAAAAGTCGCCCGGCCCGCGTAGCGCGTCCGAGTTCGTGCGCGGTCCACGTTTCAGCCCGGGTATCGGCTACCCGCTCGCGCCTGGCGCTACTTCAAGGTCTTAAGCAGCTCAATCGCCGCCTTGTAGCCCGCGTCAGGTACCGGGTGGAAGTCGCTGCTGTCTTCCGTCGTTTCAAAGCTCAGCGACTTCAGCATGAGCGCCTTGCCATGGAGGTCGAGTTTCATGTGAGTGCCCTCCCAGTGCTTGTCCCCGACATCTTTCTGCTCCACCAGGATGCTGCCTCCCTTGTAAAGCCTGCCCAGGATGCCCCAGCCGAAGTTCACGTCGTCGATCAAGTGCGTGTCGAGCTTGACCATCCGTTCTTCCGCCTTGTCAACCCACAGCTCGCCGGCCATGCCGTGGTACACCTCGGCCTCACGATCGGGCGGAGTGAAGCCGGGGTTAGGCACAAAACTCAGCCGGTAGGCAGGGCCGCTTGGTCCCTCCACCATCCCCTCATAGTGGTAAAGGAAAGCGTCCGGCAGCAACCGGATCATCTCATTCTCGCGAACGCCATCTTCCTGCTCTTTTTTGTGCCGGTGCTCCTGGATCTCGGGATGATCGTAGAGGTTCTGGAGCCGCGCCAGTTCGGCGTTGTTGGCCTCCGGCGTGAGCGGCTTGTCGTCTACCTGGACGAGCCTGGCTACGTCGCCGTCCTTTGTCTCCACAATGATCTTGGTCGTGACTTTGCCGTCGTCCACCTTGTGCAGGCGATAGCGAAA
>CAXTPL010000024.1:0-27964 GCA_964246065.1 uncultured Acidobacteriaceae bacterium
GGCGGGTCGTTCCTCGCTGCAGGTTGGCGGCAAAGATGGTTAGCGAAACAAACACTGCTGTAAAGATATTCGCCAGCAGCCCAAACGTAAGAGTTACCGCAAAGCCGCGGACCGGCCCCGTCCCGAAAAGGAACAGAATCGCAGCCGAGACAATCGTGGTGACGTGCGTGTCGATAATGGTCACCCACGCATGCGCAAAGCCCTGGTCCACGGCCGCGCTGGGTGACTTGCCCGCGCGGCGCTCTTCGCGGATTCGTTCAAAGATCAGCACGTTTGAGTCCACGCCCATGCCGATCGTCAGGATGACCCCGGCAATGCCCGGCAGTGTCAGCGTCGAGCCGGTAAAGCCCATAAACCCCAGCAGGATCACCAGGTTGAGAAACAATGCCAGGTCGGCATTGATCCCCGCTCCGCGATAGTAAAAGAGCATGAACGCCATGACGGCCAGCATGCCGACGACCGAGGCCAGCACGCCTTCGCGAATCGAGTCCGCACCGAGCGATGGCCCGACCGAGCTTTCCTGCAGGTAGTGGATTGAGGCCGGCAGCGCGCCCGTCCGCAGCAGCATGGACAGGTCCTTGGCTGCCTGCGCATCCATCGACCCGCCGGAGATGGTTCCCGTATCGCGGATCTGGTCGCGGATGGTGGCTACCTCTCGGATGCGGTTATCGAGCACCACCGCCAGGCCCTTGCCCTTGTTGGCCGAGGTAAAGTCGGCGAAATGGTTTCCCGCGCTGGTGGTCAGGTAAAAAGTCACCTGCGGCTCGTTCGTATTCTGGTTCACGCCGGCCTGCGCATCGCGGATGTCGGTGCCGGCAACCTCGGCGGTCTTTTTGAGCGCGTAGATCTGGTCGCCCGACCCCGCAGCCGACGCCCCGGGCGAACTATGGATCAGCTCCGTGTCATAGGGCACCGTCCCGCCGAGCGAGGCCAGGGCTGCCGCTTCATCGTTGAAGGGGCCGCCCGTGACCTGGTGAATCTCAAGCCGGGCCGTGGACTGGATGACGTCTTTCACCCGTGCCGGATCGTCGATCCCGGGCAGCTCGACCAGGATCTGCGCCGAACCGACGTTGTACTCCTGGATGACGGGCTCGGAAACGCCGAGCGAGTCGACCCGGGTGCGGATCACGTCAATTGCCTGCGAGATGGTGTTCGCCTTGAGCTCGGCCACGGCGCTGGGCTTCATGGTCACCGTCAGCCCGTTCGCGCCGCTGGCAATGTCGTACTGGGCGGAGTAGCGATTGGCCAGCACGGTGCGCGCGTCGTTCAGCCGCGCCTCCGGGATCCCGGCAAACTGGATGGTGGTCGGCTTGGTCGCGTCCGGCTTGGTCGCCGTCGCGCTCAGCCCATTGGACTGCAGGTCGGCCTGCATATGCGTCATGTCGGCGTCGGTTGCGGCAGAAACAGCCTCGTCGACCATCACCTGGAGGATCAGGTGCGTGCCGCCCCGGAGGTCGAGCCCCAGGTTGATACGGCGCAGCAGTGAGGCGCGCAGCCCTCCATGCGGGATGCCGAAGATGCCGTAGACGAAGACAAGCAGAACAGCCACGATAAGGATGGTTTTGTTGCGGATATTCTTCTGCATGGTGGGCGTGTGGACCTACTTTTCCCCGTCTTCTGTCGTCACCGACGCAATGGCGCTCTTGACCACCTCGAGCTTGACGCCATCCGGCGCTACGCGCAGGTGCAGCGCATCGTCGCGCAGCGCGATGATGGTGCCGCGTATTCCCCCGGTCGTGGTCACCCGGTCGCCCGGCTTGAGCCCGGCCAGCATCTGCGACCACACCTGCTGCTTCTTCTGGTTGGGCCGCATGAGCAGAAAGTAAAACACTACCGGGATCAGCACAAACGGCAGCAGCGAAGAGATGCCCGGCGGCAGCGCCAGCAGTGCGAGCACACGAAGACCCACAAACGATCCGATCAAGAGAAAACCCATTCCTGGCAGCGGAGCCACGAGAAAGACCGGCGGTCCGGGCATGCCGCTGTTCCCGGCCAGGGAAACGCCGGTCGCGGCGCCGCTTCATAAAATCGCTTTATACGGTTGCTCTATAAAGTCATGTTTCAGGATACCAGTGCCGGCCGCTCAGACCAAACCAGGCAGTACCCCAAAGCGCCCTCACAGCGGCTTCACGCCGATTCGAGCCGGCGCAGGGACGCACTCGTGACACGCCGCGCCTGTGCATGCCGTCAAACCATTCCGGCCTCGGGGCCGGACTCCTGGCGGCGAAGCCTTGAGCGAGGCGCGGATGCGACGGCCGCCCTTGCTCAGCCGAAGCAAGGCAGGCAAGGCTCACGTCGTCGCGTTTCTCGTAGCCGGCACCACCTGGTTGTTCTTGTCAGGGATCCTGGCATAGGTTTCTTCCGAGATCTTCAGGTGGTCCAGCACCAGCTTGCGGGGGGTGCGGCGCATCCACTGCGAAAGCGAAAAATCCTCGTACTTGTTGGCTTTGAAAAGCTCCAGGTACACCAGGTCCGTCGTTCCGGTATTTTCAATGTAGTGGCCCATCGTCCGGGGCACGTAGCCGATGTCGCCGGAATGAAAGTTCATCGTTCGCGCCTTGCCGCCGTTGATGAACAGCGTCATCCGACCCTGCCCCTCCATCCAGTACTGCCACTCGTCGGACTGCGGATGCCAGTGCAGCTCCCTGAGGCCTCCTGGCTGGATGCGCACAATGGCGGCGGCGATGGTCACAGAAATCGGGAAGTTGCGCGTATCGATCACGCGCACCTCGCCTGAGGCCGTCTTGACGGTGGGCGGCATGGCGCTTGCGCGGAACTCAAAGGCCGCGGTGGTGGGGCGTCCGGCGCCGCGCGCAGAGCGCTGGTCTGCTTCGAGCGGGCCCGGCAGCGATGCTTGGAAAATGTAGAGCTCTCGCTGGGGCATGCCCGCAAGCGCCTGCTCCGGCACCCCCCAGTTCTTGGCCAGCACCTCGCGGGGAGTATGGGCGGTCCAGTCAGAAACAAGGGTGGTGTCGAACTCGGAAAACTTGCCGTCATCGAAGACCAGCAAAAATTCGCAGCCCTCCGGCCCCAGGCCCTGGATCGAGTGCGGCACACCGGTCGGGAAGTACCACAGGTCGCCCTTGTGCACGTCCTCGACATAGCTGTTGCCTTCATTGTCGATCGCCGTCAGCCGCGCGCTGCCGGAAAGCATGATGGACCACTCCGCGGCTGCGTGCCAGTGCAGCTCGCGCACGCCGCCTGCGGTCAGCCGCATGTTTACCGCTGCCATCTCCGTGGCGAGCGGCAGGTCTTTCACATTCGCCTGCCGCGCCCATCCACCCTCTTCCGTCCGCTTGTGCGCCAGTGCAAAGGAGTACCAGAAGGTAGGCGTATCGCCATGATCGGTCGGCGGCGGCGCTTCGGAGTCGGGACTCAAGGCCGCGATCGCGTCGTTTTCCGGTCCAAAATTGCTTCCAGCCCCGCCAGGCTGCTTTTCTGTCTCTGCCTTGCGGGTATCCTCCGGCTTTTGCGCGCCCGCGCTGCCGACTAGCAGCGTTGCCGCTCCGGCTGCAAGGGCGGCCGAGCTCACAAAAGCTCGCCGCGAAACGCCCGGAGCCTGCTCCCCTGCGACGCTCTCCGCCGCCTCCGCCTGTGTGGTTGCCATCGGTTCTGCTTCGCTCATCACGTCCCCACGCCGGCCCTGCGCCGGCTCCTTGTGCAGATGCGAGCGCCTCTACCTTTGTTGCGCAGGCGGAATGGGTGCAGCTTCAAGAGCCGACCGTCATCTTGAAGATTGCCTGCGCGTTCGAAGGATCGAAGCCCAGATCGAGCGCGCCGCCTTCTTCGACCGGCAGCCGCGTAATAAACTCCAGAAACGACCCTGGAACCTCGCGCTCCCGCACTGTGCCGTCAGCCGTGCGCAAGAGTCGCTGCACGCGCGCCGCCTTGAAGGCCGTCTGGCGAACGCGCCCCGTTTGCGAGCGCTCTACCGTCTCCTTGATCGGCTCGCCGAGCGCTTTTTGCTCTTCTGCGAGCGCGTCCACGTCGGCCACCCTGTCGGTCACATGGTTGAAAGCATTGCCTTCGGTGGCGATCCAGGCCATCTCGGCTGACTCTGCCAGGAGCAGCTCGTAGTCGGCCTCTGTAGGTTCAAGGTGGTGGCGGTCAAAGCAGGAGACCAGGACCGGAAGGAGGCGCAGTGCGTCGTCCATCGGCAGCCGTGCTTCCCGCTCCAACTTGCTGAGCAGGGTCGCCGCTTCCGGGGTCAGCGGATCGCGTGCGCCGGCGGTGACGCGCGCGACGGCCTGCTGAAACTCGGACGAAAAGCGCTCCGGGTGCAGCTCTGAGAGGAAAAACTGCGCAATCTCCTCCGGCATCTCCCCCTGGGCGTAGGAGCGGCCCGTCATCTTCAAGCGCTCCAGCGGATACACTGCGCGGCGCGAGTAACCGAGGGGCCGCAACAGGCGCAGGATCGCTTCTTCGCCCGCAGGCAGCGCCCCCATGCCCACCATGGCGACCGTGCGGACCGCGCCATGGTCGTGAAAAACGGTGCGACCTTGCGCAATGGCGCGCCGCACATACGCGTCCGCGGCAGGGACGCGCCGGAGCAGGTCGTCAAAAAGCAGCATGTTGAGCGCCTGGGCGAGCAAGGCGCGCGAGGCGGTGCGTTCTGTCTCCGGCTGATCGAGCGCCGGGCGCTCGGCTAATAGCGCCGGCGGCACAACGAGCACATCGAGCAAGCCCTGCGCGCGTTCAGCCCCGAGCAGCCGGGCCAGCAGCAGGTGCAGTGTTCCATCGGGTGTTACGCCTGGCATCGTTCCGCGGGTCGCCATCGTTGCTCCTCGTTCGCCAGGGGCGAGCCATGGCGAACGAGGCTGATGATACGAGCGCGGAGGCCCGTTCGTCGAAGGAGGGCGCAGCCTACCCCTGGCCTGTTGCCAGTTCTTGGCGGACCTTCCGCATGGTGTCGAGGTAAAACGCCAGGTTGTGGATCGAGTTGAGCACCGCTGCGAGCGGCTCGCCGCTCGCAAACAGGTGGCGGAGGTAGGCGCGGGAGTAGCGTGTGCAAACCGGGCAGGCACACTCGAGGTCGAGCGGGCCCTGGTCGGCGGCAAAGCGCTGGTTGCGGATGTTCAGGCGGCCCTCGGAGGTAAAAAGCTGGCCGTGACGCCCGACGCGCGTAGGGATGGTGCAGTCCATCATGTCGACACCCATGCGGGCGTAGGCGGCGATCTCCTCCGGGTAGCCGACACCCATGACGTAGCGGGGCTTGTCCTTGGGCAGGTGCGCGAGGGTGTCCGCGATGACCTCAAGGGTGCGCTCGCGTGGTTCGCCGACGGCGAGGCCGCCGATGGCGTAGCCGGGAAAGTCCATGGCGACGAGGCGCTGAGCGGATTCGCGGCGGAGGTCGGGGTAGATGCCGCCCTGGACGATGCCAAAGAGGTTTGGGGTGGCGTCGGGCGCGGTAGGGAGTACGGACCATCGTTGTTGATCTTTGGCCGAGGGCGAAGGACCCGCCACCAAGTGGCCGCCTCCCGCGCAGGGGGTCTTGCTCTGGTCCTCGGCCGCGTTCCAAGGCGTTTCATGCGCATGCGCGTCAAAGTAGGCCTTTGAGCGGGCCGCCCAGGCCAGCGTCAGGTCCAGCGAAGCGCGCGCGCGCGACCAGTCGGCCGGGTATTCCAGGCATTCGTCGAAGACCATCGCAATGTCGGAGCCAAGCGCGAGCTGGATCTCCATTGAGTGCTCAGGCGAGAAGAAATGCTTCGAGCCATCAAGGTGCGAGCGGAACTCGACGCCATCGGGCGTGATCTTGCGCAGGTCGCTGAGGGAAAAAACCTGGAAGCCGCCCGAGTCGGTCAGCAGCGGGCGCCCCCAGCTCATAAAGCGGTGCAAGCCGCCCATTGCGCGAATGGCCCGGTGCCCCGGTCGGAGGTAAAGGTGGTACGTGTTGCCGAGGATGATCTGCGCGCCGGCGCCATCGGCTCCAAGCATCTCGAGGATCGACTGCGGGACGGCCTTGACTGTAGCCGCCGTCCCGACCGGCATGAATACAGGCGTTTCGACGATACCGTGCGGCAGGGTGAGGGTGGCGCGGCGACCGCCAGAGGCGGCTGGCGCCTTCACCTCAAATCGAAGACTCATCCCCAGATTCTAGCGGGGCAGTGGTACGAGGTGAGCCTGCATCGCAGACCGTGACGTGGCTCGTGGTGGGCGCCGTCGATTCAGCGTCTTCGAGGTGGCGCGGTTCCGGCGTGAAAACTCCGCTAGAGGTCTGTCGCCCAGTTCATCGTCGCGCAAAGATCGTTCACCTGATAGAAGGCTTTGTCGTTTGTCACCAACGTAGCGCCAGTTGCGACCGCATGGGCGGCGATCATCATGTCCATATTCCCGAGACTCTTGCCGCTCTTTTCGAGATTGGCGCGGAGCCGCCCGTAAGCCTCGGCCTCGTTCCGTCCCCAGGGCAGAACCCGTATGCTCGCGAGAAAAGCGTCCATAAGAGAGTGGAGTGCCAGGGCATCGGGCTTCCTTGCGAGCCCATAGCGTATTTCGGCCTCGGTAACAGCGGAGATGCAGGCCACTTCATCGTCCTTGAGGGCGAGCAGCCGAGCGCTCGTGGCACGAGAGCGACCCTTCACGAGGTAGCTGACCATGTTCGTGTCGAGCATGTACGTCAAGACCACTATTCCGGTCTTTCCTGTGTCGCCTGGGCATGTGCACGTTCCGCGGCGGAGAGGAAGTCGTCGGGAATGGAAATCTGGTGCAGCGCGGCCAGAATCTCCTTCAAGCTGCCGGGACTTTGCGACAGAATCACATCACCATTTCGGGCATCGCGGCGGATATAGACCTCGCTGCCAGCAAAGCGAAACTCAGCCGGAATGCGAACGGCCTGGCTCCTTCCGCTCATGAAGACCTTGGCTTTCTCTAGCTGCGCCATTTATCTGCCTCTGCTACGTAGCATGCTATATCCCGGGCGCCAGGTCAAGGTCGGTGTGCACTCTGTCGCGTACATAGCCTTGCTCCTCCTCCTCCTTTCCTCAATGCCCGTGAGCTGCTATGCGATAAGGAGGCTGGAGTTGCAGGGAAGCAAGGGCCGTGTCGCATTCCTAACTCCAGATCCCCAAACCTGATCTACATCAGCCGGAGTAGCAGCAGCTTGCCGACATGGGGCTGAACACGGTGCGGATGCCTGTGTCTCAGAAGCTGGTTGAGCCGAAAGAGGGCAAGTACGACTCCGCGCTTGCGGACGGGCTGCAGGCGAAGGCCCGCGTGGAGCAGTTGCATATTGCGTTCCTTCGGCTGGCGGCCTGATGGAGCACCGGAGTCTCACCGAGGCATGAGGACGGGGCTCGGGCGGTTAAAAGACGCGGTCCCGCAGGATGCTGCGCAGGTACTGGCCATAGCTGCTTTTGCCGACCAGCTGGGCGAGACGCGAAACCTGTTCCGCGTCAATGTAGCCAAGTCGGTAAGCAATCTCCTCAGGGCAGGCGACCTTGAGGCCTTGGCGTTTCTCGATGGTCTGGATAAAGAGGCCGGCTTCGAGCAGCGAATCGTGGGTGCCGGTATCGAGCCAGGCGTTGCCGCGGCCCAGCACCTCGGTGCGTAACAGCCCTTGTTGCAGATACCAGCGGTTGACGTCGGTGATTTCGAGCTCGCCGCGCGGCGAGGGCTGGATGGAGCGGGCTACTTCGGCGGCCTGGCCGTCATAGAAGTAGAGCCCGGTCACGGCGTAGCGGGACTTCGGCACCGCCGGCTTTTCTTCAATCGAGATCGCGCGGCCCCCGGCATCGAACTCGACCACACCGTAGCGCTCCGGGTCGTTGACCGCGTAGGCGAAGACGACCGCGCCTGTGGTGAGGCTAGCGGCATTGGCTACGGTGGCGGCAAAGTTGTCGCCGTAGAAAAGGTTATCGCCGAGGATGAGCGCGCCCGGCTCGCCTTGCAGGAAGGACTCCCCGATGGTGAGCGCCTGGGCAAGACCGTCCGGGCTAGGCTGGACCGCGTAGGACAGATTGAGGCCCCACTGCGCGCCATCGCCGAGCAGGTCGCGGAAGCGCGGCAGGTCAACCGGCGTGGAGATGAGGAGAAAGTCGCGAATGCCGGCCAGCATCAGCGCCGAAAGCGGGTAGTAGATCAGCGGCTTGTCGTAGACCGGGAGAAGCTGCTTGGAAACGCAGTGTGTGCAGGGGTACAGCCGCGTACCCGAGCCGCCCGCGAGCACAATCCCCCTCACAGAACACCGCGCTTGCTGTAGTTTTCCTCAAGCCAGCGAAGATACGCGCCGCTGGTCACGTCGCGTACCCAAGCGCGGTTGGCCAGGTACCAGGCAACGGTGAGGCGCAAGCCCCGGTCGACGTCGGTGGCAGGCTCCCAGCCGAGTTCGCGCTTGAGTTTGGCGGCGTCGATGGCATAGCGGCGATCGTGGCCGCTGCGGTCCTCAACGGAGGTAATCTGCGCGGCATACGGTGCGGGGCCCGGAGAAAGCTCATCGAGCAGCGAGCACAGCGTTTGGAGCATGCTGAGGTTGGTACGCTCGTTTGAGCCGCCGACGTTGTAGGTCTCCCCTGGGGTGCCGCGCTCGAGCACCAGGCGCAGGGCGGAGCAGTGGTCCTTTACATAGAGCCAGTCGCGAACCTGCAGGCCGTCGCCGTACATGGGCAGCGCGCGACCGGCGAGCGCGTACTCGATCATGAGCGGTATGAGCTTCTCAGGAAACTGGTAAGGGCCGTAGTTGTTCGAGCAGTTCGTCACCAGCGCCGGCAGCCCGTAGGTGTGCACGTAGGCGCGGACCAGGTGATCGGAGGCGGCCTTGGAGGCGGCGTAAGGACTGTTGGGGGCGTAGGGCGTTTCTTCGTGGAAAGGCGGGTCGGCCGGCCCGAGCGTGCCGTACACCTCGTCGGTGGACACATGGAGAAAGCGGAAGCGTTCGCGGTCAGCGGGAGCAAGCGTGGGCAGAAAGGCGCGCACGGCCTCCAGCAGCGTAAAGGTGCCGACGATGTTTGTCTCAATAAAGGCGCCCGGCCCGGTGATCGAGCGGTCCACGTGGCTTTCGGCTGCGAAATGGAGGACCGCACGCGGGCGCACCTCAGCCAGCAGCGCGTCCATGGCGGCGCGGTCGCAGATATCGGCGTGCACAAAGCGGTAGCGCGGGTTTTGTTCAACGCCGGCGAGCGTAAGCGGGTTGCCGGCGTAGGTAAGTTTGTCGAGGTTGACGAGCGGGCTGGCCGGCCCTTCGGCGGAGAACCAGTCGAGAATGAAGTTCGCGCCGATGAAGCCGCACCCGCCGGTGACGATCACCGCGTCGGAGACAGGGCTGCCCGCGCCCTCACCGGGACGCTCACCGGGACGCTCACTTTGAGGCATGGGCTTCCCTTCTTTCTTCTATCTCCGACAGAACGGCATCGAGCGCATCGTGCCAGTGGCCGGGGGCGAAGCCGAAGGCCTCGCGAAAACCTTCGTTGCTGAGTTGCGAGTTGGCTGGCCGGCGGGCCGGGGTCGGGTAGTCTGCCGAGGCGACCGGATGAACGGAACGAACACGCAGTGGCTCGCCATGCTCTTCGCGTTGCGCTGCGCGGGCAAAGATGCGTCGGGCGAACCCGCACCAGGAGACAGCGCCTGCAGCGGTCAGATGGTACAGGCCGTAGGGCGTGCGCTCCGTGCCTGCGCCGTGCTCCTCGAGCAGGCGGGCAATGGCATCGGCCAGCTGCCGGGTGGAGGTGGGCGCGCCCACCTGGTCGTCTACCACGCTGAGCGAGTCGCGCTCCTGCCCGAGGCGCAGCATGGTGCGCACAAAATTGTGACCGTGCGGGCCGTAGATCCAGCTCGTGCGAAAGATCAGGTGTCGGCACCCACTCTGTCGAATGGCCTGCTCGCCGGCCAGCTTGGACTGGCCGTAGACGTTCAGCGGACCGGTCGGATCGCTTTCGGTGTAAGGGCCTTGCTTGTCGCCGGGGAAGACGTAATCGGTTGAAAAGTGGATGAGCAGGGCTCCGGTGCGATGTGCTTCTTCAGCCAGCACACGAGGCCCGGCGGCATTGATGGCAAAGGCGGTGGCGGGCTCGGATTCAGCGCGATTGACGTCGGTGTAAGCGCCGCAGTTCAGGATGATCTCCGGCTCGGTTGCGCGAAGCAGGGAGCGCAGGCCGTCCGGCGAAGAAAGATCGCACTCCCCTCGCGTGGGAGCGATGATGTGGCTCTGCCGAGCGAGAGTGGTTTGCAGTTCGCGACCGAGCTGTCCGCTCGATCCAGTGAGGAGGATTCGCATCGGCTATCGTGATCAGCCTACCAGAGGGTCCCAGCCTTTTCGCGGCCCGGGCAAAGCTCTTACGACCCTTGGTAACATGCGCTGCGTGCTGCGCCCGCCTACAGAACGGCGACTGGCTCACGCCGCCAGCTGTAGAGCGGGTACTGCTCGGCCAGGGCAAGCACTTCATTGCGGATGCGCGCCAGGGCTGCCGGATCGCTGCGTTGCTCGAGCGCGCAGGCGATCCAGCCGGCGACCAGGTGCATCTCGGCCTCGCGCATGCCGCGCGTTGTCAAAGCGGGCGTGCCGAGGCGAATGCCCGAGGGTTTGAGCGGGGGATTGGTGTCGTAGGGGATCGCGTTCTTGTTGACGGTAATACCTGCCTCGCCAAGAGCATGCTCCGCCTCAGACCCGAGCATGCCTTTTTCAAAAACATCAACCAGGAGCAGGTGCGTGTCCGTACCGCCGGAAACGATGCGGTAGCCGCGATCTGCCAGGGCAACGGCCAGGGCGCGGGCGTTGGCGACAACCTGGTGCGCGTAGGTTGCAAAGCCGGGCTCGAGCGCCTCGCGAAAAGCAACCGCCTTGGCAGCAACAATGTGCACGAGCGGGCCGCCCTGCTGGCCCGGGAAGACCGACTTGTCGACGTTCTTGGCATCCTCAGCCCGGCCTGCCAGGATGAGCCCGGAGCGCGGACCGCGCAGCGTCTTATGGGTAGTAGTGGTGATCAGGTGCGCGTGCGGCACAGGCGAGGGGTGGGCGCCGCCTGCCACCAACCCCGAAAAATGAGCCATGTCCACCAGGAACCAGGCGCCGACCTTGTCGGCAATCGCGCGCATACGCGGGAAGTCGAGTACACGCGCATACGCGCTGCCGCCGCCGATCAGCAAGCGGGGGCGCTCGCGCTCGGCAATCTGCTCGAGTTCGTCATAGTCGATCTGCTCGGTGTCTTTGCGCACCGCATAGGACGCGACCTTGTACAGCTTGCCGGAAAAGTTGAGCTTATGCCCGTGCGTCAGGTGGCCGCCATGCGCCAGGTCCAGGCCCAGGATCGTGTCGCCCGGCTGAATGAGCGCCATGTACGCAGCGGCATTGGCCTGCGAGCCGGAGTGTGGCTGAACATTGGCGTACTCGGCCTGGAAGAGCGCCTTGGCGCGATCCCGGGCCAGTGTTTCGACGACATCGGCATACTCGCAGCCGCCATAGTAGCGGCGCCCAGGGTAGCCCTCAGCATACTTGTTGGTAAAAACTGAGCCCGCCGCTTCAAGCACTGCTTCAGAAACAAAGTTTTCCGAGGCGATCATCTCGAGCCCTTCGTGCTGGCGACGGGTCTCATTGTCAATGGCGGCGGCAATCTCGGGATCGGCCTGGGCAAGCGGGCGGGCAAAGCGGCTAGGCAAAGCGGACATGCACAGATTGTAGTCCGCGCCATGCTCGCCGAGGCGTAACGCAGGACTTCGGTACCGCAAGGTGGGAGGTTCGCGTCTTCCGCGGCGTTCGCCGATCACGCTGGGATGATCCGTGCCTGCTTCAGCTGGTCGAAAAGATCGAAAAAGGAGGCGGGCGTCTCCTGATACACAGGAAACCCGAGGCTGCGGCTCTTTGACATATCGTTGACGCACTCGAGGGTGCGGCCCAGGTCGCCGTCAGTATGCCACCAGGACACGAGCCGATCGATCTGCGGCTCGGGCAGGCCGTGCCTTGCGGCGAGCGCAGCCCACTCTGCCGGAGCCTGGCCCATCCGTGCGTCCAGCGGTGCGGTGCCACCGGGGGGCGGGCCTTGAGGCTCCACGCCAAAGTAGCCTGCGAGCTGCCCCCACAGCCAACGCCAGCGAAAAATGTCTCCATTGACCACGTTGAAGGCTTGATTCTGCGCCGCAGGGGTGACCGCTGCCCACTCCAGGTGCCGGGCGAGCAGGCGGGCATCGGTCACGTCGGTCAGGCTGTTCCACTGCTCGTGCGAGCCGGGAAAGACAAACGGCTGCCCTGTCTCGCGGCAGAGCGTCGCATACACAGCAAGCGTGACCCCATGTTCATCGCATTGCCCAGGGCAAAGCCGACGATCGAGTGCGGGCGATGCACGCTCCAGGAGAAGCCGCCCCGCTCGGCCGCGTCAAACAGGATGTCCTCCTGCGTGTAGTAAAAGTTCAAACCGGGCAGCCGGGGCGTGTCCTCGCGAAAGGGCGTTTCGGCGCCCGCCTGGCCGTAAGCCTCAAAGGGACCAAGGTACTGCTTGGTGCCCGTGATCAGCGCTGCGTGCCGCAGGCGTGTGCCCGGAGCAAGCGCGTCGAACAGGTTGCGCACCATCGCTCCGTTGACGCGAACGTTTTCTTCTTCAGACGGCTGACGCAGCCAGGTGCAGAAAAACACGTCGGTAGGCGCGAGAGGGGCAAGCGCCGCCTGGAGCGTTGCCGGATCGAGCAAATCCGCCTGCACCGGGAGAATGCCAGAGAGATTGCCAAGACCTGCCTCCGGTCGACGCGCCAGCCCGTACACCTCCCAGCCCTGTGCGGCCAGGTGCCGCGCCAGGTTGCCGCCCGTAATGCCTGTACACCCTGCCACCAGAGCTCTGCGACCTTTCATCCCTTGTCCGTTCCCCCTGTCGCCCGCGCTGAGCGGCCCATACCCAACAGATGCCGCCCACGACACCAACGGTACCTTGGGCACCTGCGTGACGGGCGTCCGTGTTCAGGGACTTATATCGTGAGACGATATGATCATGACCAATGAGGATGGAGCCATGCCGCTGCTGCAAGCGCTCGCCAGCTTCCGCTACGCCTTGCGACAGTTTTTGCAGTTCAGCGAAGAAGCGGCACAGGGCGTGGGCCTGCAGCCGCAGCAGCACCAGTTGTTGCTGCAGGTTGCGGGAGCGCCCAACGAGTCGCAGCCCACTATCGCGTATGCGGCGGAGCGGCTTGGCTTGAAGCACAACAGCGTGGTGGAACTGGTAGACCGCTGCGCGGGCGAGGGGCTGCTGGAACGCCAGGTCGACCCCCGCGACAGGCGCAGGGTGGTGCTGCGCATTACGCCCCGCGGATCGGCGCTGCTACGCCGGCTAGCCAAGCACCACGCGCGCGAGCTCCACGAAATGCGGCCTCGCCTGCTGGCTGCCCTGGAGCAGATCGTGCAGCCTGCGCCTGGTTTCCAAGCTGCGCAAGCTGCCCGGGCGGCGAGCGCGGGAGATACGCGATGAACGCGCATCCTTCTGTTCTTCGCGACTTCACCGTCGATCGCCGTGTGGCCCTGCTATCGGCAGCGGCGCTAGGCATTGGCGCTGGGGCCGCAGGGCTGGCAGTGCTGCTGCTCCGCGGCATCGCGCTCGCAACCAACCTCTTTTATTACCATCGGCTGAGTGTCGCAGCCGTAAGCCCGGCAGGGAGCACGCTGCCGCGATGGCTTATGCCGCTGGTACCCGCGGCCGGGGGCCTGATCATCGGCATTATGGCGCGGTATGGGTCAGACAAAATTCGCGGGCATGGCATTCCGGAGGCCATCGAGGCGATCCTGCTGCGAGGTGCGCGCGTGGACGCAAAGGTCGCGCTGCTCAAGCCCCTTTCGGCCGCTATCTCGATCGGCTCCGGCGGCCCGTTCGGTGCAGAAGGCCCGATCATCATGACGGGCGGTGCGTTCGGGTCACTGGTGGCACAGTGGCTCCGGTTGTCCGATGCGGAGCGGACGACGCTGCTGGTAGCCGGTGCGGCGGCCGGCATGTCTGCCACCTTTGCCGCGCCGCTCGCTGCCGTGCTCCTGGCGGTGGAGTTGCTGTTGTTTGAGTGGCGCCCGCGCTCGATTGTGCCGGTCGCAGTGGCCAGCGCCGCGGCCGGGGTGCTGCGGGTGCGCTGGCTTGGCGCCGGGCCGCTGTTTCCCGTTTCCGCTGCGCTTACCGCACACCCGGGGGCCGTGGCGGTGGCAGCAGCGGGGCTTGGCTTGCTGGTTGGGCTGGCCTCGGCAGGGCTCAGCCGGATGATGTATGGCTTTGAGGACCTGTTTGAGCGGCTACCCGTGCACTGGATGTGGTGGCCCGCGCTTGGCGGCCTGGGCGTGGGGCTGGGTGGAGTCTTCTTCCCTCGCGGGCTGGGTGTTGGCTATGGCAATATCGCCGAACTGCTGCGGGGCGGCGCCCCCTGGGGGCTGCTGCTGGGCTTGCTGGTCGGCAAGTCGCTGATGTGGGCGTGTTCGCTCGGCTCCGGCACCTCCGGCGGAGTGCTGGCGCCGCTGCTGATGATCGGTGCGGCGCTTGGCGAAGGGCTGGCGAGGGTGCTGCATGCCCCTGCAGGAACCGAGGGCTTGTGGGCGCTGGTCGGCATGGGCGCGATGCTCTCCGGCTCGCTCGGCGTGCCGCTCACCGCTATCGTGTTCTCACTGGAGCTGACGCACTCGCTGGCAGGCATGCTGCCGCTGCTGCTGGGCTGCACGGGCGCCTACGCGGTGACGTCGCTGGTGATGCCGCGCTCCATCCTGACCGAGAAGCTGGCTCGTCGGGGAGTGCACCTGTCGCGCGAGTACGGGGTCGATCCACTGGAGCAGGTGAGCGTGGGTGAGGTCATGAGCGAGTTCGTAAGCGAGGTCATGAGTGAGGTCGTGAGCGAGGTCGTGAGCGAGGTCGTGAGCGAGGTCAGGGGGGGCGAAGTGAGGCCCTGCGTTGGACTCAGCGGCGAACCTGGGGTGGAGGCTTTGCCCGAAGCGCTGTCCCCAGGTTTGGCGTTCCGCGCGGCGAGGACCAGGCCCGGGAGCCAACCAGGGTTTGTCTTCGCATATGCGGACGAACCCTGCCGCGCTGCCGCCGAGCGCATGGCCATCGGCGGCCTGGGCTCCCTGCCCGTGCTGGAGCGCCAGACCGGCAGGATTGTGGGAAGCGTCAGCGCGGGCGACCTGCTCCAAGGGCGACGCCGCTCAGTGGAGCGCGAGTCGGCACGTTCGCGCGTCTTCGCCAGGGGATAGCGCGATGGCGTCGCGTTCGCACATGGCTGAGTGGGCGAACCGGGCTTTTGACAGGATGCTCGCTGCAAGCGCGGGCGATGCCGGCAACCGCATCAGGCGGCATCCTATGGAGCTATGGTTACGGCAGTGAGGCAGCTGGAGCGCAAAGCCGGGCGCAACGCCCGACGTATGGAGGCGGAGGAGCGTCCTCCCGAGTTGGAAGAGCCGGTTACCGATCCGGTTGAGTCGGCCAAGGCGGCTGGGCTGCGCTACGTGACCGATGCGCGCCCTGGCATCCAGCGCAAGCGGCACGGCAAGCACTTTCGCTACTTGGAAGCCGGCGGGGCGGCGCTGCGGGACACGAAGACACTGGCGAGGATCAAGTCGCTCGTGATCCCTCCGGCGTGGACCGATGTGTGGATTTGCCCGCTGGCAAACGGGCACCTGCAAGCCACGGGACGCGATGCCCGGGGGCGTAAGCAGAGCCGCTACCACCCGCGCTGGCGCGAGGTGCGGGACGAGACCAAGTACGAGCGCATGATGCACTTTGCCGATGCGCTGCCGCGTATCCGGGCGCGGGTGGAGGAGGACCTGGCGCAGCCGGGGCTTCCGCGCGAGAAGATTCTTGCCACAGTGGTCAAGCTGATGGAGCAGACACACATCCGAGTCGGCAACCAGGAGTACGCGCGCGAAAACAAGTCGTACGGGCTGACGACGATGCGCAACAAGCACGTCGAGGTGAAGGGCTCGACGATCACGTTTACCTTTCAGGGCAAGAGCCGCGTGCACCACACGATCGACCTTGAGGATCGGCGTTTGGCGCGGATTGTGAAGCGATGCGTCGACCTTCCGGGATATGAGCTGTTCCAGTACCTGGACGACGAAGGCGCGCCGCACACGATCGACTCGGCCGACGTGAACGAGTATTTGCAGGAGATGACCGGGCAGCACTTCACGGCGAAAGACTTTAGAACCTGGGCAGGTTCGGTGCTGGCGTACGACCTGCTGCGCGCGTTCGATCCGTACGAGTCGGCCACGCAGGCGAAGAAGAATGTGGTGCAGGCGATCGCGTCGGTGGCGAAGCGGCTGGGGAACACGCCGTCGGTGTGCCGCAAGTGCTACGTGCACCCGGCGGTGCTGGAAGCCTACTTGGCGGGAACGGTGAGCGCGCAGGAGGCCAAGGAAAGGCTCGAGGAGGAGATTGGGGAGTGCGCTGCGGCGCTGCGGGAAGAGGAGGTGGTACTGCGGGAGTTGCTGCGGCAACGGGTGATGTTGGAAAAGGCCGGGTGAGGGCTCGCTCGTAGTTGGAGCTTGGAGCCGGAAAAGGGTGTCCAAGAAACAGAAGAAGCCTTCGGAGATCCCCGTGCAAGAGGGTATTTAGAACGTGTTCGAGGATAGGGTCTCGCGAACGCTTCCGAAGAACCGGAAGGTGCTCTAACCACCTTGGGCAAAGTACTGGAACCGGGAAGATGCACCGGGAAGCTGTGGAAGTCTCGTCGTGCAGTGACAAAAGTCACATCCGAGTGCATGAACGGTAGTCTTGGCCCGGAATAGGCCGAATCCTTTGGCGCCATACCATCAGAAGCATTTGGCAGATGCTTGAGCTGAGATCATACGAGAGACGAGCCGGAGGAGGGGCGATGAAAGAGCACGAAAAGGGCCGCGGCTACAGTCTCTCTGCCTCGGATAGGATCACGTATCAAGGGCTGCTGACTTTTCCAGAGGGGGATCGCGATGTAACAACAGGCAAAAACCAAGCGAAACAGCTAGACTCTGAAGACATGATTGAAGAGCGGCGGCTCGGCGTATCAAACGACTTTACCAGCTTCACGGTTGGCCGGAGGTTCGGCGCCATTTTGGCGGACCCTCCTTGGCAATTCGAGAACCGGACCGGCAAAGTTGCCCCGGAGCACAGGAGGCTGTCTCGGTATAGTACTCTGCGGCTAGAGGAGATTAAAGCCCTTCCTGTGAATATAGCTGCTGCCGACCCGAGCCACTTATACCTGTGGGTTCCTAATGCATTGCTACCCGACGGCATCGCTGTCATGCAAGCTTGGGGGTTTAAGTATAAAAGCAACATAGTTTGGCACAAGATTCGCAAAGATGGGGGATCTGACGGGCGCGGTGTCGGCTTTTACTTTAGGAACGTTACTGAATTGCTGCTGTTCGGCGTACGAGGTAAGAACGCTAGAACGCTGAAGGCCGGTCGCACGCAGGTTAACTACCTCAAGAGTCGAAAGAGAGAGCACTCGCGCAAACCCGACGAACAATATGATCTTATTGAAAGCTGTAGCTCGGGTCCCTTTCTGGAGCTATTTGCTAGAGGAGAACGCAGCGGTTGGGTCAACTGGGGAAATCAAGCTGATGAGTCTTACGTGCCGACCTGGAAGACATATCCCAACCACTCACAGAGCGCCATTTCGCTGGCAGACTAGCACCCCTGTCTCTCTGCAACTACTTGAATCGACAATCTGCTTCTGCGAGTAACATGAGCCTTGACTTGATACCCATTGAAGTGCGGAAAAAGTTTGAGATTCGAGAGACGCACCACGCAACGGCTATCCTGCAATCCGACTTTCCGGACGAATGGCATGATCTGCTGAGCATGCTTACTGACTTTAGTCTGAAAAAGTCGCATATACTGACGCCGGGTGGTGGAAAATCCCCAATATCTCAAGGCATAGATGCGTTCTTCTATGGTCGCGGCTGGAAGGAGCATGATTTCAAAATAGAAGTACGTGCCGACGCGATCACAACGCTTGCCCCAACACACCATGTTGATTATTACCGTAATCGCGTCGCCGTCGAGACTGAATGGAATAATAAAGATCCTTTCTATGATCGAGATCTAACATCGTTTAGACTGCTATTCGATTTGAACGTCGTCAGCGTAGGTATCATCATCACGCGAAGCAGTGCACTACAGGAGATATTCAATGCTCTTGGCAAAGGTGCTTCCTATGGCCAATCCACGACTCACATGGGCAAGCTGATACCTAGGCTTTCTAACCGTGCCTCGGGTGGGTGCCCTGTCTTAGCTTTCGGAATCACTCCTGCGGCTTACGACCCAACTACTTAGAAGCCCAGCAACTTCGAGGATCAGCTAAACGCCTGGTACACAAACGACCCCAAATACCACCCATCGATAAACTTGTACGGCGTCTCCCCGGTCGTGTAATGCCCGCAGGGCAGAACCTTCGACTCATACGGGATCCCTAACGCGTCGAAGTTGCGCAGGACTTCCAGCGAGAACTCCTCCAGAAACGTCAGGTCGTACGTCGCGTGGACGACCAGCGTCCTGCGGCTGCGCTTCGCGGCTGTGTCACGGTAACGCTCCATATAGTGCACCGGACTGATGGCGCTCCAGAGCGCGTTCAAGCGAGTCTGTGTCAGTCCTTCAGCCTCAAACGCGGCGCGGATGTGGCGCGTGCTCTGGCCGGTCCACACGACGTCGCCGAATGAGGTAGACGCGTGATTGAAGGCGCACACCTCCAGGCGCTCATCGTGCGCCGCCGCGAGAAACGCGTAGCAGCTGCCAAGCGAGGTGCCGAGCACACCGAACTGCTCATAGCCTTGCGCGGCCAGCCAGTCGACGCAGCAGCGGATATCCACCACGGCCTGCCGGCAAGCGGCGAGCGTTCTCCCGATATTGGAAGACACGGCGTAATCGGAGCGCTCAAGCTCGGCCGGGCGGCGGATATCATGGTACGGCTTCGACAGCCGCAGCCCCGAAACGCCGAAGCGGTTGAAGATCGAGCACAGAGCGTTGTGCGAGAAGGCGTCGGCGTTCCACTGCGGCATCACGATGATGGCTTTGCGCGGCTGCGCGCCGGTCTGCGGATCGGGCCGGGCCGGGTACCATCGCGCGTTGACCAGGTCATTCTCCGCGTAGGGCGTGCGCACGGGCGAGGTAAAGCGCAGAAACTCGGCCTCGGGCAGCTCGCCCCGCTCGGCGCGGGCTTTCAGGTCGGCGTCCTTGGCGAGCGTCTCCGGGCGCACGTTGGTCGGAAAAAGTTGCGGGTGACGGCGCTCGAGCCGGTAGTCGGTGGGCGCCGCGTAGTTGAAAAAGCCGTCGCTGTCGGCGAGGATGGCCTGGTTGATAGCCAGCATGGCCGCCTCTTGCTCGCCTTGGTGCGCACTTTGCGGGGAAGAAGACTCGGCGACCGCAGTTGCGGTGCTGGCCTGTGCCGGCACTGAACCGCGGCTCCTCGCGGCGCCCCCAGCTACGGCGCCCCCAGCTACGGCGCCCCCGATCGCGGACGCGAGACCCAACGCACCCACATCGGTGTGCCGATCATGCCAGCGGCCGACACGAGCGGTTCCCGGGTGCGCGTCGGTGTAGTCCTTGAGCCAGTCAAAGCCCCACTCAAGCGGGCGGACGATGCGGTTCTCATCGCGGGTGGTCAGAGCCGTTTCCCAGCGGTACATCCAGCGTGCGTAAAGCTTGTCGAGCATATCTGTGTATCGTACCCGGGGCAGTCCGCCGAGGGGGAGGCCGGCCCGGGCGCGGGAGCAAATGCAAGTGGCCATGGAACGAGGCTTGCGCGGGACACTGGCGCACCCACCCGCTGCTGCCGCTCGCGGCTTCGAAAGCTACTTCGATCGCCAGGTACGGCAGGCGGCCGAAGATTCAACCCCGGGCACCACTCCGCGAGATGGAGCCCAGCATGAAACCTAAGCTCACCCGCACAATCGTCATGGCGAAGAGCCTTTGCGCCCGGGGAGCTTCAGCCTTCAATCAAGAGCATGGCGCGGTACACGCGCGCTGATGTTGCACAGGACCTCATAGGGAATGGTGCCGCAGAGCCCGGCGTGATCTTCTGCCGTGATCGTAGAAAGTGCACCATCCGCGCCAGCCTGCCGCCCAAGGATGGCCACCTCGTCGCCTATTGCCGCGCCGGGCACATCGGTCACGTCGAGCATCGTTTGATCCATCGACACGCGCCCCGCAATCGGCGCGCTCTGCCCGTGCACCAGCATCTTTCCACGATTGGAGAGCAGCCGCGAAAGCCCATCCGCATAGCCTGCCGGGACGAGCGCGAGGCGGGTAGGCCGGCTCGCGCGAAATGTCGAGTTGTATCCGACGCCCTCGCCGGGACTGAGTGAACGCAGCGACGTGATGCGCGTGCTCCAACTGAGCACCGGCTGCAGCGGCGGAAGCAAGATCGCAGGAGGGGTAAAGTGAGGGGCATAGCCATAAAGCGCAAGACCCGGGCGAAGCATGAGCCTGGCGCCATGCCGGGCAGACAAGGCCAGGAGCGAAGCAGTTGCCATCGGATCGAAGACAGTTGCTGAGTTGCCGGCATGCAGCCACTCCGGCCGGAGCCCGGCTGCGGCAACCTGCGCCAGCGCTTGCGCAAAGCGGGCGACCTGGGCGGCAGTGTCGCCGTTATGGAGCTGCTCAGGCGCGCTGAAGTGGGTCGACACGCCTTCTACCCGGAGCGTCGAAGCCTGACCCAACTCGGCAAGCAGCCCCGCCAGCGGGGCACCCGGAGCCACGCCCTGGCGCGCCATGCCGGTATCGACCTCAATATGCACGCGCACGCTTGCAGCTGCCTTGCCTTGTGCGCGTGCCGCCGCGTCGAGCAGCCTGAGCTGATAAGGCTCCCACACCTGCGGGGTCAGCGCCCGGTCCAGGAGGGTCTTCGCCTCCCCTTCCCACAAGCCGGACATGACAAGGATGCGCGCGGCCGCCATCGGCGAGGGAAGCATACCGAGTGCCCGGCGCAGCAGGGCTCCCTCCTCAACAGAGGTCACGCCCAGCCAGCGGGCGCCGGCGGCTGCCAGCGCGGGGCCGCAAAGCTCCACGCCATGCCCGTACGCATTGGCCTTGACGACGGCGAGCACCTCCGGTGCCCCCGCCGCGGACGAAGCAGCGGCGTGGCACAAGAGCGTGTAGTTTGCGCGGAGCCGGGCGATGGAGACCTGCGCAGCAGTCGGCCGGGTCGACACCGAACTACGGCTGGGGCGGGAGCTGCTGCTTGCCGGCATCTGCAGCGGACTGGCTTGCCTCGGCGCCCTTGTAGATCAGCGGGATGTGGAACGGCAGCGCCGCATTCGACTTTTTACCTACTGTCTTGGCTTTTTCGTCTGTCTGGTCGAAGACCGCGGTACGCTGCGCGCTGACGCAGGCCCAGCTGGCACGGGTGCGCTGGTAAACGTGCGTAAAGATGCCACGCTCGTCGACCGTGTGCGCGCCCACTCGGTAGTTCAACATGTACGTGCCCTCGACAACAGACACGTCGCCGAGGACCCGGACGTTGACGGCGCGCTGCTCCATCGAGGCGAGCTCGCCGGAGGAGTGCGTGAACATCTCAGAGATGAGCTGGTTGCGCGTGCTGATGCCCCCTGCCGCCGAAACATCGATAAAAGCCGGCGCAAGCAGCAGCTCCATGGCGTACTGGTCTTTTTTGACAAAGGCGATGCTCCAGTTATCTTCAAGCGACTGGAACTGTTTTACCTCCGGGTTCGGGTTGGCAGCCTGGGCGCGAAGCGCAGCAGGAGGGGCGCCGAGCAGAACGGAGGCCAGGAGCCAGAGAAGGTACTGTCGTGTACGGAGACTCATCACAGGGTTCGGTATGATGATATCGTGCCAGCGGCGCCCTCGCAAAGAGGAAAAGGCGACAAGGCGCAGAGCAGAGGATGATGGATCAGGCACATTCCGAGGGTAAGCGCCGCACAACCACGGCTGCGGAGGACGCAGAGCTGGTGGCGCTGCTTTCAAGCACGCGCACCGAGTCGGGCAGGAGCATGCTCGAGCTTGCCGACGAAAAGCCGATGATGCTGGTTTTTCTACGCCACTTCGGCTGCGCCAGCGCTCGCGAAACGCTAGCCGACGTGGCCAAAGCCATGCCGGACCTGGACAGGCGCGGGGTGCGGCCGGTGCTTGTCCACATGGGCTCGCCTGAACGGGCGCGGCCATTTCTGGACAAGGCCGGTTTAAGCCAGGTCGAGCGTGTAAGCGATCCCTCGATGAAGCTTTACCAGGCGCCCGTGTTTCACCTGCTCAAAAGCACGGCGATCCCTGAGTTCTTTTCCGGCACGCAGCTGGTCAAGCTCTCCAAGCGGGCAGTTTGGCGGTATGGCGTAGGCCCCGCCGGCAAGGAAGATCCGACCCAGCTGCCGGGCGTCTTCTTCCTGCAGCACCGGCAGATCACAAAAGCCTTTCGCCACAAGGGTGTGGCCGACCGGCCCGATTACACGCGCTTCGGGGTGTAGCCGCTAAGGCACCGCGCCGCCCGAGAATCCTCGTTATCCACCACGATCCACGTATCCCCACAGGCACCGGTTACGGCTTTCCGGTAGCTGCGAGCCGCCGGCTCGGCTAGGCTTGGGGAGCAATGGCGACCACGACCACTCCTGAAATCCAGTTCGATCGCGGGCTCCCGGCCTCGATCGATGCCGAACGCTCGATCCTTGGCGCGGTGCTGCTCGACAACCACGCCTTTAACGAGGCTGCCGAGCGGCTGACCCAGGAAGACTTTGCGCTCGACCAGCATCGACGGATCTTTATGCGCATGGCGGAGCTCATCGATGCCGGACGCGCGGTCGACATCGTCACTCTGGCCGAGGAGCTGGCCAAGCGCAAGGAGGTCGAGTCCGTCGGCGGGGTAGCCTACCTGGCCTCCCTGACAGAAAACTTGCCGCGGCGCGTTTCGATCGAAGAGTACGTCCGCATCGTCAAGGACAAGTCGCTGCTGCGGCAGCTGATCCAGGTCTGCTCGTCGGCAATTACGCGCGCGGCCGATCAGTCCGACGAGGCGCTGGAGGTACTGAACGCGGCCGAGAGCGCCCTGCTTGAAGTCACCGAGCACGGCATTCAGCGCGGCTTTGCCGGCATTCCTGAGATCGTCCGCGGCAGCTTCGGCTCAATCGACGAGCTGATGCGGGAAGGGCACCGCGAGGTCACGGGGCTGGCCACGCACTTTGACGAATTCGACCGCATGACAAGCGGGCTGCAAAAGTCTGAGCTGACCATCATTGCAGCGCGGCCCTCCATGGGCAAGACCGCCTGGGCGATCAATATTGCGCAGAATGCGGCGGTGCGCGGCGACGCCGTGGTGGCTGTGTTCTCGCTTGAAATGTCGAAGGAGTCGCTGCTCCGCCGCATGTTGGCGTCTGAGGCGCTGGTTGACTCGCAGAAGATTCAAAAGGGGTACCTCAGCCGCGACGACCAGGAAAAGCTCACTTCAGCGCTGGAGCGGCTGGTCGAGGCAAAGATCTTCATCGACGACACCCCGGGCATTTCGCTGACCGAGATGCGCGCCAAGGCGCGACGGCTGCGCCAGATGAGCGGCCGGCTAGACCTGATCGTCATCGATTACCTGCAGCTGATGTCCGGCTCGGCCGCGGGTGCCCCGGGAGCAAAGCGATTTGAAAACCGGACGCAGGAGGTTTCGCACGTCTCACGGGGACTGAAGGCGCTGGCCAAGGAGCTTGCCGTGCCGGTGATTGCGCTTTCGCAGCTGTCGCGAGCGAGCGAGCAGCGCGGTGGGGACAAGAAGCCGATGCTCTCTGACCTGCGGGAGTCCGGCTCGATCGAGCAGGATGCCGACGTGGTGGCGTTTATCCACCGCGAAAGCTATTACAATAAGGACGAAAACGGCCAGCCCGACCCGGACACGGAAGGCAAAGCAGAGATCATCATCGCCAAGCAGAGAAACGGGCCTACCGGATCGGTGCACCTGGCGTATCTGAGCAAGTGCACGCGGTTTGAGAACCTCGCCTTTGGGGGCGGGGAGTATTGAGAGTAATTTAATCTAGAAGCATCCGCTCCGCGGAGCCTAGCCTCTTGTAGACAAATCAATTCGGCATCGGCATGTATGAGAAAGTATGGTCACTTTGTGACAGCGACGTCAGCTCTCCAGGTGCTTCAAGCTCGCACTGGGAGGTCGTGTAGACACATCATGCGTGCGCGTGAAGAAAGCAGCCTTTTGAATGCGCAGCTCGCCGTTGAGCTACGTGGCTTTACAAACTCAGACTGCAGCTTCGTGGTAGTGGGCTCGATTGCCCGACAGGAGTTCACTCCAGGCGGCGACATCGACTGGATCTTACTCCTAGACGGCATGTCGGGGCCACAAGACTTCGATGTCGCCCTGCAGATCAAAGCAAAAGTGATAAAAAACCTGGAAGGAGGGCCGATGGTGCGCATCCTCAGCGTGGTCGATGCCTACACGCGCGAGTGCCTGACGCTGGAGGCCGACATCAGCCTCGGCAGTGGCCGCGTAACGCGGATGCTGGAGCGGGTAATCGCCGAGCGTGGCCGGCCTGACAACGTGCGTTCAGACAATGGCCCGGAGTTCACCTCGCGACCACAGTTAGACTGTAAAGCATAACTGTATACATGCCGCTCGGTGGTGAGATAGGTGATGCAGCCGGTTGGTAATTATCCAAGTACGTTTACGGCAAGGGCCTCGTCGTCTGTCGCCGGCGATAGAGGAGCGTCGGAAACGACATATCGCACTCTCGGACGCAATCATCTGAAAGCCGTATTTCCATGTTGTACGCCTGCTGCGTACACGTTCGCATTTCATCGCTACAGGTGCTCGGCGATTTTGCCCCGGTTCTCGACCCCCCAGTCGGCCATCGACGCCATTACGGGACGAAGCGTGTTGCCCAGCTCCGTAAGGCTGTACTCGGTTCTCGGCGGTATGACGCCGTAGTCGCGTCGCGCGATGAGACCGCACGCCTGCAGCTCGCGCAGTTCCTTGGTTAGAATCCGGTCACTCACCGGCGGACACGCGCGGCGAAGCTCGGAGAAGCGCAGCGGCTCGTTGCGTACCAAAGCCCAGATGATACGCGCTTTCCATCTGCCGCCCAGAATGCGCGAGGTGAAAGCGACGGGACAGACACTTGCGAGCCTCATACAAGTAACACTAACAAAAATTTCCGTACTTGATAGAAAGGTGTGTTGGGGTTTCTTCTGAAATAGCCCCTCAACGAGGGCAATTCGCTTTAGGGATGGAGAAAATAGTGAAAGCCATCTGCGTCAATGCCGATCGTAAACTCGAAGTGCGCGATGTTCCCGCCCCGAAGAATCCGCCTCCCGGTCACCTTATTGCCGAAATGAAAGGCGCGGCGATCAACCACGGCGACAAATCGTTCCTGATTAACCCCGGCGCGGCAGCATCGCGGGCTCTGAATCGCACATACGATATCTGGGGTGCCTCTGCGGCTGGCACGGTATCGGCAGTCGGGGAGGATGTATCTCCAGAGTTGGTTGGCCGCGGTGTTGCGATCTACCGTTCGCTGAGCAAGAGCGCGCAAACTCTTGGCCTGTGGAGCGAACAGGTTCTGGTTGAGCGCACGAGCTGCGTGGTTCTATCGGAGAGCGCCGCCACGGGTGATTACACCGGATCGCTGGTCAATGCAATCACTGCCTATGCCTTTCTTGAGCAAATCGCTGTCGAAGGCCACAAAGGCGTGATTGTCACGGCAGGCACTTCAGCCACAGGGCTCGCGATGGCGGCTCTCACACGTAGGCGCAGCGTACCGGCGATCTTTCTCGCTCGCTCGGAGGACGCCGCTGCAAAGTTGCGCTCCCACGGCGTTGAGTATGCGCTTATTACCAGTGATAAACATTTCGAAAGCGAATTGGGCAAGCTCGCGGTAGAGCTTGGCACAACGGCAGTGTTTGACGGCGTTGGCGGCGAACTCACCAGCCGCGTTGCGCCGACGCTTCCTATGTACTCCGCGATCTATTTCTACGGATTTCTGGGGGCTGCCGCACCCGTCACAATCTCCTCTCTTCTCATCATGGCGAAAAACCTTATGCTCAAGCGATTCAGCAACTTTGCCAGTGGAACGGTCGCTGATCCCCAGCGTCTCACTGCGGCAATCAACTACTTGGAAGGGGTGATTGATGATCCTCTATTCCATACACGGGTAGGCAAGGAGTTCGCTTTCGATCACATCGATGCGGCGATGGCCTATGAGGTGACGCCAGGCGCGAAAGCGGTCCTCGTGCCTTGAGAGCGCCAGACTTGCCGAAAGTCACGCCAAGTCACATAATGGTCAATCACGATTGCTTTCTGGCCGATTCGCCTTCCTCGCGCTTTTAGGATGGTCCTACTACGCATACCATGTCCTTTCTCGTTCATACCCAGGCAGCAATAAATTGCGGCGGGAGAACGGACGTAATTACTACTTGCTTAACTTCACGAGCACAGTCTGCATCTGCTCTGCTCGATCCGGCGGCATTCAAAATCACGGTGCGCTTCCAGCTCCGCCGCATCGGAGAGATGAACAATGCGGACGGGTACGGTCGGGGCTTAGCCATCTGCGCGGCGCGGTAGCGCCGTGCTCCTGCAATGATCTCGAAGCCGTTCTCAGTGACAGGACGAACCAACAAGGGCGAGAGTACGCCCTGGGTACGGATGGACGAGGCAAGTTCTTTCAGGGCAACTTGTTCGAAGGTGCGGCGGGGATTGGTCTTGGACTTACCCAGCAAAGTGAGTATTACATTGCGGTATTCCGTGGCATTGACGATCCGCGTTTCCATGATGGTGTGCTCCTTTCGAGCGGTTGAGGGTAAAGGTGCGGAGCGGAGACACGCTGACTGTTCAGCTCCAAGGGAGCGGGACTAGCCACGAATGCACTTTTCCGTTAAAGCCTCTACGAATCCCTGCAAACGCAGGTTGTTATCCCGCGTCGCGGCGAAGCGTTTGTGCTGTTCGTAAAGCTGTACAAGATGCACGTAGTGGTCGCGCACGATTGGTCGTTGTGGTGCGGCGTTCGGCCTTGTGTAACATCTCGTGCGCCAGCTCATCGCTCGTGTCGATCTGCCCTGTGACCAGGGGAGACAAGATGATTCGCATTGTCAGCCGTCATCAATTGCGAGGCCAGCGTCTGCGATAGAAGTAGTAGTTGAGGGGTTACTTCTTCGCGATGGTGTCCTTGCCAATGGTGTAGCGATAGTTGGCGCAATCGGTGAGGTAAGTCCGTACTTCGCCCTCGCGGGGGCTGTAGTTAAGGTCGGTGTCTTGGATTGCCTCAGCGCGTCCCATCTGGTCGATGCGGATGTAGCGAGTAGCAATCGGGCGGTGCGCCAAAGAAAAGTTCAACCACATCGAACCAAGCAGCAATACCGTTCCACAACCGATGACGAGACGGCAGGCTTCGCGCTCGGCATAATGGGCGGCATAGACCTCATTCCCGATGTGGTGAGCAGGGCTTGCTCTGGCGTCAGCGCGCTTTCAACAGGTGCTGTGTGTGGACTTGGGGGACTTGGCTCCTTCCTCGATCGCGTGAAAGACGACAAGGGTATATATCAATTCGGCGACAAGGCATCCAACAACCGACACCAGAAGCATGTAGCGAAAAGGGTCTAATGGCTGTTATGAAGTAAGGGTCTAATGACTGTTATGAAGTTTGCACCAAGATAAGTGCTTACGTTGGTCACAAGTCGTATTCAGTATGGATGGATGGCGAGTAAGTTGAGGGTTGGTTATCCGAGCGACGCATTAGGGCTACACCGGGCAAGCTGCGGCAGAGGCCGCCCAAAGCCACGGCATCCGGCTCGAAGTGGTCAAGCACCCCATGGCCAAACGCGGCCTCGTGCTGCTGCCGCGCCGTTGGGTGGTGGAGAGAAGCTTTGCCTGGGCAGCCCGCTTCCCCCCCTTGCACGAGACTACCAACGGCTCGACACCACGCTCAAGGATTTCAGTACGTCAGCTTCGCCTGCCTCCTGATCGCCAACATGTTCAAATAACCCGCATAGACTTCATAACAGCCACTAGTGTGCTGTCCCAGAGATACTTGTTAAAACAGAGGCAGCTGCGTTAACCTCGGTTATGCCAACCGGTCGGCCGAAGACAGCGCTGGAACTGAGTGTGGAGGAAGAGGCTGAGTTGCGGGGCTTCT